>NZ_JBFRGC010000005.1:0-354008 GCF_052115145.1 Paenibacillus sp. 2TAB26
CGGGTCCATCTATAAGTGATAGCGGGTCCATCTATAAGTGATAGATTGCTCCATCTTTCCCGATTCAGTCATGCGACCATATCGCGTATCCGGTATTAGCATTCGTTTCCGAATGTTATCCCAGTCTTAYAGGCAGGTTACCCACGTGTTACTCACCCGTCCGCCGCTAAGTATCAGAGGTGCAAGCACCTCATCAACTCCGCTCGACTTGCATGTATTAGGCACGCCGCCAGCGTTCGTCCTGAGCCAGGATCAAACTCTCCAAATTGGTGTTTGACTTGCTCATAACTTTTATCGCTATATTTGCTCATCCCGAAGGATTTGCAAGGCAGTTATTACTCGTTGTTCAGTTTTCAAAGAGCAATCTTTTCTTTCGTGTCAACCGCGTATTTCGTATCGGCGACTTTTATAATATATCACGTTTGCCTATCTCTTTGCAAGTACTTTTTTTCGTTTTTCGACATTTTTTTTAAAATGTCGTTTTCGCGATTATGTATCCTGTAAAAGCGGCGAGTACTAATATATCATCTGATACTAATATAAGTCAAGCATGTTTTCTACTTTTTATTTTAAACAAAAGAAGCGCATGCCTGCCTCTATAAACATAGGGCATGACATGCGCTTCTACTATTATAAACGGTTGAATCATTAGCTTGTTTTCACGTTGTTCATATATCGAAGTTCAAGCGCACCTATATCTCCTGCTTCATTCATAACAGCAACCTCACGAATGTACTCCCGCTTTACAAGCTTCTGAAGAACAAGTGATAAATCACCATGCAAAATATTTAATGTGGAGTGTGATTGCAGCTCCGCAATACTCCAAGGCTCTTCGCGACTGCCAAGTATATTAAATAATAACGCGCAGCTTGTTTTCATTTTGCTCATAACGGAAAACTCGCAGCCAAGCATAACTAATTGTACTCGTTGCTCCAATGTTTCTGGGCTTACCGTTAGCTCCTCGTAGAGCTTATATATTCCTGGGTGAACTCGCTTCAGCTGTTTCCACACGGTTAGCTCAGGATGCCTTCCTTCTTCTATAAGAACGATATGAGCCCAATGATGCAAGGCTGTCAGCACATGACTGTATGCATCCAACAAATTACCATCCAATAGATCCTGCTTTGCTTGTAAATACGTTCTTAAGAAACCCGTAAATTCAGCAAACTGCTTTTGCTCCCGCATTGAAGCAGGAAACTGAAGCAGACGTTCACGAACACTGCTCAGATAGCCGTCGCGATCCACCAAGATCTCCCCCCGAACTAGCCACTCGATAATATTGCGGTTTTCGCCACCAGACAACCATTCACTCAATCCATTCGAATCAATCGTTCGAATCAATACCCGTTGATCCTCGATTTGGACATGCTCCGTATCATTCCGCTCAATCTCTTCATTCATTACAACAAGTACTAATGAATCTAATCCATCAGCTAAAGGATTATAAGGATATGGGTTTTCAATAACAGCCAAACCGATTAAATGAGGTTCATCTCGATAGCTGTCCGAGAAGTACGCTTTTATATGTTCCACTGGTTCCTCCATATAGCTAATCACATTTTATTACGCTATAATAATATTCTACAGTTTTATTCTTTTTCGACAGGTTGGAGGCACATTCCTGCTTACTAACTCAGAAACTGTTTCAAAATCATAAGTCATTGGTCATAGGAAGGGTATGAATACATGAATAAGTTCTTTTTCAAGTCAGCCAAAATCAATGAATTCCGTCTATGGGGACTCGTTTTCACCCTTGTTGGCATGGGAGTCATGATACTCGGAACAGCCGGCATTGTTTTTTGGGGACAAGCAGGCAAAATTATTGCTGCTATCTTCATGGTAATCGGCATGATCTCCTTGTTAATCAGCGTAGCCGTTTATTTCTGGGCTGGCATGATGTCAACAAGCGCCACAATGCTTCAGTGTCCAGAATGCTCGCGTCCAACCAAGATGCTTGGAAAAACAGATCGTTGTATGTATTGCAAAACGATACTTACGCTTGATCCTGCACAAGCAACAACTACTCCTTCTGAACAGCAAGTTTAACCTATAGTGAATATACGGTTGATTCTTTCTTAGGAAACAACCTTTATTCTACTAAGAAGGTAAAAAGCTAATAAAACCAACTTTTGATCGCAGCATTATAAAAATAAGAAACGCCTCCTCCATGTCTTCACATGTGAGGAGGCGTTTCTTATTTAACATTTATAAATGAATTATGGCCTAAGCTTAAGAGAATCGTCGATAGATTTCCAAATAGCTTCCGTTTGGAACGCACGCTGCCATGTTGCTACACCCGCTAAATCATATTTACGCGCAAGCGCTACTCGAGCTTTAATGGATACTTCATCCTCAATCCATATTCGCATCAAATTTCCGTCTTCCGTATATTCCACGTAATTCTGACCTGCTTTTGCATCAAACACTGGCTTAAGTTTCTTAGTCGTAATAATCTCATTAACCTTCTTCATGCCTACTGCCTTTGAGGAAACGTCTATTTTACCGTCTTCCCCTTTTTTTTCAGTCCATATCCGGGTATACAGAGGCATGCTTAAAATAATTTTACTTGCTGGTACGGCATCCTCCTGCATGATACGAACAAGAGAACTCTCTGTCCAAGGCAGCGATGCTACCGAACCCGATTTTGGACTCGCAGCCCAATGCTCATCGTAAGCCATGACCATCATATAATCTACAACATTGCCAAGCGCTGCACGATCAAGAAACAGCGACCACATCTCACTATTCGACTTGGGCGTTACATCCACGGAGACAACCAAGCCTTGCTCGTGTAAAAGCGGAGTCAGCTCCCGAACAAATTGTACAAAGTTAGCTTTATCCGACGTGTGTACATTTTCAAAATCTAAATTAATCCCTTGCAATCCATATACTTGAGCAAAGCCGATCAGCTGCTGTATCATCGAGAACCGAGTTTCCACTGACGCTAATGCCTTTGTCGTTCGATCAGGCTCGAAGCTATTGCTGAACAGCGCCCAAATCTGCATCCCTTGCTGATGTGCCCATTTTACATATGCGGGATCAGCCTTGCCTTTTATTGTTCCTTTGTCGTCGGCAAGTTCAAACCAGGTTGGACTTACGACATTTACTCCCTGCATCGGCGCTATTTTGGCAGTATCGATTTTCCGTTGATAAACAGCTTCCCATGTCATATTAATTTTATTGCCGAGCACCTTCCACGCAATAAATGGAGGTTCTGACGCCTGCTCGGGCATTTTCTCAATAGAAGTAAGCTTCACATCTTTTTTATTCATAAAACCGATGATGCCTTCGCTGTTTTGAACAAGCAGCCAACCTTCCTGCTCTTTCCAAATTCTTATTGACTGTGATTGAGGAACTTTTTGAACAAAAGGCGCTCGAATAGTCGCTTCGGTTCGAATAGCCGCCCCTTTCTCAGGTGTAGCCTCAGCGAGCTGAACCATGTCTCCTGCATTCAGCAGCGTTACTGTGCCTGTCTCTTTTACGAATTCTACTTTCAGCCCATATAACTCCTCCAAAGGTTCTGCAGGAATATAGACCGTATCATTAGACGTTTCTGCAGTAATCGTTAGATCATATGGTTTTTGGTTGATAGTCGCCGTTAAAGAATCCGTCTTGAGGTGAAGCACCTTATTGGCAGTTGTCAAAATGATTGAACCTGAATCAGGCTCATATCTTATAGGCTTGTCCGCTCCTAATACCTGCTCCAGCACCGAAAGCGGCAGCTTAACTTCATCATTTTCGATAATAGCTCCTTGCTCCGCTTCAACGCCTTGAATAAATATAGGATGCTCTGACTTATAATTTGGTTCTACCTTTTCATTGTTAGGAATAAAACGCATATATCCATACCAACAAAAGACAGCTATTACTCCTAACAAAAACAACAATATTATGCTCCGAACACCTCTGTTGCCTTTTCGGCGTGGCGCTCGGTTGTACATCGTTTCCAAGTCATCACTCTCCTGTAATGTTAACTTCAAAATACTATTCGACTATTAAAAAACGTGCAGATTAGCGTTGTATCGCTTCCCGGCACGTTCTTGTAGGCATAACGCCAATTATTTCGCTGATTTAGTATTGCAAGTCGAGCAAACACCGTAAATTTCCATCCGATGTCCTTCAACCACAAAACCTGTTACACGTGACGCTGCACGTTCTACCTCAATCAGCGGTGGATAATTAAAATCGACGATTGAACCGCAATTTTTGCAAATGGCATGGTAATGATCGGATAAATCCGAATCAAACCGGCTTGAATCATCGCCATAAGTCAGCTCACGCACTAATCCAGCTTCTACAAATAAACGCAGATTGTTATATATGGTAGCTACGCTCATGCTCGGGTAAACTGGTGAGAGCGCTTTATAAATTTCATCTGCAGTCGGATGCGACATCGAGTCCATCAAGTAGCTTAATATGGCGTGACGTTGCGGGGTCATTCGGACGCCATTCATCTTCAGTTGCTCAAGTGCTAAGTTAACGCTGGCTCCCATTCCCCTCACGCCCTTCCTTAAAGTTATTAAAGCTATTGTACGTTCTTATTTAAGAGTTTGTCAATGAAAGCGCCTTTTTAGGATAGTCCAAATTGCTTAATTGCAATGCTGTTCGTAGCATTAATCTGAATCCTGAAAGTGCCGTCGCCAATAGTGCCTCTTATCGTTTTCTTACTTACTTCAAGCGGCAAATCGGACACAATATTACCGAAAGTTACCGATCCATACATCGTAAAATGAGCATTCGCCGGTATTGCAAGCTTTACCTCTCCGACGGAGCTATCGAGATCCCAATCTCCGCTAACTTCAGCACTGCTTAGTTCAATGTTCCCATTCAGCGTATCCGCTTTAACAGAACCGCCTGCACCGTCCATTTTGATTTTCCCGTTTTTTGTTTCTGCTTCAATGTTTCCATCAATCTGCTTGATCTCCAAACTGCCATTGAGTGTATTGGCATAAAGCTTACCTTCAATAGAATCTGCAGTAACCGTACCATTTTTTGTTTCAAGACTGGTATCACCGGTTATGCTTTTCACATTAATTCCGCCATTATTACCTTTGACGGAGATAGGACCTTTAATGTTGCTTACGGAAACAATTCCGCTATTGCTTCGGAGCTCAAGGCCGCCTGGCAGCGTCAAATTCATGACTTCAATTGAACCATTGCCTGATTCAACTTTCATCTTTAATACAGGCTTCTGTTCCTCAGCATTCTGAGGCGGTTGTTCAGATTGACCATTTAAACCTGCATCTGTATCCGTAGGCTTTTCAGTTGCGGACTGATCGTTCAAATCAACATCAGATGCTCCCGCATCAACTTCTTCGCCAATCGTATCAATACTTTCCGAACCCAAGGATAACGGTGTTTCTGTAGGCTGTTGATTAACCTCAACCTGATCAGACAAAGACATTGGTACGGTAATAATCATATTCATTCTCGGTTTTCTGCTGCCGTTAGCGCCATAGGTTTGACCCTTCGCCTCCAACGTTACTTCAGCGCCTGGATTAATTTTGACTGTTGATTGCTCTGCGATCGCATCAGCCTCCGTTTTGCCTGGCACATCAACCCACACAGCAGTCAAAAGCTCTATTTCCTGTACGTCACCCGATCGAATGGTTACTTGCCCATTGGGATTAACAACACGAATGAGAGAAATCGCTTCATCTAAAGGAACCTTAATGATGGTCTTCTCATAATGAAATCCTTTCTCTTCTCCAAATTCTGCTGCCCCGTTCAAATCAACATTAAATTGATCCAGCCAACGATAAGGAATATCCGCGTATTGGGTCACAACGTAAGCGGTCAACGAAATCGCAACAGCAATCATCGCGCCTCCAACATCAAATCGAAGCTTTTTTTCTATGTCTTTAAACTTTATGCTGTATAGAATGATTTCTAAACCTAACAATATAAAAATAACCGGCCACCATTGACCAAGCAATGAAATATCATTCCGTCCTTGAATTTGATCCCAGAGAAGCAATCCTCCCACGACCAATACCAGTGCCGCTGCTGTAAAGCGTCCCAGCTTAAACATAATAACTCTTCCTTTCCTTGAACGTGACAGCAGCAATATTGAAGCGATTATAATAATCGGGCCAACACATAACTCCGCTAGTTCATTCATCCAGGGTAAAATCGCTTGTGGAGGCTTCACTAAAATAAGCATGACGCTTCCCGCCGCCAAAAGTAAAATACCATGTGTGCGATTCATTGCAACGGGGATGTTATTATCGGCATCCGCGCTTTGCAAGGAATCAAACACGCTAATAAAATAAAAAATAGGAAGCATAATACCTAAATAAACGATCAACAGCAAATGTCTGCCGCCATCTGAATCGGCTAACCTTACAATCGCCGTCAAATCCAGCCAAAAGGCCGCAATTAACAGTAAGCCTTTCGGATGCTGTCCCGTATACATATGTCCTGCTCCTGGCATAGCAAATGCGAATAATACGGTGAGAAGCCTATTTTTTATTCGTTTTATTCTGAGCTGACCCAACGTACACCCTCCAAGTGCTTTATATTATCGATGAGCACTAACAATGCTTCTGATTTAGGCAGTGTAATATACACCTGCAGCAAAATCTGCTCGCCTTCCTCTTCACCCTCGCATTCTTCCAGCAGCATTTTTCTCATGATGATTTTCCGATCAGTCAGTAGGCTATTTAATTCAAGCATAGCTTGAGATAAATTATTAGCTTTTATTTTGAGCAAGTGCTCTTTCTTTGCACTAATATACCTTTTTTCCAGCTTATTAAACGCCCATAATGTTACAAGAACCATGATCGTTGCGGTAGCTGATGCAAAATAAAAGCCTGCTCCGACTGCTAATCCAATTGCAGAAACGACCCATAGGGACGCCGCTGTCGTTAAACCCGTTATTGATTTTCCGGTAAATAAAATAGTACCTGCACCTAGAAATCCAATGCCTGTAATAACTGCGGCTGCAAGTCGCGCTGGGTCAACCCGTACGTTAGGCTCGTCGACAAATGCTGAGAAACCGTACATGGATAGCAGCATCAACAAGCAAGAACCTAAACAAACTAGAATATTCGTTCGAAGTCCAGCAGCATGATTCGACTGTTCTCGCTCGAAGCCAATAAGTCCGCCCAATAGCAAGGCAAGCAGCAGCCTTAATAAAATATGAAGTTCACTAATATACCAAGGATTATGAAGTGTACTTAGCAGCATAAACAATCCCGACCTTTCTATATTCGCTATTGTAACATAATTGTATGCAGCGTATGGAGCTTACAGGTCTTCTGTCCAGAGTGATATTCAAAAAGAAAGACGCGGTTCATCATGTTGATGAACCGCGTCTTTTTGCGTGCAACTGCTCTTATTTCAAGCGCTCTACAAGCAGCTTATTCACGAGTGCAGGATTTGCTTTCCCTCTTGATTCCTTCATAACCTGACCAACAAGGAAGCCAATTGCTTTATCTTTACCTGCTCTGTAATCTTCAACAGATTGCGGATTTGCTTCAACGATCTGGTTAACGATGGCTTGAATAGCGCCTTCGTCACTGATTTGAACGAGACCCTGTTCCTCTACAATCTGCTGTGGCAGCTTGCCTGAATCCAGCATCGCTTTAAATACCGTTTTGGCAATTTTACCGTTGATTGTGCCTTTCTCAAGCAAACCAATCATTTCACCTAGGCCTTGTCCAGTAATCTTCACATCGGTAATTTCTTGACCGTTGGCATTCAAATAACCAAGCAAATCACCCATGATCCAGTTCGATACGGATTTGGCATCCTTCGTGTAAGAAAGGCTCTCCTCGAAGAAATCAGCAAGCTTCTTAGATGAAGTAATGACTTCAGCATCATAGGAAGGCAAGCTGTAATCAGCCGTATATCTCGCTTTGCGCGCATCAGGCAATTCTGGAATTGTCGCACGAATGCTTTGCTTCCAGTCTTCACTAATATGAAGCTGTACTAGATCCGGGTCCGGGAAGTAGCGGTAATCATGTGCTTCTTCTTTGCCGCGCATAGAGAAGGACTTACCAAGTGCATCGTCAAAACGACGAGTCTCCTGAATGACCTCACCACCGCTGTCGAGAATTTCCGCTTGGCGGAACTGCTCATACTCAAGGCCGCGCTGAACGCCGCGGAAGGAGTTCATGTTCTTAAGCTCCGCACGTGTACCAAATTCCTTTTGTCCGTATGGACGAAGGCTTATATTTGCATCACAGCGCAAGCTGCCCTCTTCCATCTTCACATCAGAAACGTCGCAATACTGCATGATGGCTTTGATTTTCTCGAGGTATGCTTTAGCTTCCTCAGGTGTACGAATATCAGGCTCTGATACGATCTCAATTAGCGGCGTACCTACACGGTTGAAATCGACAAGTGATGCATAACCGCCATCGACGTGAGTCAATTTGCCTGCATCCTCTTCAAGGTGCAGCCTTGTGATCCCAATTCGTTTGGTTTCTCCGCCCACTTCAATATCAATCCAGCCATGTTCACCAATCGGTTGATCGAATTGCGAAATCTGATACGCTTTTGGCGAATCGGGGTAAAAATAGTTTTTACGGTCAAACTTGCTGATATCTGCAATTTGACAGTTCAAAGCCATTGCCGCTTTCATTGCATATTCAACGGCTTGGCGATTCAATACCGGCAAAACGCCGGGATGTCCAAGGCATACTGGACAGGTATGGGTATTCGGCGGCGCGCCGAAAGCTGTAGAGCAGCCGCAAAAGATTTTACTGTTCGTATGCAGCTCCACATGGACTTCCAGCCCGACAACCGTCTCGTATTTGTTCGGTTCAGACATTCGTATCGATCCCTTCGTAAACGTATATAGATCCGCTTATAGCTGCGGACGTTGTTTATGATGCTCTGTATGCTGCTCGAACGCATGAGCGGCGCGCAGCACCGTCGATTCGTCGAACGCTTTCCCGATAATTTGCAAGCCAATCGGCAAGCCATCTGCCGTTCCACAAGGAACGCTAATGGCAGGAACGCCAGCCAAGCTTACCGGTATCGTACAGATATCGTTTAAATACATCGTTAATGGATCTCCAACTTGCTCTCCGATTCGGAACGCAGGTGTCGGAGCCGTAGGTCCGATGATGAGATCATATTGGCTGAACACTTGGTCAAAGTCCTGCTTGATAAGTGTACGCACCTTCTGAGCTTTCAAATAATATGCGTCATAATAGCCAGAGCTTAGAGCATAGGTTCCAAGCATAATCCGGCGTTTTACTTCAGCGCCAAATCCTTCGCTGCGGGATTTCTTATACAAATCAATGAGATTTGCAGGATCTTCCGCACGTACACCGTAACGTACGCCGTCGAAACGAGCTAGATTTGACGATGCTTCCGAGGAAGCAAGCAAATAGTAAGTAGCGATTGCATACTCCGTATGCGGAAGTGAAACCTCTTCCCAAGTCGCGCCCAGTGATTCGTATACTGCCAGCGCTTTAAGTACCGCTTCTTTCACACGCGGATCAATACCAGCTCCTAGGTATTCTTTAGGCACACCGATACGCAGACCTTTTACATCACCTGTAAGAGCTGCTGTGTAATCTGGAATATCCACATTCGCTGATGTAGAGTCGCTTGTGTCGTAACCAGCAATGGCTTGCAGCACAAATGCGGAATCTTCAACATTTTTGGTAAGCGGACCGATTTGGTCTAAAGAAGATGCAAAAGCAACAAGTCCAAAGCGTGATACTAGGCCATATGTTGGTTTGAGGCCAACGATACCGCAATAAGCAGCTGGCTGACGAATCGAGCCGCCAGTGTCGGAGCCAAGCGAGAAATAAACTTGTCCAGCAGCAACCGAAGCTGCCGATCCGCCGCTTGAGCCGCCTGGAACATAATCCGTATTCCATGGATTGCGAGTTGGATAGAAGCTGGAGTTCTCGTTGGAACCGCCCATCGCAAATTCATCCATGTTCAACTTGCCAATCGTTACCGACTGAGCTGCTTTCAGCTTGCGAACAACAGTGGCATCATAAATAGGATTGTAATTGCTTAAGAACTGACTCGCACAAGTGGTCAGTAGACCTTCAGTCACAATATTATCCTTAACACCCGCCGGCAATCCAAACAATAAACCTTGGTCGCCGCCTTCTTGCAATTGCTTGTCCAGCTCGGAAGCCTGCAAGCGTGCATTCTCTTCATTTAATGTAATAAAAGCCTTAATAGCAGGCTCAGTTTCCGCAATTCTCGCAAATGATGCGCTAACCAGCTCAGAAACAGACAGTTCCTTATTGTTAAGCTTGTTATGTACATCCTGCAGGCGCAAATCAAACAGTGCCAACAGTAGTTCCTCCCTTCAAATTAAACCCATTCGTATTATTCAAGCACCGCAGGTACTTTAAATTGTCCATCTTCTTCATCAGGCGCATTGAGCAGAACCTTCTCGATCGGCAGCGACGGGCGTTTCTCATCCGCGCGCGTTACATTCGTTATAGGGAGCACATGGCTGGTTGGCTCAACATTTTCCGTGTCCAAGCCTTCTAGCTTTTCCGCATATTTCAAAATCGCATTGAGCTGCTCCGTAAACTGATCCTTCTCCGAATCGGATAGCTCTAACCGCGCAAGTCTTGCTACATGGTCTACATCCTTAGGTGAAATGCTCATCAGGTATTCTTCCTTTCCTATTCCTGTAATCATTCTTCCTATTATATCTCACATACAGGGAGAACATCAATGTAAACGGCAAATCACTTCTTAATTTCCACATAAAAGGAACTGGATCTCCAACAGAAGAGTTGGGCGTAAAAGCAATCGTTTATCAAACAAACAAAAGCAGCCCACTCTCACAACTTAAGCTGTTGTGAGGCAGGCTGCTTTTTAGTTTTAGAGAATCAGGTTCTTACTGAAATGCTCTAGATGACCGTTAGCATTATTGCTCTTTAATCTCATGGTCGATGCTCGCAGTCTGAATATCTTCATACGCCCAGTGCTTCTGCGAAACGTCACTCCATTGTTGATCTGCTCCTGCTAGAGGAGATCTGCCCTGCTGTCTATTGAATATGACAACAGCTTCTGCTCTCGTAAGAACGCGGTTTGGTGCAAATGTACCATCCTTATATCCGTTGAAAATTCCTGCTGCAGTCCCCTGATCAATGGCCGTTTGTGCCCAGTGCCCATTAATGTCAGAGAAGCTTTTGCCGCCGGTTTCAATATGCTCCATCAATCGATTAATAATAACAGCCATTTCCGCACGAGTGATCGTCTGATTTGGTTTGAAGCTGCCATCTGGATAACCAACCATTAAACCCAATTCGGTTATAATTGCAATGTATTTTGCAGCCCAATGCTCAGCATCAACGCCCGTGCTGCTCACGGAAGATAATTCAGCTTCCTTGCCCAGTATGCGAACAAGTATCGCTGCCATTTCAGCACGTGTAATCCCTTTCTCTGGTTTAAAGCTTCCGTCCTGATGACCAATAATATAAGCTTTGACTTCTTTATGATCTGGAACTTCAACCGGATCAGGCTTATCGGGCTTTGGCGTCACGTTGCCACCCGAGTTGTTGCCTGAATAACTGGATCTCGTTGGATCCAACGGATAATAATCATCCTTATCATTGACACCATCTCTGTCCGTGTCTGGATCTTTTGGATTCGTTCCAATTGCTTTTTCTTGCTCATCCGTCAATCCATCGTTATCATCGTCTGGATCAGTCGAATCTGGAATGCCGTCTCCGTCTGTATCCAGCTCACCGTTTACTGTACCCGGCTTAGCTGCATCCGTTGGAAATGGATCGTCTTTATCGTTGATTCCATCTTTGTCGGTATCTGGATCTTTCGGATTTGTACCTAGTTTAGTTTCTTGCTCATCTGTTAATCCGTCGTTATCATCGTCTGGATCAGTCGAATCTGGAATGCCATCTCCGTCTGTATCCAGCTCACCGTTTACTGTACCCGGTTTAGCTGCATCCGTTGGGAATGGATCGTCCTTATCGTTGATTCCATCCTTATCCGTGTCTGGATCTTTCGGATTTGTACCTATTTTTGCTTCTTGCTCATCCGTCAAACCGTCGTTGTCATCGTCTGGATCAATGGAGTCTGGAATACCATCTCCGTCTGTATCCAGTTCCAAATCTGGCTCCGTGGTAAAGGTCCATACTAATTTATCAGAAATACCCGCATAGCTGTTTCCGTCTTTATCCTTCAAAGCTCCAGCTGCAATTAGGACGTAATATTCTGTACCTGGCTCCAAATATTCGACCTTAGGCCCATTGCCAGGTTGCGGGAGGATTGGAGGATTGATCGTTACCGTATTTCCCGATATATCGACTCCCATTTCTCCGATACTCACTTTATGCACAACGCTATTGTCAGACTTCTTTCTAATTTCAAAGCTCTTGCCGTTTACTCCCTGAACATTTGTGCTAAACGTCAGTTTTAGAGCTGTACTCTGAGAAACACTATTTGACCCTCCGGCAGGTGAGTATGCTGTAACCTTCAGTTCGTTTTTTTCCGGAGCAGCGCCTGTAGTGAAGTTCCAAGTTGTCTTGTCTGCAATACCTGCGTATTGTGCACTGCTGGTCGTGCTTTTCAGTGCTCCCGCTTCGATTTGAACATAGTAAGCAGTATTGTATTCCAAATAATTCCCTGGAGCATCCGATACCATTAGGTAAGGATTTATCTTTACTTTATTACCCGATACACTTACATCGCTTATGCTGCTAATTTCAAAAGTATGAGCAATGCTGTCATCAGATTGCTTCTTGATAAAAATCTTTTTACCCGGAATCACTTGTACATTCTCGCTAAAAGTTAGCAACAAATCGGAGTTAGTGGCCACTGCTGAAGCATCATCAATAGGAGATAATGTCGTGACAGTTAGTGGCGAAACACGCTTTGCTGTCTTGAAGCTCCAGATCGTCTTACCTGTTATGCCCTTATACGTATTGCCTGCCTTGTCCTTAAAGGCTCCATCATCAATCAGAACGTAATAGCCCGTATCGTTAGCTAAACTAGTTGACAATTTAATGGTCGCCTTAGTTCCTGCTAGTGTCAATTTTGCAGTATCGTTAGCTGCAATGGTTTCAACAACACTATCATCACTTGCTTTGCGGATGCTAATGTTTTTGCCCGCCATCGCTTCCACGATCTCACTGAAAGTCAGCTGCAAACTCGCATCTACCGCCACATCAAGAGCATTATTCGCTGGTGAATATCCAGTAGCTATAGGCGCCGTTGTGTCTGGTGCAGCTTCTGTTTTAAAAAACCATATCTTTCCTGGCTCGCCCATATACATTACGTTTTCGTTCATTAACTGAATGAATTGGAACATGCCATCAAAATCATTATTGTATATGTCCTGAAACGCACCTTTATCCATGAGAATATAATAATAGGTATTGTTTTTCATGTTTTTCGTTGGATTAATGGTAACTTTGTTCCCAGAAATCGTTATTTTGCTCGTATCTGTTGAAGATATTTCTTCTAACAAAATTGGAGCCGTTGGATTTGTTCCATCCGGTGTGGCTCTGCCCGGTTCAAAAATCTTTATTTTCTTGCCTATTCCAGCCTTCACATTTTCGTTGAACGTTAATGTCATGTCTGTACTGATGGAAACATCCACAGCAGCTTTCGCTGGAACAAATGTTGTCGCCACCGGGCCAACAGTATCTGCTGCCTTACCCGTTTTGAAATGCCATGATTCGGTAACTGTATCCTGTACTTGACCATCATGAATTTCGACATCAGCGGATAATCCAGCATAGCCGTTCCCTGCAATATCCGTAAAAGTAGATCGTTCAATCTTCACAAAATAATTCGTCTGATATTCCAGATCCGCTGCTGGATTAATCGTTGCTACATTATCCAAGACTGTTACCTTTGTCGAATCACCTGCATCTATTGTTTCTACTAACGTTGCATCGCTTATTAAGATCGGATAATCTGGTCCGTTAATCATTGATAATTCCCGAGGTTTCCAAATCGTTATCTTTTTACCCGCCAATGCCTTTACTTTCTCATCAAACGTTAATTTAAGATTAGTATCCACACCAACATTCTGTGCACCCTTAACTGGAGTTAGTGCTGTCACAACAGGAGCTTGATTATCAGCTGGCTCTGACGGTTCAGAAGGTTCAGCATCCAATGCAACAGCAACAGGAACCATGAAGGTTCCGACCATAAAAGGACCCGCACTGAGCTCAATTGTTTTGACGACCGTATTTGTCGTTGTATTAATAACACTCATATTGCTCGAGCCATAATTAATCGTGTACGCTTGAAGACCATCTTTGGAAACGCCGATGACGTAAGGGTTAGCATCAACATTTATGGTAGCATCCACTTTAAGGGTTGCCGCATTGATTACTGACACAGAGTCATTATAGCCATGTGCTGCAAATATCTTACTGCCATCAGGACTAACTTCTGTTGCAGTTGTCTTGCTGCCAACCAGTATATCCGCTTCGTGAGTTTTTGAACTCGTATCAATTATGTTTACGAAATTAGTTACTAAGTTAGCCACATAAACCTTTGTGCCTGAGGGATTAACCGAGAGTCCGTAAAGTTCCCCCTCAATGGTAATTTCCTTCACAACTGTTTCGCTTATTATATCTATAATCGTAAGTTTTCCGCTTCTACTAGTAACATAAAGATCATTCCCAACCAATGCCATCGCTATAGGCGTAGCTACGGATATTCTTTTCTCCTCTACAAGTGATGCTGTATTTATAACTGAAATCGAGCTTCCTGAGTCATTTGCCACATAAGCTTTACTTCCATCCTTATTAAAGGCAACGCCATGAGGCTGAACTCCAACTGGTATGGTCGCGATTACCTCATCCTTCGCCGGATCAATAACCGAGACCGTATTGCTTGCTCTGTTGGTTATGAACACCTGCTTCTGATTGGGGTTGATCGCAGCGCTGTTCGGTTGACTTCCTACCGTGATTTTAGCCTTTTCTACAGTCAGATCCGATAGATTAACAACATCGACAGTACCATTGATAAAGCTTGTAATATACGCTTTTTTAAATACAGAAACTTCTCCAGCTCCAGCCGCCTTTACCTTTCTCCCATCCTCCATAAACAATGACGAGCATAGGTTGACCATCAGCGCGAATAATACAATACTGATTATCTTCTTGGACCTTACTAAACTAAGCATATTTTTGACCTCTCTCCCACCGTGTGATTGGCTATTACCATGTTTGGAAGAATCTTATCAATTAGAACTCAACAAAATCTCACAATTCGTCACAACATGTCGAAAAAACAAAAAAGAACAGAGGACACTCCTCTGCTCTAATGGTTTATAACTATATTTTTAATGAATCTAGAACGAAGATAACCTGCTCTTCATATCCAAAGACGGCTCTATTCCAAGCTCTTCGCGGCTGACCCTCTCATATTTCGTATATAGTCGAAGCATCTTCTCTCTGTTCCCTTGTCTCTCATAAATATCGATCATAAGCTGATTCATCTCTTCATGGAGCGGATAAACAGCCAAATATTTGTCGAGGCGATGCTCCGCTTGATTCCAGTCATTCGATAATAAATCATCTTCGACTAGCTTTTTGGTCATCGTGGAGTATTGTTTAAAATAAGCTTCCTCCAGTGGTATTTTCCATAGATAGGTTTTCCCATCCAGCAGCGGCCCTCGATACAGCGCACATAAATACTCCATTTGCTCCCTATCCAGCTTCCCCTCGGCAAAAGAGACATTTGAGCGTTGGAACGCTAGCGCATCATACATTTGGTTTCCCGTTTCCATCATGTAGCCATCATTCATTTTGCGAATGCTCATGCCGAGTTCATTTTCTTTCAATATTTTCTTCATAAGATAAATTGTATTGTATAGATTGGAAGAGCTTCTCTCCTCCGGCATATCCGGCCACAACAAATCCATTACCTGCCATTTGCTAATATTGCGTCCCGAATGACACAGAAAATAGGCAAACAGCTCCTCAGCCCTGCGTGTCCGAAAATGTACAGGAACCCCTTCCGAATTGCGAACCTCGAACCCACCAAAACATTGGATCATAAATAAATCCTTTTGAGGGATGACCATTGTAGTTGCGCGCTGCCTATTAACTAAACGTTCTGTCACCCGTTCAATTGTTGAAGGTGTTACTGGCTTTAAAATATAATCAATCGCTTCTACTCCAAACGCGTCCAGAGCATAGTTCTTGTAAGCAGTTGTAAAAACAATTTCTGTCTGTATCGTTAACGCCCGTACTTTCCGTGCAAGCTCAAGCCCATTCATCTTAGGCATCTCCACATCTATGAAAGCTACGTCGGGCTTAATGTCTTCCATCTTCTCTAGTGCTTCAATAGGATTAGTGAAAGCTCCCACAATGGTGTAATTAGTATTCCGTCCTAAAATAACCTTCATCAATTCCAATATCGGCTTCTCATCTTCAATAATGACAGCCCGAAACATAATCTTCACCCCTTTAATCCTTCATACAAAATATCGTCCAAGTGTTGCGTCATGATTATTCACCCTACGATACCATAAGGCAAATACATCGTTATCTTTGTTCCGCTCCCTTGCTCTGAATGAACGGTGAATGCAGAACCAGAAATGGCCTCTAGCCGCTTTCGAATATTAGCGATGGCAATGCCCCCATCCCGCTTCTCTCCGCTCGTTATTTGACTAAGCAGAATATCCGACATTCCAACACCATCGTCCTCGACGGTTACTTGTATATAGCCATGTCCTTCATTAATCTTTAATGAAACAGTGCCCTCTCCCTCTTTATCAAACAACCCGTGACGGATCGCATTCTCAACAAAGGGCTGTATGCATAAAGAAGGAATCTCTACATCTTGAAGACCTTCATCTACATGAGAGATAAAAGTAAACCGCTCTCCAAACCTAGCCTTTTCGATCTCAACATAGGCATGAATCAATTCAAGCTCACGGTCTAGAGGAACGACTAAATTAGATCGATCCGTATCTAAAATGTAGCGTATATATTGACTTAGCATCGACAATAAATAGGCTGCTTTTTCTCCATCTGTATAACAGAAGGAAATAACGCTGCTTAACGCGTTGAACAAAAAATGAGGCTTAATTTGAGCCTGATGAAAGGCTAGCTCATTTTGAATGGCCTCCTGAATGGAGGTTTTCATTGCAATCAATGTTTGGATTCTAGCAAGCAGCGTCTCACCATCAAATGGCTTCGTTATATAATCATTAGCACCTGCCCTGAAACCTAACGCAATATCTGCAGGTGTGTCCTTAACAGTCGCGAAGAGAATGGGCAAATCTAGAATCGAATAGCGGTCTCGCAGTGTACGGCATAGCTCAATACCAGAAGTACCCGGCATCATGACATCTAAAATAACAAGGTCCACACGAGGATGCTCGTCCATCTTGAACATCGCTTCTTTAGCCGAAAATGCTGTAATCACATTGTATCGATGCTGCTTTAATATATGTAATAAGCTATAAATATTGGAGGCCTCGTCATCCACTATTAAAATGGTACGATCATAATAGCCTATAACGTCGAGCGAGGCGTGATCAGCTGTCACTCGCTGCACCATTTCGTTTTCTGAGGATGCCGAAGCTTCCCGATAGCCTTGAATGTCTAAAGCCCTAGGCAGTGTAAAGAGCATACGAGTTCCTTCACCGATCTCGGACCAATCCACTCGAATTTCGCCGTCCATTCGCTCAACCAGCTTGCGGCTAATGTACAGACCAACGCCCATTCCCATATAACCATCCGACGGAAGCGTTTCTTCCAGCTGCTCAAAATATTCGAAAACCTTCAAAAATTTATTGCTCGGAATTCCTTTTCCCGTATCCTCAACAGTGATAGCTACCCTATTGTCCAACAACCTCGAATTAACCCTTATCCAGCCGTTCTCTGTATGCCTAATTGCGTTATAAATCAGATTATAGAGCACCTGTCTAAGTCTGCTTTCATCTGCAACTACCCAAATATCCACTTCCACCTGATTGTCTAATCGCACCGACTTCCCAGCTAGCTCGAATTGCAGTACATCAAATACGATCTGAACGGCTACTCGCAAATCCACCACTGTCATATGCAGCCTTAATTCTCCATGCTTCAAGCGGCTTACATCAATTAAGTCATGAATTAACATAGACAGTTTAGTGGAAGTATCCTTGATCAACCAAAGATTTTGTTTTTGCTTTGGCTGCAAATTATGATCCTCATCCTCAAGCAAATGAGCTGTCATGTTCATAATACCGTGCAGAGGTGTTTTGATCTCATGAGAGGTACTCATCAAAAACTCATCCTTCAGTTGATTGGAAACGAGCAATTGACGGGAGAGTATTTCAGTTTTCTCATAGGCATTCGAAAATCTTACAGCGAGCAAAATATTTATAATGACAATAAATCCGATAATACCGAATGTTCCCACTAAATTAGTGTCTACGACATTCGTCGAGTAGAGACCATCGTATATGAGAAAAACCATCAAAGAAACGCCGCTCCCAATGAACAGAAGCCATTCTTTCCCTTCAGACGAAGTACTCTCACTGCGTATGTAAAATACAGCCATTTTCAAAATGATATACGACACCAACAGCCCTAAATAATATAAAGTTAAACCTTTTACATTAATGTGAACGCTGTACGGCAGCAGCAAAACAGCAGCAATATAAAGGATAAATGGCGTTTGAAACAGCTTTAAGTTTCTCGGCGACAATAACCTGGCATCAAATGAACAAAAAAATATAATAATGACCATAGCACTTAAAACTTGGCTCAAATCAAGCAGCTTATAAGTGATGTCGAATGGAATGTTCGGAAGCAGCTGTTGAAATATTTTCTCACCATTCAGTGAACGCTCTAAAGACAAGATTAGCAGGTACAATCCGCTAAGCAAGTAAGCTTTATTCCTCCGTCCAAGATAATAAAAGATAAGATGATACGCCCCGAACATACCCATAATCAAAACAAGTCCAATTCCTATGCCTAGCTGTCTGCCATTCATCTTGCTAATATCATAATCCAATCCGAACGAAATCGAATTGACGATCCCCCCAGTGACAAACACATAATTGGATACCTGAATAACAAGCTCAACTTCCCTCGTTTCGGTTTGAAAAAAAGCGCTAGAAGGCGTATTTCCAGGTATGTTCAATTTTTTGCTCGAGGATGGTTGTCCACTTTCGCTTTCCAATTTGCCATTAATAAATAACCGATGAGCCATTCGGATACTTCTTGTTTTCAGACCCAAACCTTCCTTTTCATCTTGGAGAAGAATCTTTAGACGATATGTCCCAAAGCCTTTTCGAGCCATACCTCCTTTAGCGTTTTTCCCTGTCCAAGTAGCAGGTACAGATAAATAAGAAATTCCCGAATTGTTTTGGTGAAAATCGGCAGGCGTAAGCAGCTGTCCTTCGTAAAATTCCCATTCACCATCAAGAAAAACAGGGCCATCCTGCTCAAGGCTCCAATTAGATAAATCCAGCACTCCCCGCTTTGCTTGCGGCAAGTCTCGGTTAGATTGCGTTAATGCCTGCAGGCTGGCTGTCAATACAATTGTAATGAGTAGAAATACTGCTATTTTGATCAATCTTTTAACGCTCTCTCTGTGCAATGCAGCAGCCCCTTCCACGGTTCATAACATTTCGTCCATTTTATCACCACAAGCTCACATAAATCTCTATAATTCTAGGCATAAAAAAAAGACTGTTCCGCGGTCACCAAAGTGACTTACAGGACAGTCCAAAGCTCAAGCTATTCTTTTAAATCCAAGCCTTTAAATTAACCTGACGAATAAAGTCCGCTGGGCTAAGCGTCTCCGTTGCCGTACTCTCTGGTTCCGCTTCCGTTTCTTCTTCACCGTTCATAATTCGTTTAAACAATTCTTCATTATGTGTAGCAAGAGCAAAATCAATTAAAGCCTCACGTTCAATGCGGTCAACCTCATCTTGAATGAGTACCTCTTCAAGTTCTACATCTTCATCAGGAATAAGGAAATTACGATTCGCAGAGGGTACTCTGAGCACGTAATCAAATACATTATCCGCATTGCGGTCGTAAGCTATAATATAACCATGTTCCCCGATGGGCAGGTTTTGTTCATATTGGTCAGCCACAATGACGACCTTTGTGCCTAGCTGTAGCATCGTCCTCAACTCCTGTTTCTTCGCCGCTGATTCTTTCACTACTATCCTACTAAAAAATGATAGCGGTGTCCAATCGAAGAGAGTTGATAGACGGAATAATTACATTATTCAACAGCTGAACTTCTGCGAAGAACCGTTGCTGATAAGCAAATAGACGCTGCAATACATATCATTGTGATCAAAATCGACCAACCGAATCGACTATTATTTTCTATACCTGATACCGCGGCTTGATAGGCAAAACCGCTTAATGCGCCTGGACTCCACCCCAGTGCCTTAGGAAACAGCCCCGTCAAAATGGATAAAATGACAGCTCCCCCCAATGCCGAGAACGCCGCAGCCGCCGGACTCCGAAGCAGCGAGCTGAAAAGGAGCGTAATCGTTGCTACAAAGGTGAGCCATAAACCGTAGATAAGCAAGCTGTTAAACACCTTATCCATTGGAGCATCGCCGATCAACAAGCCTGTATAGTACCAAGAAGCAAGATACCCCGCTATAAATGAACCCCAGGTAAGCATAACGATAGCTGTCCATTTGGAGCAGATGTAAGATAATACCGAAATCGGCTTTACAAGAATAAGTGATGCTGAGCCGTTGATACGCTCACCAGACACCGTCCCCATACAAACGAGCACGAGAACAAGAACCCCTAGTGTGCCAAATTGCTGCAGTGTTTGTGCAAGAACCTCAGTACCGAGCGGCGTAGGAATTTCGATAACCGTTCCCTCCGGCAAACTTCCTGCCTTCTCCAATATGACCGGCATGAAATAGGTTGATACCGGCTGCATAATACCGAGCAATATAAATACTAATGGCACCCATAGCAGCTTAAAGCTTCGCATAAGTTCGAGAAGCTCCTTTTGAACCATAACCATGTATCGAGTAAAGCTTGACGATCCAGCTGAAGGAACAGTAACTGTCTGTAAACGACTCATTTCTTTTGTACTCATGCAGTCACCACCCTCATAAATAAATCCTCCAATGATGAATGACCAATCTCCAATTTGCTTACCTTAATTTGTTCTCTCGTCAATTCTTCAAGCAAACTCCGTCTAGCTGCATCCACTTCGTTTACAGTAAATCGTGCAATTCCATTGTGCAATTGAACATCTTGAAAGAGACTAGTTTTGCCGCTATTCGTAAGGGCCGGCTGGATACGCTCTACATAAGAGGATAACCAGCGTTCTGAATTTGCATCACGTTCAATCTGAAGCTCAATGATCGGTTTGCGATGCTCATTGCGAATCTTCTCAATCGCTCCTTGCAGCGCAACTTTCCCATTCCGAATAATAATGACATCATCACACAGTTCCTCGGCATCATGCAGAACATGCGTCGAGAAAAGCACCGTCGTCTCCCGCTTCAGCTCACGCAGCAATTCAAGCACCTCTCTGCGTCCAATCGGATCAAGCGCTGAAACGGGCTCATCCATAACAAGCAGCTTAGGCTGATGGACAAGCGCTTGAGCCAGACCTAAGCGCTGCTTCATGCCTCCGGAATAGGAGCCTATTCTCCGCTTCGCAGCAGAGGAAATCCCGACACGCTCCAGCAACTCTTTGGCTCGTTTTTTGGCCTCTGCAGCGCTGAGACCGCATAATTTACCTGCATATATCACATATTCCATTCCAGTCATCCAATTATAGAACGACGGTGATTGCGGCAAGTATCCAATCAACTCACGATGATTGCCTGCTTGAGCAGATCCCATAAAATCCATTTGTCCTGCCGTCTGCTTAAGCAGGCCTGTAATCATTTTAATTGTTGTTGTTTTCCCTGCTCCGTTCGGTCCTAGAAGGGCAACACAGTGGCCTGTCGCAATCGAAAAATCGATTCCAGCTACTGCATCAACTGTACCGAACGTTTTTGTGAGTCCCTTCACCTGAAGCAATGCGCTCATCTTTCATTCCTCCTTCCAGCAATAAAGAAGGCGATCGGGCCAAAAATATTTACAAATATAATAATTAAAACCCACATCAGCTTAGGACCGCGTGTACTCTCCGCCTTAGCACACAATACCAATGCAATCACCATTAAGATCAATTGAATAACGATTATTGGTGCAATGATAGGTAATATATCCGATAATTCGATTTGATTATTCATTTTAAAGCCCCCTTAGTTCGATTTAAAAATGATCAGGCTATTCATTTCCTTTTCCACGGCGACGTGGAAACCATCCGCTCCGCACAAAAATAAAATAAAAGAGAAGCGGCATCGGCGCCTGAATCAAACCCCATAACCCCCAAAACCAAGGCATACTGTCCCTTTTACGAGCATCGATGAATAGCCACGTTGATTGTGCGATCAAGACAGAGATAAGCAAAATCCATCCCCAAATCGGTATGATCTTCAGCTCTTCCATGTTCGCACCTTCCTTCGACCAAACGTTATGCCAACAAAACCTATGCCTCCAACGGCAATGACCACTTGAAGCACAGCGAACCATACCAAGTTACGATCCAACATCCACATCATCATTCCAAAAATTAAACAAGCTAACAGCCAAAAAATCAAAAGATCCTTCCATAGCTTTCTTTTCATTTGCTGCTTATGCGCATCCACCATGTCCTCGAATCTTTGCAGCTCTGGAACATGCGGTGCATGAATAGCATCAAATCGATTTAATGTCTCTTGCAGTTGATCATCGAACCACTTCTGATCCTCTGTTTCCTCTTTAAGCTTCTTCATGCTCCGTTAGCTCCTTCCGCAGCTGCTTTAACCCATTATGCAGCCTTGATTTTACTGTCCCTACTGGGATATCCAGCATCGAGGAGATTTCCTCTTGTGAGTAGCCGTAATAATATTTCAACAATACCGGTATTCGAGTATCGCTATTCAGATCACCTAATGCTTGAAGCGCCTCGGGCCATTCATCTCCTCGCTGCAAAGTATTGTAGCGAATGGACCTGAGCGACTGCTCCTCTTGCACCCAATGCTTTTCAAGCTCGTTTCGCCGAATTCGATCAACAACGAGCCTCGATGCTATCGTTATAAGCCAAGTAGAAAATTTGGCTTTAATCTGAAAGGTCGCTATTTTTTCAATCGCTTTCAGCATCGTTTCCTGTGTGACATCCTCCGCACGTGTTTTGTTCATCGTTACTTTAAGTGCGTATTGATACAGAAATGAATAATTTTGTCGCAGCAGTTCCGAGAGCGCTCGCGAATCGCCGCGAACTGCTTGCTTAATTAGCTTCGTCTCGTCATGCACGAGCGCGCAACCTCCTCTTTTTCATTCACTTGTAGCTTAGACGGTTCACTAGCACATTTCGTTCATTTGCTTTTAAATTTATTTTTTTAAAATAAAACAACTGCGGAAATATTAGCTCTTCCGCAGCTGTTGAATGGAAACCATATTCTATTGTTTGTTATGACTGCGGCTGTACCAATTCCATACGGGCTGCAAGTCCGCACGATCGAGTGATTTCACACGATATTCGTAAGGGCTGCCCAGAACCCGAACCGCTATTGCAAACAGATTTTTTTTCTGCTGCCAAATGGAGCGGCTTACTCTCATCGTTACAATTTGCGGGCGCCTAACCATATAAGTAGATCGTGATAAAAAACGATTGCGAAGCGTTAACTGGCCTTCTCCCAAATGAACCCCCGCAGCGTTATAGCAGCTTTTTCTCCACAAAATAACTATCGGCAACAGTATTAGCGACCATAACCCATCTGCTTTAAATAATACGATCAATGCGGTACATAAAAGCAGAGTAATCAATAATTCGATTCTAACGTAATAAATGAAGGCACGTTTTGGCGCACCGATCAGCTTAGCTCTCGAAGGAATGTTCATTTGAGGAACAAATTCATCGAGTACTTTTTGAATATCGGAAAACTTCAGAAAAGGATGCAGCATAAGCTGTTCCTTTTTGTCCGATGATACGATTTGAAGCTGGATTTCCGCATAACCAATCGCCTGCCGGAGCGGTCCTTCGTTGACGATAACCGCCTGAACCTTCTTCGGGTCAAAAACAAACGATTTTTTCTCAAGTAAACCATAAGAAACTGCAATTTGCCTGCCATCTCTTTTAATGGAGAAGCCGCTATACTTCAGCACGTACAAAACAATAGACAGAAGCCATGCCAGCACAATTCCAATAACGACAACAATTACGATGAGTATGTAGCTTGGCATTAAACTAGTTGAATCCTCGACAACCGTTTCAAAAAAGTGATCCGGGAGAAGCTGATTGATAATATCATCTGCAAAAGAAAACAAACCCGCCAAAAACGCCGCTACGAGACCAAAATTAGTCGATGTCGCAGCTGCTTGAAGAAGCTGCGCAGCCGATAACGTTATCTCCGATTTTTTGGTACTGGCCTCGACAGTCGGAGCTTGCGGTGTAAGCGGCTTATTGTTTATTTTTACAACAACCTGCTCATCAGCCTGTTCATTGACCGCGATATGTTCAGCAGCCGGGTCAGTCGGTACAACGATCGACGATGCTTGTTTTCTAAGCATATATTGGATGTCATTTGCTTCTTTTATAGAGAGTGCCGGCAATATCCCATCTGCCTTCTTATTGCCGCCAGGCGTCTCGATCTTCACTTGAGCAACCCCGAGTATCCGCTGTATAAGTGGCTGCTCGACGTTAACGGAGTGGATACGTGTATAGTAGATCGTTTTCTCATCCCTGAACAACAAGCCTTTTCGAATGATAATACGATCCTCTTCCAGCCAAAATCCGAAACGCTTCCATTCAAAAAAACTAAAGACTAATAATACGACAGATAACACGGCTGCCCCGGTATACCAGTACCAATTCAAATTAGTCCAACTGGTCCCTTTCAATACGCCGATCAAAATAACAGGAATAAAACCTTTAATCGTATTCAGCAGTCCGAACAATATATAAATTGGATGAAGCGTGCGGCGATCATTCATCCTGATCATCCACCTTAGCCAAAATTCCAATTTTACGTTTCAACTGCTCTGCTTCCGTTTGCTTCAAACCACTGATTCGGTGGGTTGTAGCAGCTGTAACTATTGATACGCTAGCCAGATCATACTTCCGCATCAGAGGACCGCTCTCAAGCTCGACATGCTGTACGCGTACCATCGGAACAAGAACATTGCTCAAAAAGATAAGACCTGATTGAATTTCAAGCTCATCGTCAAATAGCTCATATGAAAATCGCGTATACTTCATTTCTGGAATAACCCAAGTGAACATAATAAAAGAGATGGCAAAAATGGATAATGCGATCCATCCTGGTATTAGCGTCCAATCCCAAATCGTTGCACAAGAAAAATAGGCGATGATTAAAGCGAGAAAAATACCGTTCGTAATTAGCTCACTAATGCGATAAACCGTAATATAATCACGATGAAGCCGATTCGTTAACTTTCGATTCATTTCTATCGTTTCCCCCTCTATTTGTTAAGGCAAAAGAATGAGCTCCGCCTTGGAACGAGTCAGCGCCCTAGCGCCTTGCTCCGTAATTAAATAGCTATTCTCAATACCGACCACGCCTTCTCCCGGAAACGTGAATTTCGGTTCAACTGCGATAACCATGCCGGGCTGCAGAGGCATTTGAAAACCTTTTGCCAACACAGGCCACTCATCAATTTCAAGTCCAATGCCATGCCCTAGAAACTTCGCTTGATCCGCACCATAACCCATAAAATGATCCGTTAGCTTAGCCGCTGCACAGCTCTCAAGCGCAGCCTCGTAAAGCCTTGCGCAAGGCGTGCCAGGAATCATAAGTTTCTCAGAATCAGCAATTACTGACTCCGACACCTTGTAGGCATGGTGAAGGGTTTCAGAAAGCTTCCCTATTACAGCTGTACGTGTCTGATCAATAACATATCCATCTACACAGCAGCCAATATCAATTAATATAGGTTCATTGCGTTTGATGATCGATCTGCTTACGCTTTGCGGCGATGCCCCGCCAAGACCAAGTCCGCCCGCAGGTCCGTCAAAATAGGATGGAACCGCTGCTGCAGCTCCCGAAATAACCATACCGGTCGTTATCTCTTGGTTATATCCGCGCATGCGCATCAAACCAATATGTCCGCGTATACGAAGCTCATATTCAACACGCGCCATCCATTCAAGCTCGCTGATTCCTTCCTTAAGATCATTCAGCGCCTCGCTTAATGCTTGTGCCACTACTTCGGCAGCTTCCTCGATACGGCTTACTTCCCATGGAGATTTAATCATTCGCAATCTCCGAATGTGAGCTGAGCCATCCATCAGCTCGCAACGTCCCGATGTGCCAAGCAGCTCCGTCAGCTTGATGTAAAGCTGCGCTGGAAGCACATCTAGATCGGCGGCTATCCGCAGCTCCTCTCCTTTGTTAAACAAATACGCATAGTTCTTTGCCAGCGTTTCTCCAAAAACACGAAAAGCACCGAGCTCCTCTACCTGAATGACCGTCTCCAGCTTAGCGCGTTGAACGCTGCGACGTACATAAAAGGTAGGTTCCCCAATGCTTGGAATAAATAAATAACCCGTTTGCATAGATCCGCAAAAATAATATAGATCTACATTTTGAGTAATAAGAAAACCAATAATTCGCTCTGCTTTCATAACGTCCTGCAATCGCTCAATTCGTTGTTTGATAAGCTCAGCAGGAACATCTGCTTTAATATCCATCACTTCGTTAATCAACTCCTATTTATTTCCCTCCTCTTATTACACCAATTTTCCAAATTTTCGTCAACCTGCTACCAGCTCTGCTGCCCCCTTAATATCCCATTCAATAGGATCCATCACTTGAAACGCTCGCGGATACACGATATGTACAATCAACACAACTCCCGGCCGATTAAGCGTCACCTCATAATCAAAGGTCTCATTTCGATAAAGGTATGGAAAAGTTTTTTCATCATTTACGATCTCAAATACGAGTACCTCAACTCGCTTTTTCAAAAATGATTCCGGCAGCGGCACGCCTTGTTCATCCAGCCTTAAATTTTCTCGCAAATATAAAGTCGCTGCCGCTGCCGCTTCACCTGGAGATAATCGAAGCACGCCATTGCCAAGCGCCGCTGGATCAAGCTGTTGTGCAGCTGCATGCGCAGCTCGATTAATCGCTCGCTTGCTTTGGAACAAGGTGCGCATCGCAAGCTCCTCTTCAACCTGAAGCAAATGAATCGATATCCAGACCGTCATCATCAACACGATAAGCAATAGCTTGTACATCGATTCATTCACCTCTTTCCGTTATGGCAAATATTCACTCATTTTCATTCCAAAAGCCCGCATTCGCTCGCTCGGCAGCGGAGGTGCCAGACCAATTAATCGATCTATTTCAAATAAATCCTCATACGGGTAGCTAAGTGTCAACGAAATGCCGGTCCCTCTTACAACAGGGGCGCTAGGGTTTGAAGCTGTGACACCACTCGTTGTAGCTAGTTTATATTCGATCTGGTCAGCCTGCATGCCATAGCGAGCCATACGCTGCCTAGATTGCTCTTGCATTTCCTCGCTAATGTAGCCGTAGGTTCCACTAGCGCCTATTTCCAGTAAATAATCGACCTCCTGCTGCAAAACAGCTTGTCTAACAATGAGAACATGCTTATAAATGGGCGAAAACATAAGCCAGCATAAAAGCCCTGCAAACAAAACGAAAATCAATATTTGCTTCATGGACTCATTTCCCTAATATGGCTGYTTATCGAGCTGCCTGCCCCATCGATTTGCTTCTTCATTCCCTTATCACCATCAGCAACTGCTTGATAGCAAATAATTACGGCAATAAGCAGCAGCATCGATACAAGTATTGAGCGCAATAATGGAACACCTCCGCTCTACTTTATAATTTTATGCAGCTGAGCTTAAGGAAGCAGAGCGCCAATTTTTGTATTGGCTGCTGTTCCTTGCGATTCGATCTGACTGCTAGTTCCAGTCTTGTCCTCAGCGATGATTGAGTTAAACAAAACGATAACAACAACAAGCATCATGACTGTCATCAAAATATTACGCATGCTACCACCTCCTTTCCAAAATAACCGATTAATGATTAGCCTAGCGATTCAAACAGCTTCTGTCCTTCTCTCACCCATGGATATATAAACACTTGAAAGGTATACAAGATGGGGATTCCCGCGATAACAAACAAAAAATAAGAGGTTGATTCCTTACGACTTTCTTTAGCCAGCTCCAGCTTCTCTTTATAATCCTCTATACGTACACGCAGCAATTCGTAATATTGCGGACTCTCATGGAGTCGAAGCGCATCAATCGTTTCTACAAAGCTCAAAGCCTCCTCCGTTCCGAGCCTTTGCTTAAACCGTTGAAGTGCGCCGCCCGCATCGTGATACCATTCAGCCAGAAGCCGTTCAAGATCATAGCGCATCGCTCTCGTAAAGGGTACACATCTTAGAAGCTTCGCATGAACATGCAGGGAGGAATCGGATAAATAAAGAAGCTGCCTGCTAATAATGAAAATTTCTTTCGTAATTTGCAGGGTGCGCACCTTGCGAATAGAACGCAGCCATATTAGGTCGACATACAAAACAAGCATCACAATGAGTAAGCCTGGACCCGCATACGACATGGGGATATAGGCGTTTATACGCTCATACCATGCAGCAGCCAAAATAATTATCCCGCTTACACCAATTAATAACGATCGCCTTGCAAAAACATACCAAGCTGTATCGATGGTTACACCACAGCCTGCGAGCAGCAGCTCCCGCTCTATAAAAGAAGGATGCTGCCTTGAAATAAGCAAAAACCGCAGCCACTTATCCGGTGCTTGCCTCGTTCGCCACCCGAATACAGCGAGGTGCTTCCATCTCGATGGCCGCTCCGGCCACAACTGCAAAAGCATATAAATCGCAGCCGCGCCGCCTATGCACTGACTTATTAACAGCGCTAACCGTATTGATACTCCTGTCCATTCAGGCATTTACTGCCTCCTTTCACATCTTTTTGCGTGAAAGCCACAAACCCATTAGGAACGATGCAAAGATGAGCACCATTGCATTTAGCAGCATATCTCTTCCCATCGGGTCAACGATGTAGTAATAATAAGAGTTATCTTTGTTGTATCTGAGATTAATGCCTACAAATAAAGCAAGGAACAATATAGGCGTGAAGTTAGCTACACGTATCTCTAGCAATCGGTTTCTTTCCTGCTCTCCCGCTCTTCTTGCCTTGCGCATATCGGTTAGAAGCTCTTTTAAGCTATCTGTTATAGGAGCTCCCTCAACAAGCGCCACCCGCAAAATATGAACGAAATAATCCGCCCACAAATGGCCGAGTGAAACGGAGAGCAGCCTCAGGCTTGCTTCATCATCGCCTCGAACCGATAAATTACGATACAGCTGTTCAAAAACAAGCTGCATCGGTCCGAGCAGCCTTCTCTCCTCCACCGTGCGCTGCAGCGCAACCCTGACATGCCGCTCACCTGTTACGAGATAACATTGATAAAATAGCTCCACCGCAGGTAAAAAATCCATTTGCGTCTGCATTCTGCGGTGTACCAGCAGTGCTCGTAATATTGTATAAGGGAAAAACCCTAGCAACGCGCCGAACAACAAGGTTCCTTTGACGCTTTGAAAAAATATGCCACCAGAAGCAATCCCCGCAAGCAACAGCAATCCTGATACACAAGCAAAGGAAGCAGGCGTTATTTTCAATCGGAGCGTCTCGAGCAGTTCATTCAAATGATCATGCAGCCAGCTATATCGTCTGAACCCTTCAGCCAGCTTCTTGCGCCAACCGTTATTTGCCCGGTAAGCGAGCTTGCTTCTGAGCTGCTGCTCAGTCGACCACAGCTTGAACAGGTGATACAACGCGATAAACATTAAGCAAAATAATAAGGATGCCGTTGCTGCTGTGGAAAGTTTATTCATCGTTGAGTCCCCCTGTGATTAGCCTGCTAGCCGACCTCACAGTTGGCTCCATTGGAAACTGCCAATCATTTCGCGACTCATCAAATCTTACCCAGTCTCTAACGATTGTCTGCCCATTCTCCCAGCACAGCTCCCCTATCCGACTAACGACTCGCCGTCCACCCAAGTAACTCATTTCAATGCCGATTTCGGTTACATACTGTGTAATTCGTTTTGCGAGCCGTTCAGCGTTCATGCCTCTTCCATCGAGCATACACATATCGGTTATCGCCTCTGGCACATCCTCCAGCCTGTTCGCATGAACGGTCGTCATGCTTCCGGTATGTCCACGCGTGCAGGCACGGACATAAATATTCGCATCCATGTCGCGAATTTCGGCATGGATGATGCGCTGCGGCGACTGCCTGAGCGCGAGCTTAAAAGCTTGATCCGAGCGATGATAGGAATCCTCTTCATCGGTCATATATTCCACAACGTTTTTATTTGGAAAATCACGCCCCAGCATCATCTCAAATCGACTCTCAATCGTAATGATTCGTTCTTCATCAGGCAGCTCAGCAATTAAAGCTTTCATTAAATTGGTTTTTCCTGAGTTCGTTGGTCCAATAATGACCATATTGAATCGTGCAGCTAAGATGGCTTTAAGCAAGCTCTCTACTCGCGCATTAATCGTCTGGTATTCCTGTTTACTTAATGTCTCAAGGCTGAAGCTTCGTACCGTGTAGAATCGAATCGTTAAGGTCGGGTTTGCCGTGAAGCCAAAACCTGTCATCGTAACACGCGATCCATCTCGCAGCATCACCTCTGCCCACCGTTTACGCGGATTGATGCGGTCATTATTGTAGAGCACTAAATTTTGCTGGATGCGCTCCACCTCTCGAATGTCGTTAAAGCGGTAGCCTGAAGCATTTGTAACCCCATTCTTTACCGTAAAAACCCTCTCGCCAACGACTTGTATTTCCTCCAAGCCTTCCTTGTCAGCAAGCACCAGCTCCAAAACATTCAATCCTATCACTTCCGCAAATAACGCCTCTGCGAGCGATTGAAACGAATGCTGTATATTAGCGGCTCCATGTATTCGAAGCCTAATTAATCGATCCGTGATAACCGCAAGAATTTGCTCACGCTCCTGCGTATAGCCAAGCACTGCACGATTCAAGGTCTCGCTGTATTGCCTGCGCTCTTCCTCGCCAAGCCCGTGCGGGGCGCTTAAATAAGTTCGAATATCATCGGCAAGCTTGCCCATTTCCTCTTGTGCGTCCGATGGCAAATAGAAACCAACTGCATCATGCTCACGTTTTTCTTTCTCCGATTGCATTTGAGCTGCGAATTGGGAAGGCGAAAATCGATTTTGCCCCGCTGTCACGAACTCGTACCATTGCGATGCGCTAACAGTTTGCGATACCAAGGCTGTACTGCAACAGAAGTGCTCATACTGCGTATATTATGCCTCTTCATCATCGCTTTGGCGGGCTCCTGCATAACCTGCTTGCCCTCCGTATCAACCTTCAGCCACTGTGCATACGTTCCACTATCCAACTGACTAAAAACTGGCTCGCTTAATTGAAGCTGGCCAAGTGCCTTTGTTCCCAGCTCTTTGCAAATATGCTTCATCTGATAACCTCCGTTTCTCCATGGACCGTTGATAATGACCGAATCGTATTGTTCAGGCGTGACTTCAAATAAGGGCGATACTTGACCTATCCAGCGTCTTCCATCCTCTTGAAAATGCGATAATGCAGGAGTTGTAACGAGTATGCGCGAGCCCGCTCTACGGATAGAGCAAATAGTCGCTGCGTTGTCCCAATAGGCACCCACATCCAAAATGACAAATGCAAAAGTTTGTTCCGCAATCGAAAGCAAATGCTCCGCTTCTTCTGGGGTGAAATATTCAGCTTGATCTCTCATGAGATTACCGAACAGCACCTGCAAATTCGGCTGACCTGGCACAGGATATACAGCCCTGCGAAGCTTCTCCGGCGTCAACGTATAGGAACGAAGCTCTGGACGAAGCTTATCCAGCGTTACAAGTGGCTCGTCTACACCGATATACCGATGAATCTTCGCGCTTTTGAGATTAAGGCATAAGTAGCCGATTGGCTTGCCGCATGCTTCCGCCATACGATATGCGGTTGCAAACGCCGCGGTTGTCGTTCCGATATTGGGAGTCGTGCCAATAAATACTGCAAGAGGCGCTGGCGTTCCATTCACAATTACTCAGCCTCCTCTCCAGCAACCAAATCAAGCGATGTCGGACTATAAGCGACAACTAGCTTCAAAGAGCCTCCCTTGCATAAGCTGTCGAGCTTAAGCCACTGTTCCTCCGACAAATTTAAATTCAAATAATCAATCATTCCGTTAGCTTCCCGCCTAGACGCATACATTTGCTCTTTATTTCCCTCAGCCAGCGAAAATAAATTCGGGTTCTCAATATTATCTATTTCGACGTTGCCAGATGTCTTGACCGAGGCTACAGTAACTGCCTCAGAGAAAATCCTCATCGAGGGAGACGCATCACCTGAAGCGTATAGAAGCACCTTATCACCTGCTCTGATCCCATTCGAAATCGAGCGTATATACTCCTTCGGAATTTGAAATGTCGACTCGCTTCTTCTAGGCTGCAAATAATAATCGTCGACCTTCCAGATCAAGAGCGGCTCCCCTTTGCCAAGGGGGATCATCGTTTCCTTCCCAGCAGCCTGCTCCAGCTTCAATACCATGTCGGAGACATAAGCAGATTGCGGAACCAATTTGTACTCTAAATCACTTTCCTTAAGCCGCTCGCCAGCCCCAATAAATCGTTTGGGTACGAGAACAGCTACCGTCTCCTCCCCCTGGATTTGAATTCTTTGCAGCTCATACATGCCATACACGAGGCTTGCCGACAACACCGCAGCTGTTAAACTAATGATTGCATTTCGTCTCTTTTTCATCCCCATTCCTCTCTGAGCACAAAAAAAGAACGCAGCAGCAGCCAACTAAGGCGTACTACGTGCGTTCTTCGCATAATAAAGCTCATATATAGGTTTGCAATAAGTAATTGAGTTCATAATAGCAAATTGAACTTTCATTTGTCTATCATTATTTTTCCAAGTTCAACAACATTCAGTAAAAGTCGACAAAAAAAAGCCATTCAGCAGAAGGGAAATCCCCTTCCTATGCCAAATAGCCCTCTCACTCATTAAAAATCAATTAATCCAACGCTGATTAACAAAGCATCATCAACTTTACGCATCGTTTCGTCATCCAAATGCGTAATCTTATCCGTTAATCTTTGCTTGTCGATCGTCCGAATTTGTTCAAGCAATACGACAGAATCACGATCAAACCCATGGGCGGCGGCATCCATTTCAACATGGGTAGGCAGCTTTGCCTTTTGAATTTGAGCTGTGATTGCAGCCACAATTACCGTTGGACTAAAACGGTTTCCAATATCATTTTGAATGACCAAGACGGGGCGAACACCACCCTGTTCCGATCCGACGACAGGCGATAAATCCGCAAAAAAGACATCTCCACGTTTTACAATCAACCTCTACACCCCGCTAACGAGACGGCCTAACGTATGATCTGCTTCTTCCTCCGCTTGAAAAGCTTCCGAGGCCATGTTCAGGTTTATTTTCGCCATTTCCATATACCCGCGCTGCATGGATTCTCGAATTTGACGTTTTTTGCGCTCCACCAAATACAGCTTCATGGCTTGCCGAATAAATTCGCTGCGGTTGGAGTTTTCCTTGGCTACAATCCCGTCAACCTCCTCCAGCAAGTGATCTGGCAGGCTAATCATGATTCTTTTGGTATTTTGTACATTGGCCACCGAACTCGCACCCCCAAAACTTTTCCATAACCTTAATACACATTATGACAATATATTGCCGTCGCTATACTTCAACATATCTATGATAGCCGTATATCAAATATGCTGTATGTTTTCATGTATAGCCATTATAGATGATCTGCCTTACTACATTCGAGATATTTGGCGAAAATCCTCTTCATTTACGAAAAATTGTAAGATGAAACAATTACCAATTCGAATGATGTCTAAGTTAGGGGGTTTTGCACAGCTATTATTTGGTTACCTCTGACATATACGCGAGGTACTCGTGTAGCAAGCATGCAGATTAATTCATAATTTAACGTTCCTAGCTGCTCAGCTACTTCCTCCACTGTAATAGCCTCATTGCCCTGGCGTCCAATGAGCACAACCTCTTCACCTGACTCAATTGGCAACGCTCCCGCATCAGAAGCTGCATCAAGCGCTATCATACATTGATCCATACATATCGTACCTCGGATTGGTACTTTTACACCTCGTACAAGTCCGTGGGCTTTACCCGTTAGCATGCGACTAAAGCCGTCTGCATATCCAATCGGAAGTGTTCCGATGATTTCTTCGCTTTTTGAAAAATAACGAGTGCCATAGCTGATTCCCCAGCCGGCAGGTACTTTTTTGACCATAACCACTTCTGTTTTCAGCGTCAAGACCGGCTTCAGCTCCACTCGCTGCTGATTAACTTCTTCAGAAGGATAAAGACCAAACATACTAATTCCTAATCGCAGCATACCGTCCGCAAATTGCGGAGTGTCAATGCCTGCAGCGCTGTTTGCCGCATGAATAATCGGTATAGGCAATCCATTCTGCCGGACATAATCTGCCACTTCTCGAAATCGCTCGTACTGCATGATCGTATAGCTCTTATCCGCTTCATCCGCACGCGCATAATGCGTAAACAATCCTTCAACTTCAACTTGTGGTATCTGCAACGCCTTTTCAATAAAAGAAATCGCAGCGTCTTTCCCGATTATGCCGAGCCGTCCCATTCCGGAATCGATCTTGATGTGAACTTTAAGCTTTCGTCCACTTATGTCAGGCGGCAGCTTTGCAGCTGCTTCCATAATGTCATCCCTGAACAGGCTTATTGTAATATCATTGCTTCTAGCGACAGACAAGGCATCCGCAGCCACGAATCCAAGTACAAGAATCGGGGTTAGGATGCCTGCCTTGCGCAATTGCAATGCTTCATCAAGAAAAGCGACTCCTAAATAGTCCACGCCAAAGCGTTCTGCTTCCCTTGCTATTTCTACCGCGCCATGTCCGTAAGCGTTAGCCTTAACGGAGGCCATTAGCTTGCAGTCCTGTGGCATGGCATTGCGAAAAGCTTGTAAATTATGTCGTAATGCATCAAGTGATAATTCAACCCTAGTCGGGCGATAAAACGAATCCAAGTCTTTCACCTTCTCCTCATCTTTCAGCCACAACAGTCCGAGCAGCAAACATCAATAGCAATAATGTTAAACCTTGCTGCTAAGACTGTCAATGAAACGAACCTCGGAATTGGCTAGTACGTCTTGGAAATTCGCTCTTTTCCCCGCTTTATTTCCCGATTTCTCCCTGTACCGACTGTGCGACCTTAAGCATTTCGGACTCAGGCAGATTTGCACTGGTCAGCCGGAACTGATGACCCTCGTAAGTCCAGGTGAGCGTCTGTTGTTCATCACCGCTGAGCTGACCCCACGTAAAGCCTAGATCGACCATCACCCCATCTACTAAGGAGGCTGCTTGATCTTTTGGCTCCGTCTGAATCAACGTGTAGCTATAATCGCCAGTGTAACGAAGCATCAGACCAGGATTACCGCCAAATTTAATATCAACTAATTCCGGCTCGCCCACACCATCTGGAATGTACGAAGGTTCCATTGCTGTGAAATTAGTGGCTTCAGGAGTAGTACCCGTTGCAGCTCCATCGCCTTCATTTTCCGCAGCATTGCCGCTATTATTCGTTTGATTATTACCGTCTACTGCACTGTCAGTTCCTGGCTTATTCCCGTCTTTGTCCACTTTATTGCCTGGGGTTCCTGCTTCTACTTCAGTATTCGTATTTGTTCCCTTGTTGCTGGGTTGCTCCGGCGTAGTCATCGTTGGCTCTTCCGTCTCTTGATTAGTAGGAGCAGCATTCATGTTTGCTTCTGTCTCAAATACAGCTTTATCAAATTTTGGACCAAAATCAAATTTGTCAAATTTCACTTCGACCATTACCGTTGCATTCGTATCGCTGACCTCAACCTGAACCGGCTTGTAGTCTGCTTTATTAAGCCAAATTTTTTGACGAGACAATGAACCATTGTTGTAGTTAGCCATGACATCAAACACGTAAGCATCTTGATCGATTACAAATTGCCGCGAGTTATCAACTAGGATGCTTTGAATGAGCGTTTGATATAAATATACTTGCCCTTGGTTTTGCGGCCAATCGCTTTGGAAGCGGAATACTTTATTCAGCTTCGGTGTGAGAACGAATACGCCGTCGTCATTGCGAAGCACGATTTGTGTAATGTCCTTCTCTTCATTTGTCAGCTTGATCCGATAAAATTGCGGCTTTTGATAGGAAACCTCCACCTTGTATTCGAGTGGCTGCTGTCCCGTTCGCAGCGTCATCGTCCCGCTTCCTTGATAGCTCTCCATACTGTTTACTACCTTGTCGAGCTCCTTAACCACGGACTCGGCGTCCTTCGTTCCGCAAGCCGCTAATGCTAATGAAAAAATTAATAATATTGCCGCGGTCCATGTCATGCGACGCATGTAATCATCCCCTCTGCACATTGTTTTTTACTGGCTGATAACATGTCTATGAGGGGACTTGACCAATTATGCGGACTAGTTTGACAAGCAGGGGCTTGGATCAAAATATATGGCTATATCAGCTCAATTTGACGCGCTAGTTTAGTTAGCAAACTCCGATTAGCAGCAGCATCGGGGCATCTAAGCGCATAAATACACCTAGTCCGCCAACTACTTTTCAAAACTGCTCAAATAGATGCATTTGTGCACCTATATACTTCATTTCCATCATATTTGTTGTAAACAGGTGCACTTCTGTGCTTATTTACACTCCACGATCGGTTCACGCACACTCTAATTACACTAACAACACACTCTGCCTATACAATTCACATACGTCCAACCGCACTGCTTACACACTTCACAGACTTCACAAATGCACGCTCTCTCACGTAACCGGCTCCAGCTGCCATTCACAACAAATTTCAAGAATAAAACTAGCTAGTTTAGTGAGCATACACCTGTTAGCAGCAGCATCGCGAATCTAAAAGCATAAATACACCTAATCCGCCAACCACTTTTCAAAAATGCTCAAATAGATGCACTTGTGCACCTATTTACGTCATTTCCATCTCATTTATTAAAAACAAGTGCACTTCTGCTCTTATTTACACTCCACGATCGGTTCACGCACACTCTAATCACACTACCAACACACTCTGCCTATACAATTCACATACAATCCAATCGCACTCCTTACTCACTTCACAAAAGCACGCCCACACATCCAGTCGCCACACCCTACAAGATCCAAGGATTTAAAACTAACTAGTTTAGTGATCACACTCCGATTAGCAACAGCATCGCGGTATCTAAGCGCATAAATACACTTATTACACCAACTACTTTTCAAAACTGAACAAATAGATGCACTTGTGCACCTATTTGTGTAATTTCCACCTCATTTATTAAAAACAAGTGCACTTCTGCGCTTATTTACACTCCACGATCGGTTCACTCACACTCTAATCACACTACCAACACTCTACCTACACTCTACCTACACTATCCATTTACAGCCCAATAGCACTTCTTACACACTTCACAAATGTACGTTCTCTCACGTAACCAGCCGTTATTCCCAACAAATTTCAAGAATGTAAAACTGGCTAGTTTAGTGAGCATACACCTGTTAGCAGCAGCATCTCGACATCTAAGAGCATAAATACACTTATTCCACCAACTACTTTTCAAAACTGCTCAAATAGAGTACTTGTGCACCTATTCTCGTCATTTCCAGCACATTTATTAAAAACAAGTGCACTTCTGCGCTTATTTATACTCCACGATCGGTTCACGCACACTCAAATCACACTACCAACACTCTACCTACACTATTCACATACAGTCCAATCGCACTCCTTACACACTTACAAATGCACCCCCCACTCATCCAGTCGCCACTCCTTACAGATGCCAAGAATATAAAATTAGTTAGTTTAGTGAGCACACTCCGATTAGTAGCAGCATTTAAGCGCATAAATACACTTATTCCACCAGCTACTTTTCAAAACTGCTCAAATAGATGCACTTGTGCACCTATTCTCGTCATTTCCAGTTCATATATTAAAAACAAGTGCACTTCTGCGCTTATTTACACTCCACAATTGGTTCACGCACACTCTAATCACACCACCTTCACAATTCGTATACAGTCCATTCGCACTCCAACACGCTTTTCGAAAGCGTATTTAGACAGCTAAAGTATAGTAGAGGGGTTCCAAGGGTTCCAAGGGTTCCAAGGGTTCCAAGGGTTCCAAGGATTCCAGGGGTTCCGAAGGTTCCGGTTTTTTTGGGGGTTCGGGGTTTCGGGGTCTCGGGGGGGTTTCGGGGTTTCGGGGTTTCGGGGTTTCGGGGTTTCGGGGTGTTCTGAGGGTTTTTACGGGCTACTACAGGGGCTACAGAATCCCTGGGTTCCCTGATTTCCGTCTCTTGCTTATCGGCTGCCAGAATCTCATCTAATGGGTCGAGCGGCGTTTGTTTACTCGTCATCTGCTTAAATAAGCAGCCATGGATTAGAATAGAAAAATAGCGATACAGGAATAACTCCCTGTAACGCTATTTTTTCAAATTCAAATACTACTTCTAGGACAGCCTAATCTGTAATGTAGAGAAATCCACAAGTCCTCTAAAAACTTCAAATCTATTTCAAATAATCGAACAGTCTGCTAAGTACAATCGCCGCTTCCGCTCTAGTCAGCTCTTTGTTGGCTTTGAGCGTTTGATCCGGCATGCCTTTCAACAAGCCTGCTTGGATACAAATAGCCAGCGCATTTCTGGACCAAGCGGCTGCTTGATTTTCGTCTTTAAAGCTCGCTAAAATGGCTTCTTCAGATGTCGCAAGAGTCGGCAGCTTACCTTTCATTTGCAGCACGCGCGTGATAATGACAGCCATTTCCTTACGGGTAAGGGAACGGTCGGGCTCAAATCGATTGCCTCCAGTTCCTTGCAGCAATCCCGATTCCGATGCAGCCGATATCACATTGTTGTACCACTTGTCCCCACGCACATCTTCAAACGATTGAGAAGTGCTTGCTTGGAGATTGAATCCCCGAGTGAACATAGCCGCGATTTCAGCGCGAGTAATGGACGCATCAGGGTTAAACTTGTTCTCTGATACGCCTGTTAGAATGCCTTTGGCTGCAAGAGCTTCAATCTCTTTTCTAGCCCAATGACTGGCTGTATCCTGGAAAGTCACTTTAGTTCCCGCTCCCGGATCTGTGCCTGTGCCTGGACCAGTGCCCGCTCCCGGATTTGTACCTGTTCCAGGATTCGTCCCTGTCCCTGGATCTATACCCGGTCCGCTATTGTCCGCCTGCACTTGCACCGTAGCGATCGCTTTAAGCGTCGTACCCGCAACCGTGCCTTCTACCTGAAAAGTACCAGTTTGCGCATAATCGGAAGCTTTGATCGCATTCCAGACGACCAAAAGATCTTTAACCGATTTGTCACTGTAAACAACTCTCACAGTCTGAGGCAGCACTGGCGCCTTTCCAACCGTAGAGGTCACTGACACTGCCTGCAAGCTTACAATAGTGATGACATGAGTCTCCAGCTCACTCACAGCCTTCTCCAAAGCTGTCCTCGCCGATTCAATCATTTCTATTGTTGCTTCAGCATTTCTGCTTACTTCGATAGCGCTTTGCAGAGTCGCGGCAACAGTCGCCCATGTCACAGACGTATACTCTGCTTCTTTAAGCGCTTGTGCATCTTTAATTGCTTGCAGCAGGAGCTCCTTGGCATAATCAACGCCCGTATTTTTGATGTAGAAATCGTCCAATATAAAAGCATAATCGGAAGTCGCGATACCTGCGCCTTTGGCAATCATTTTAAACACGACCTGATAGTCGTCTTCGGCTCCAGTGGTGAAGGTTTGGCTATAGCGGATGTAGCCATCCTCTACCTTAATCCCCGAATTAGGCTTGTTTTGCAGCGTTTCCTTCAACACCGCAGTGCCGGTCGAACGAGACAACACGCTGACCTCGTAGGTAACCCCATTTTCCATCGTATAAACAAAGCCAAGCTCATACGTCTTATTCGCTTTTAATTTAATGTCGGACTCATTTGATTTGATCAGTCTGCCCATGTCAGTTTCATTCAGCTTTAATGAATTCTGACCATTCAATACCCAAGTCATGACAGGACCGATTTTTTGGTCAGCTGCCTGAACAATCGGATTGTTATCATGCGGGTTGCTCTGATCCGATGCTATATGAATCATTCGACTGCCGCCTCCATACTCGAAAGGCCCCCAGCCCTCATACACATTCTCAAAATCTTCCTTCACGACATAACCAGCTTGTTCAGCACCGCTTCCCGACGTCAGATGCTTCCAAATTCGGACATCATCGAATAGCACAGTGCCAGCTCCAGCATCTGCGATTAACTTGATTGTTGCCGTTGTCGTGCCTTCTGGCACCTTAAATTTCACATTCATTCTCTGCCAAGTTGTGTCCACATATTTAAATGAACTTTGATGTGAACCGTCCAAGCCTGTTACATAATTGCTGTACGTTTTGCCGTTCATGGTTACCTGTAAAGAGGATTTTCTTCCTTTAACGGTTTGAGTCCATACACCAACCGTATACTCTCCTCCCGGAATCAATCCAGTGATTTGCTGAGACAACTCACCAGCACGGCTTCCAATTTCCGCATAGCGGTTCCAGTTGGACCTTACCATTTCTTTTGTCGTGTCGTATCCAACATCGCCTTGAACGACCTTAATGGAAGCATTGGCCGTATCATTAACAGACCATGATCCTTCAACATTAAATTTCTCTGAATTGAAAGCAAAATCCTTAATCAGGCTGCCTTCTCCCCATTCACCCGCAGAAGGAATCAGGTTTAAAGCATCTGCTGTTGCAGGGTATAGAACATATGGCGTATTTTTGCTTGCCTTCGCAATCGTTAGCGATCCATCCACCGCAGCAATCGTATCTACAAGCACCTTGCCTTGCTGCGTTAATTCATACATGTTAAACGATGCAACGTCTTTAAAATCATTTGTCAGTTGCCAAGTCGTCGTATTACCGGTCGTATTCCAGTGGTACAATTTAGCTCCTTCGTTTATGCCTAGAGGCTGGTTGGTCTTCACATCCCACAGCCACGGGATCAAGGAGTCTGCTTCGCTCGTATGACGCTCGGCTGTATCCGTCGTTGTTCCGGTATCTTTCCAAGAAGAGATGACTTTCCCGTCTTTGGAAAGCTCAATCTTGTTGCTCGCTTTATTTCGTTTGGAAACAACATTTTGTTCAAAAGTCACTTGATCCGTCTCATATTTCATGACGCCATAATGCTGCATAAATTTTGTCGGAAGCACTTCATTGAAAAACACGGTTACACCCTGTTGAATATCTGGCTTCGAATCCCCCCAAGTCGCTACGACCGGGATTTTCTGGCCTTTAAACAGCGCGTTGCCGACGAAAATATCGAGGTCATTTTTAACCAATCGGTAAAGAATGCTTTTGTTCCCTTGGTTCGGATAACCCAAATCCGTTCCCCAATGGACAAATACCGATCCTGGCTCAATCGGCCCCGCAAATTCGGTTCCTACTTTCAACCCCAAGCCATTCGCATACTGCAGCAATTTATAAGCGTTGTAATCGTTGCCTGTGTATACATCGATATAATAAAAATCCAAAGCTGGGTCATTCGGGTTTGCTGGATCTTTGGTGAGATTGTACAAGTTTGTAAATCGTGACTTCAGATCACCGCTCAAAACATCCTTTGTCTGATCTACATAATAGCTCGTATCGATCCAATCCCAACCTTTTGCTAGCCGATCCTGTTTATATCCGTTTGGCGTAGCGCCTGTCAGATTGGAATAGTTCAGCTCGTTTGCATCAAGATGGTATTCTGTGGCGTTTAAATGAACGCCGACGCGAAGGTTATATTTGGCCCCTTCGTCAATCAAGTAGTTAAAATCGGCTAATCCGCCCTGTCTCACCCCAATGTTGGAGTAAGAAGGAATATCATCGTCATGCCCTTCCGCCTGATAACCTTTTTCCAAAATCATTTGTCCAAAGCCGTCGGAATAATTGTACAGCACTTTACCGGTGTCCAAAGCGTTCAGGAACGGATCATTTGCCTGACTAGCGAAGTTGAACGCAATGTACATCATATTGTTTTTCATGTCTTCGGCGCCGAACGGCTGCACATATATTTCTTTACGATAAGCCACAGCCGCATCCTGCCAGTCTACCTTCCCATCGGAATTGCGATCCTCGGTAAGAACAACGTTATACCACGGCAGTGCTTCCTTTTCATTGCTCTGGGTATGACGATAAGTCCACGATCCTGGTTTTACGGTAAGCTTGTTTACAAGGGACTTTTTCTCGGCGTTAACGAGTATCTTATTTCCGCCGCTCATCACATTATTTTCCATAGACGCGCCCAGTCCTTCTGCGCTCACCATCGTCATCGTTGCGCCGAATGAACCGGTTTGATTCATTTTGGACATGTCGTCAACCAGCTCTTCCGTAATCCCGTGCCACTTGCCGTCGGACTTGTTCCAAGCGTACGTCGCGCCTTTCATTGAGCTATCTACATAGAAGAGTGAACTGTTCAATTCGAGAGATCTGACAACAAAATCACTTTTTTCTCGAATTTCGCTCACTTCGAATCGAACAACGTTATTTTCTTTTGCTTCTATGAAAGCCTTAATCACCACGCCAATTTCGTCAAAAGCCATCGTATAGGCATATTTGCTTTCGCCAACCTTTTCCGAAACCGTCTGAGCTGTATACTCCGTATTGTTAATTTGTATTGTATTGGTTTGCTCGTCTGCTGCTTTCATCGTCTTATTGCCGACCTGATAAGAAAAAATACTCGGAAAACCCTTATTCAGCGTCACAGTCAAATCGTCTTTGGTGATCGAATCAAGCTCCGCCGCAAGCTGAAGCCTTGGCATGGATTCCTGTTCAACCACTTTGAGATTGGCAATCGTCATTTCTTTGGCGCTATACCAGGAACGCACTCCAAATTTCCCAGCCCCTGAGGTCACCGTATTATCCGTAACCGCGCCCATATCCGTCCTGTTGCCATCAGCATCAGTAATAGCGAAAGTAACTGTGTTGCCGATCAGATTCAATTCGATTTTATACACAGTATCAGCCGCCATGGAATACGCAGTAGGGAAGTTGGAATCGTTGCCGTTTGCAGAAAGCTTCCAAGTTCCATTGATGTCATGAACGATAGATACGTAGCGGTTATCGTCATATCCTCTCAAAATAAATCCATAGCGCCCTCCATCTGACCCAGCGCCTACACTCGTCTTGAAATCAAAGGTTACTTTCTGATCGACAACGTCTGGACTGTTATTATCGGTAACGAGAGATACGCCCGGCAGCCTTAATTTAACGCTGCCTTCGCCGCTTTCCAGCACGGCCGGACTGCTTGAATCCATCGCGCTCCAGTTAGGCGTTGCGAAGTCAGGCTCATAAATTCTGATTTCTTCTGCGGTCATCGCATCCATCTCAACTTGCATCACTTCATTTCCGGAATTATAAATTCCAAACGCTCCCGGTGTGAAGTTTTTCGCTTGGACAGTGCCCGCCAAAATGCCGTTCACATAAAGATTCAACTCATTTTCGATCAACCGCACCCGCAAAATAAAATCTTTGCCAGGTACAATTTCAACGCTGTCTCCGATAGCTATTTTTTCTCCACCGTTAGGTTGATACATCCATTTGCCTTGACCTTCGTAATAAATGGCTGCATTGCCGATTTTAACTCCTGCGGACGAAGCATTTGTCTTCATCTTGACCTGGTATACGCCGTTTTTCACAGGTACGATATCTTCATTTATTGCAACCGATTCCGAAGCGATACTGCCCTTCAAATAACCATTGACGGCTTGACTGCCGCCGAGTCCTGTCCAGTTCATGCTTGAAGCTGTCTCATAATATTGTTCATAATACATCTTGCTTGCGACAGGGGAAGTATCCATTAGGATAAATTCCTCCGTGAACAAAATGTTGTCCACATACAAGTCGCCTTGCCCGTATACTCCGAATGAACCTTCTCCGAATTGTTGTCCGGACGGTAAATTCGCAGTCAACTTAGCTCCATTTATACTTAGTGTGACCGAAGAGTCGCTATATTGTATTCCGACCTTATTCCAACTCATAACTAATGGACTCGATGAAATAGCGTCACTTGCTACAAAAGGAATAGTGCTGCCATCCTTCTCCAAAATCCAGTGGTCATTCGCAAATTTCACCAAAGAGCTGCTGCCTATAGCAAAACCAATCGCATCAGTCGTAGGTTTTACATCCAGCATATAGGTTGCGCTCTGTAGGAGTGGCGCATCGTTATTCAATACCGTGCCCGTGATACCGGACAACTTCAAAAAGCGATTGCTGCCTTCTTTGATGATGGATGAAGAGCCGCTGCTCCACCCTCCCGTAATGCCATCCTGAAAGTTGTTGCTGTATTGCACCAATTCCTTTGGAGTAATCATTTGATTCGTATACTGCAGGTTGTCGATATACAGCTCTACTGTGCTTCTGATTCGAAGTCCAAACAAGCCAGCCGCATCGGTAAATTCAGCAAATGTAATATCGCCAACTAGCTTTTTGTTCATATAGACCGTAATTGTTTTTCCATTAAAATTGAACAATAGATTGTTCCATTTCCCCTGAATCGGATAAGGAATATTTAAATTGCTGCCCCAACCGGAGCTGGATTCAGGCAACCAGCGATTTGGATCGACTCCGATTTCGCTAAAGATGCTTGCCGTCTCATTCATTCTGAAGCCAAATGCAAAACCTTGGCCGCTAGAAAGCTTAACAGGATTTACTAGCTTAAAGTCCAATGAAAGCGTACCCGATTGTAGCTGCGGGGAATCCAAATCTGCTCCGCGTTCTTTAGCTCCTTTTTTTAGCGATAATACCTTGTTGCCTGTAATGTCTGTTACCACTTGAGCGTTAAGTCCGGACCAACGCGGTGTGTACGCCGGGTCTTCATAATTTTGTACATAATTAATGATATCTGACGGTTTTTCGATTTGGCCAACGCCTTGAATGTTAATATCCTTCAAAACGACTTGTCCCGTCGCAAAACGTTTATACAAGGCCACCTGACCTATTCCAGCCTTCAAATTCAATAAATTCGTTTCCTTGTTGTAATAGGTAACGCCATCAACGATAACCAATAGCTTGTTTCCGTTATAACCAATCTTGATCCGGTAATCGGTATCCATTTTCAACTCGGGTCCTTCAAAAGATTCCCACGCGCCAGAACCATCTGGGCTTTGAATGACCCAAGTCGTACCCGCATCATAACGAATAGACAATCCTTGGGTAGAATTATAGGCACCGATTACAAACCCGATATTACCTTGCGTCCCGCTGGTGTAACGCAGTGTTGCATCGATTGTGCCGGCGGACAGCCATGGTCCTTTATCCCAAGCAGCAATAGCGATATTTTTTTCTAACGAATTCATTTCTACCGTCAGCCCATTGTTAACCGATGTAGTCCCGTTTCCTTTCATAAAAGTCATTAATTCGGGCTGCATGGACTGATAATTGTTGCTGTAGGAAACGACACTTTGTCCATCTGGCACATTGCTCGTAATCTCATTCAGAAATACTGTAAAATCGTTTTCCCTCACTGTAACTTCTGCGGAAGCTTTGAGGGGAGTGCCTTGAACGCTGCCTTCTACTTTAAAAGCTCCAGCCTCAGCATATTGCGAGGGATCAATTTCGTCCCAGCTTACCTGAACTTGTCCAACGGATTCATCGCTAAATACAGCTTGTACCTCCAGCGGAAGAATCGGCGAGTTCCCTATTGTTGTGTTCATCTCGATAGAGGGAATGCTCGCGATCGTTTTTACCTCAACGACTTCCTCTGCAAAGGATACCGCACTTGGCCATACAGCCAGCTGACTCAAAATAGCAAAACAAATCATCCAAACATACAATTTGAAAACCGTGCTTTTTTTCCTCTTAATCATCTTTCACCCATCCTCCATGGTAATCTGATCCTAATTGGATTTTATTAGCATAGAACAGATGAAAGCGCTTAAGAATGATCATTTTTGTTAGAAGTCTGATCTTTTTTGAAAAAAGTCTGTATGGGGTGGGGCGGGTGCTATGGTGTTACCCGCTCAGTTGCATCTAGGTGCAAAGTTAATCGTAATGGCTTTATTTAGGTACATAGTTAACCTCAATAGCTTGATCTAGGTGCCAGCTAACCGTAATAGCTTCATTTAGATGCATAGTTAACCTCAATTGCTTGATCTAGGTGCACAGCTAACCGTAATGACTTAAATTAGGTGCAGAGCTAACAGTAATAGCTTCATTTAGGTACATAGTTAACCTCAATTGCTTGATCTAGGTGTATTTCTGCACCTATTCCGCCAGCTACCTCTCAAATCCGCTCAACTAGATGCACTTGTGCACCTATTTGTGTTATTTCCATCAAATTTGATAATAATAAGTGCACTTCTGCGCTTATTTGCACTTTACGATCGGTCACGCACACTACAATCACACAACATGCGCAAACCACTTACACACTCTAAGCACACTACCTGCACAATTGACATACTGTTAGTTCAATAGCACTCCTTGTACACTTAACATACAAATCGGACTCCTTGCACGCTCTACAAACGCATAACCCCCACACCTAATACACTTCACATATTCACACTGCTGCGTGTCCAGTTACTACTATCTACAAAAGCCAAGAAGAATAAAAAGAAGGCTAGCTAAGTGAGAACCCCAGTTAGCAGCAGCAACGTCATCTAAGTGCATAAATGCACCTACTCCGCCAGCTACCTTTCAAATCCGCTCAACTAGATGCACTTTTGCACCTCTTTGCATCATTTCCATCAAATTTGATAGAAACTAGTGCACTTTTGCGCTTATTTACATTCCACGTCCGGTCAAGCACACTACAATCACACAACATGCGTAAACCACTTATACTCTCAAAGCGCATAACCTACACAAATCACATACTGTTAGTTTAATAGCACTCAATGTACAATTAACAATCATCCCATTGGATTCCTTGCACGCTCTACACAAGCATAATCCCACTCCCAATACACTTCACATATTCACACTGCTGCGCGTCCAGTTACTACTATTTGCATAAGCTAAGAATAATACAAAGAAGGCTAGCCAAATGAGTACATCAGTCAGCATCAGGAAGGTCATCTACGTGCATAAATGCACCTATTCCGCCAGCTACCTTTCAAATCCGCTCAACTAGAAGCACTTCTACACCTATTTGAGCCGTTTCCACCAAATTTAATAGAAACAAGTGCACTTCTGCTCTTATATTCACTCCACGTCCGGTCACGCACACTACAATCACACAACATGCGCAAACCACTTATACCCTCAAAGTACAACTACCAACACAATTCACATACTGTCAGATCAATAGCACATCTTGTACACATAACAATCATCCGATAGGACGCCTTGCACGCTCTACAAACGTATAACCCAACACACAATACACTTTACATATTCACACTGCTGCGCGTCCAAACGCACATTCTCTCAAAGTCCAACGGCTACCTTCAACAAAAAAGGCCGAGAGTACTTGCTGATTAGTTAAGCCAGCAACGCGGTTCATACCAGCAGATTCATCTAAGAGCAAAAATACACCTATACCGACAACTTCTTTTCCAATCCACTCAAATAGATGCACTTGTGCACCTATTTTCGTAAATTCCACCTTATTTATTGAAAATAGAGCACTTTTGCACTTATTAAAACTTTACGCGCAGTACATGCATACTTCACTCATATTACGTGCACAATCCAAATTCACGCCCCACACACACTACATTCACAATCCATATACACCATTTCAATCCCTCTCTACCTACACAAATCGTATGCAATTAAGACACACTCCACATACATACAATTCGCATGCAATCCAGTCACACTCCAAATACATACAAATCACACGCTCCACATATGCACACATACACATTTTCAGCCGTCACTTCTAATTCCTCTCCTACTCCTACTCTTACTCATACTCTTACTCCTACTCCTACTTCCACGTCCACTTCCGCTACCTACAAAAAAGGATTAAAAGCCGAGCGTATTAACTCATAGCTGATAATACGAATGCCCTTTCCAGATACAACTGGACGCAGCTTGCCAATGTCACACAGTCTTTTCAAATATTTGACCGCTGTGCGGCGATTAATATGAAACTCCTTCATAACATCAGCTGGGCGAATGTTCTTGTTTGACCTAAACGCATAATGCAATAACTCCCGCTCAAAGCGTGTCATGTTCTGCTCTTGCGTGTGAGTCACCAAATAAGGAGCCAGCAGCGACTGCAGCAAAGACACAATAAGTTGCGGCTTTTCCTCCAACTCGTCATAAGGTATGGACACGACGCGGTATCCAAGCACTTGCAGAAATGTTTCCCGATTTAGTTCCCGTCGGTATCGAATTCGATCGGTATTCTGAACATGAGGTCCATAACCCTTTATTTCGAAAGCGAACCTCGTCGCTCCCCGCTGCCAAACTAAATCAATATAAAAAGGGTTCCCACGCCAATCCACGACTTCATACTCCGGATGTAAATGATCAAAACTACCCATCATCGGCCACCAAACTTGCTTCAAAAACAAACGTTCACCATGCCCATGTCCACGCTGAAGCCTGCTCTTGTGCTCTCCCTTACTTGCACGCAAATGTTTTTTCAACCATTTCTCATGTTCTTCAGCAAATTCCATCTCTCATCCTCCTCAAAATGAAAAAACGTCCTTGGCTCCTCTTGTACAGAGGAAAACCAGGGACGTTCTACGTCACACTTTTTTATTCAACTTTTTATAAGATGTCATACTATGACGTTCTACGTCACACTTTTTTTATTTACCTTTTTATAAGACGTCAGCCTATGACGTTCTACGTCACAACTATCTTATCCAACTTTTCAAAGATGTCAGCCTATGACGTTCTACGTCACAACTATCTTATTCAACTTTTAAAAGACATCAGCCTATGACGCTAATGCTACATCTTAAGCTGTTTCCTTTTTTCACACTCTCTCTCTAACTTGTTACATTCGTGCCAGTAGAGCAGCCGCCTCTGCACGAGTCAAAGTCGCGAGCGGCTTGAAGCTTCCATCCTTGTAGCCAGTAATAATACCGGAATCTATTATTGCGCCCACCAGCCCAAGGTTTGATGCTTGTATGGATGATTTGTCAGAAATCTTAGCTAAGCCATCCGTTTTTTCGATCAACTTTAGAGCTTTAGCTGTCCATACCGCTACCTCTTCTCTTGTAATCGGCTGTTCAGGCTTGAAGCGATTTCCATATTTTGAAGCATCAATCCAGCCTTGTGTTACAGCCGATTCAATATATGGCCTAGACCAGCGCGTGCTCGGGACGTCAAGAAATGACAGATTTTCTGCTTTAACAGAAACTTTCAATTTCTTCGCAAGCATAGCCAGAAACTGCTCCCTCGTTACCTGAGCTGCAGGACGGTATGTTCCATCTGGAAAACCGTCAACAACGCCAGCTGCTGCAAGTTCCTCAACAGCTCCTTTTGCCCAGTGCAGCTTCAAATCGGAAAATAAAAGTCCAGAAGTATGTTTAACCTCAATATCTGAGAAGGTTAATTCACCTGCTGAATCGATAACTGCGACTTGGAAGTTGTTGCTAATTCTACTTACTGCCGTCTTCTCTCCAGCGATAGGGAGCTCCCACTTCAACTTGCCTGCTAAATTATACGATGCAAGAGAATGACGTCCTCTACTAGCGTAAGTATTATCAGATAAAGTAAGAAGCCATTCATTCTGCTGCTGATTGATGCTATTGGTGGATTCGGGATAATTTTTCACATTAATAAAACGGATAAGCTCTTCTCCCTCGGTCACGCCAATATTCTCGCCAGGTTTAAATATAACGAGCTTATTTTCGCTTAAAAATGGTCCTGTATAGGCATATACTTTCAAATTTTTCTTCCATTTCGATTTGCCTTCTTTATCTATTGCTTCTACAGTACCTTGTGAGCTGCCCGTAACAATGGTCCCATCCTGAAGCAGCAACGGTTTATAAAATGTATTATCTGACACACCGAGCTCATACTTCCAACGAATGCTGCCAGATGAAGCATTAATAGCGTAAAGTGTGCCATGTCTACGAATTTGTACAATACCTGAAGGAATAGCCGAACTCTCACCAACCGCTTCTTCTGCCGTAGTAATAATATATAACGTGTCTCCTATATCGTTTAAAGTTGGCTCAAAATGTGTGATTTCTCCACTCAACGATATCGACCACAGCCGACTATCCGATACATTTGATGCTTCAAGATGACTAGTGACGCTGCGTTTGTTGCCATCCCTTACAATATTATTATTTGTGAATCCTGTATATCTATTACCGGAACGATCCCAGCCAATCATAGTATTGCGCTGATTAGCTGCCACCATATTATGAAGAACCTGCTTGCCGCTGCTTGGATCAAATGCTGTAAGCAAACCGCTATTCGTTCCTATAAATAGCCGTCCATCCGGTCCAATTGCAGGCCTCGCCCATACCTGCTCCTTCAAATCGTATTGCCACTGTAGCTTTCCTTCCAAGCTGACAGCTGCTACCTTCCCTTGACTGCTAAGTGCATAAACCTTACCATCATCCGAGATGAGGGGAGCCTGGTATACCTCATTAATACTGCTATTCAGTGTAGGCAGTGACACTCCCCATTTTTTCACAAGCTGAGCGCTATAGGTAACCCCAGGCTCATTCATATAAGCTCGCTCGTTTACCTTAATTTTCATTGCTGTCTTCAAATGCAAATATTCAGCGCTTACCTCGACTTCACCAGCTCCGACCGTATGAAGGCCCTGTTTATCAAAATAAGCAATCTTTTCATTGCTGCTGCGATAAACGATGCCTTGCGGATTGGTTTGCTCCTTGCCATCTGCCCACTTCACAGTTGCAAATAGCGAGTATGTACTTTTTGATTCAATGTACGGAAAGAGGTTCCCAAACGTGATGGAAACCGCATCACCCTTGTTTGAGGCTTGTTTAATTTCAAGCGCGATTACCCGGCCGCTCTCTGTTCCAACATAGATCGTATTGGTATCCCTATACGTTAAATAAATGGGGGAATTTGTGTTGTACTCTGTTAGCTTCGTTGATTTCAAATCCGACAAAACAACTTTGTTATAACCATTTATTACATTCATTCCATTGTCTAACGAAACAACCGAACTAGCATAAAGGCCGCTCTTTATAGAGGATTGCAATTCCCCTCTTTGATTTATCCGAATCAAGCGATTTTTAAAATATTCACTTTGCTCGGTTTTCTCAACCTTCGTCTTGTCATAACCAATCAATGAGCTGTAGAAAAGAAGGGAACCATCCTTATCCAGCTGCATTGCCGTTCCGTTTTCCAATACATTAGTATCTTGGTCGATTTGCAGCTTCCATATCAATTTTCCTTGCGTATCAAATTTAGTAATGACAGCATCTCTCGTAACAATATAAGCGTTTTGTTGATCATCAAAAACAACAGGAGCGTATGACCTTGCGCTTAGCGAGTAACTTTTTTTCACAGCTCCCTCGCTGATCACTTTAATCTCACCTGGACTTCTGTCCTGACTAAGCTGTGAACTACCCGATTGATCTCCTTTTTTCGAAGCCTCTAAATATACGATTAAATTGCCTTGCTTGTCCGTCATTGGGGTATTATAAGATGATCCATACATATTGACTTTCCAGCGCGATGAGCCGCTAGCATTTAATTCCTCAGCATAAGATATCCATTCGGAGCTTAGCTTGCCCTCAACAAATTTGGTATCTATTTTATAAGATGTAATAAAAACCTTATCCTCTAAAGTGTCTGCGTACTTTACCAAACTTGTTATATTGGTCCGTTCCAATGCTTTCGTACCATCCATACGCAGGGCAAGCAGCAGTTCCCTTGATCTTACTTGAATATAGATTAAGCCGTTACGTTGAACGACAACCTTTTGAAAGCTTGAATAGGTTGTTTCATACTCCCATTTTTTCACACCATCTTTATTGAATGCATATAAATTCCCTCTTGAGCCGACATAAAGGGTCCCGTCTGCTCCTATTTCGAGCTGACCTTCTCTTTCTGAAGAAGTCACATCCATAGGACTAACATCAGCAGTCCACAGTTGCTTGCCAGCAGGACTAAAGGCATAAACCTTCCCTTGCTGAGATAGGATGTACACCGTACCGTCCTCACCGATGACCGGATTCGCAGCTACGCCTCCCTTGATGCTTTCGCTCCATCGCTCTGCTAAATAGGAAGCAGCAGGTTTAGCCTCATTCGCTTGGACAGAGGACGAAGCGCCTATGCTTGGAAGGAGCAGTGTAAAAACGATTAGCAAGCAAGTTCCGATTTTATAATAAAACCATCTGTTCATGTTGGTCCCAACTCCCATTTATACTAATTATTATCTCTCAAATCTAAATTTATAATAGTAGATTGGTTGAATAGAGTAAAGGAATTTAGCAGCCTCTCTCGCTCGAGTAGGCGGGAAAGTGGTAAACAATAACCGACTAAGTCCTTATTCAAGATTCCCAGCCAGCAATTACGGTTCCGACTGATTACACAGTAGAAGGTTTGCCAGCAGAAATAGAATTTCTAAGCCGCTCCTTCAAAGAAGCAACGCTTCTATAGCCTAGCTACGCAATGATCATATAACCCACAACCCTAATTCTCTGGTTCTACAACGTGATCATCCCGATAAGTCTGCCCAAAGTTCTAATGATTTTCGGGTAGCTTTTTTCAAGGAGTTACAATTTCAACTAAGACCACCACCAATCCCAATTGCAATTTCTAATAAAGCACAGCCTATAACTGCTATAAGAATAGCGGCAGCCCCGTCGCCCGTCGCAGACAGTCCCCGCCTAAAGCCTAGCACCGAAATGGCCCGAGGACCGTTACGAAAGAATCTTCAAGAGGCTACAATAAGGACATAGATGAGCTACACGAAAGGATGACTGTATATGAAAAAATTATTTCGATCAACGACAGACAGCAAGCTGACAGGTCTATGCGGAGGCATCGGACAATGGCTCGGCATTGATTCCACTATTGTTAGATTGTTAGTTGTCATTGCGGCGTTCTTCAGCTTCGGAACGGTTATACTCGCATATTTTATAGCTACCCTCTTTATCCCAAAAGCAATTAACAACGACTTTCGATTTGCCGATCACTACTAAATCAAATAAACGAATGCAAATGAAAATAAAACCAAACACAAACTTTTAAGGAGAGATTATCAATGGGAATTTTACAACGAGTAGTTAGTATGACAAAGGCAGCAGCAAATGAAATGTTGGATAAGATGGAAAATCCGGTCATGATGCTTAATCATTATTTGAGAGATTTGGATGAGGAAATTGCCAAAACGGAGCATGCGCTAGCACAGCAGCAAGCACAGGATCGTATGCTGCAATCTAAACTAAGTGAATTCAGCGGACAAGTAAGCTATTACGAGGGTAAAGCAGAGCAAGCGGCAGTTGAGGAACGTGAAGCAGAAGCACGTACGGCGCTTGAAGCGAAGCTGTTGTATCTAGAACAAGCCGAAGAAACGGCAAGACTGCAGCAGCTAGCAAAGCAAGCGGTACTTGACCTCGGTTATCGCATTGAGGCATTAAAAGAAGAGAAAACACGGCTGCAAGGAAAACGCGCTGAGCTCATTACCCGCGTGCAGCAGACAACTGCAACTTCTACTGGCTATTCCAACTCCCTACATGGCAGCTCCGCTTCACAAGGGTTCGATCGGATTGAACAGAAGGTGATGGAATTAGAAGCACAACGTGACCTTACGAAAGGTTCATACAACAGCTTACATGCTGGCGCATATGGTTCCGATCAGCAGCTCGAGCAGCGCAAAGCTCGTGTGGATGAAGAACTTAAACGGCTTCAAACTAAAAAAGCCTAAATACAACTTAAAGCGGCGGGCAAGACGTATAGTAACGTCATTGACCGCCGCTTCATTCGTTAGAATATTTATTTTAAATTAGGATGAAGAAGAGCTAATAAATTGAAATACGCCAATTGCGATCAGTAGAACGACGAATATAAGGACGAACCACAGTACAAACTTAAGAGCGTTAGAAGAATTCGATTTACGTTGAAGTTTTTCCTCGACGTTAACTAATCGTTCTTTAAGCTCCTGTATTTCTTTTTCCTGTTGCTGCATTCTTACCCCTCCCTGGCAAATAATTTCGATTGACAAGAATATATTTTCTTTACATTTTTCATTCTCTTGTAGATTTAAAAAAACGCTAGATCATCAATATATCATGATCTAGCGTTTTTTTCATTTATTTACTAATTTTACAGCAATTCTTTAACTGTTGTTTGTTCGATGAAAGTCGATGTTGTCAGTTCCATATTAACAAAATCGTCGTCCCTTCACCCGGTGTTGTTTTAACCATAATCCTGCCACCCATAGCTTCAATCAGTCCCTTCGATATAGCCATGCCAAGTCCAGAACCATTGGTGGTGGATGCGGTATCCGTGCCGCGATAATAACGCTCAAAAAGCCGATTTAATGTAACTTCATCCATACCATCGCCATCATCGGAGAATTTTATCGTTATTCCGCCACCTTCTTCATCCGCCAGAAGCGATACCGTCAAAACGGTATCAGGCGGGTTATGAAGCAGCGAATTAGCGGTTAAATTATTAACTACCCTCTCCAGCCAAGGTGTATACAATTGGAACCAGACATCATCTTGCGCAGCATGAAATACAATTCGCTGTTTTCCGTAAGCAGGATCAGCGGCAGCCTGTTCAAGCGCTTCATAAAGCCAGGCGTTTAGTTCAACCTTCATCGTCTCAGGAGGAAGAATTCCCGACCTCAATCGGTACGTCATAGCAAGATCGCTGATCAACATATCCATATGAGCCGATTTTTCCAGCATCGTCGCAGAAAATTTACGTACCTCCTCCTGAGACCAATCATATGCCGGCTCCGCTAATAAATGGGCATAACCAGTTATTGAGGATAACGGCGTCTTCAAATCATGGGTAACGCCAGCAATCCATTCTTCTCTCAGGCTTTCCGTTTGCTCCCGCATCGCTTGCTCTCTCTTCAAGGCATTGGATAGCTTTTCAATAGAAACCATCACATCAGCAAAAACACGATACCTTCGCCGCCATTTTCCTGCTGACGTTCGGCTTCGATGGAGACCTCTACGATCGACAGGTTCTTCATACACGGTTTTCCCTATTGAATCCAGCCATACAAGCATGTGCAGCATCGGGGCGCCAAAACGATGAGCTTGCCATAGTGAGAGGAGTACGAACAAGACCAGTAAGGAGATAAACAAGAAAATGGACCCGATAATGACTACCTGTGCTTCCTCCGGTATCCATTTCTTTTTGCCCGATTCTCCCGCTACAGTATTCGGTTCTCCGACAAGCCAGGTGTTTCCAGTTTTTGCATCATACGAGGTTGCTATCCGGTAACCGTATCTTTCACTGTACAATGTGCGAAGCGCAAGTTCCGGAACGGAGTATAGCGAAGGCACCGCATCGGGCTTGTTATAGGAGTCCAGTTCCAATCCTGCCGAATCGATCAGTTGAACAAAAGCATGAGCCGATCTTATTTTTCCTGATAAGGCATCTGGAAGGACTAATTTTTTTTCAGAAACAATGAATTCGACTTCATTTAATTGTTCCAATATAGGCTCTATTACTTTTGGAGCCCCATAGACCATTGTGAATTTCTTCCCATCCTTCTGCTGTATCCATAACGCAATCTGGTAAGGAAATGCGCTCTTCCCCATCCAGTGTTCCACTAATTCACCTGGCCCGTATTGGTTAGGAACATCTTTGGGCGTGTTATAAGCACTAGCAACTTTTCCATTCTCATCTAGGCTTTGCAGCCAGCCATTGTTTTTCTTCACCTGCCTCAGCAAGCTGGGTGCAAACGTAATGCCATTCTTGCCAAGCTTAGAGGATTCTACCATCTGTTCTAACCCTACACTGGCAAAATCACGTGTAATGTTAATCTCGCTAAACCGCTGCAGCATCCAATAAAAAGTTAGCGCAGCTATGAGAAGAACAATTATTCCTGCTATTGCGAGTTGAAGAACGAACTTTAGTGTCAGTTGTCGCTTAATATTCATGGCATAGTAAGCTCCTGCTGATCCGCTTTAACTAGTTTGTAGCCCATACCTCTGACGTTAACGATAAATTTTGGGTTAGATGGATCAGCTTCAATTCTTTCTCTTATCCGATGAATATGAACCATGACCGTATTGTCATCACTGAAGGCTTCTTCACCCCAAACCTTCTCATACAGCTCGCTTTTACTGAATATTCGATTAGGGTTTTTGCATAGAAAAAGCAGCAGCTGAAACACAAGCGCAGGACATGAAACAGCCTGTCCTTCAATAAACAGCTCACCTGCTGTCTCATCTAATTTAAATCGGCCGTAGTCAAAAACGTTGGATTTTCGATTGTGAGAATCTTCTGAGGTATTTTTTAAGGCATCCGTTTCCGTTGACGAACTAAAGTACCGCCGCAGCTGCGCCCTTATGCGGGCTACCACTTCCAGCGGATTAAATGGTTTGGTAATGTAATCATCTCCGCCAATCGCAAACCCTGTCAGCTTGTCGAAATCCGATGTTCTCGCGGTTAGAAATAAAATTGGCGCGTTCGTCGTTTGACGGATAAAAGGACATATTTCAATTCCGCTGCGCCCTGGCAGCATCACATCCAGTACAATTAAATCGTATTTTTTAGCTTCACAAGCTTCAATGGCTTCTTCACCCGATTGCACGGTATCAATATTCATGTAGCCTTCCTTGCGCAATACCATCTGCAAAAGCTCCAGTAGCGCTTGCTCATCATCAACGAGCAAAATCGATGCATGGTTCATTCGTGCCAGCTCCTTCTGCCAACTGATGTTTATATCATCATAGCATGATTTTTTTCACTTTAAATCATTCTAATCTTAAGGGAAGCTTAATTCGTTTCCATTCACTCTTCTTAAAGTTAAGAGTGCGTTAATGGTGGGTTTCATAAGAGCTAAGACTCTGCTGCTACAATGGTATTATCGGGAGGCGATGAAAATGAAAAAAGGAGCAACGAATTATATATATGGTACAGCAATGACTGCAAAAACGGCATTAGCTGCCGGTTCACTAGCTTTACTTCTAGCCGCTTGCAGCGGAGAAAATTCAGCAGTGACCACCAACACAGGAGCTGTGCAAACAATGAGCCCCACGGAGACGACGAACCAATTACTTATGCCAGACGACTTGCCAAAGGCGCTGCTGGACGGCAAGTATAAGGAAATTTATGCCCGTTTTAATCAGCCTTTAAAAGATGCGGTAAGCGAAGCAGATTTTGAAAAGACGGGAGAGGAGTTTACGAATGGGATCCATAGCTTCGAAAAATCCTCTACTATACAGCTTAATGGTTACGACCGGCGCATATGGGTAAGTGAGGAGGGGAATAAGGGGCTTCTTGGAATGTTTGATTCTAGCGGAGTCATTACATCAATTCAAGTTCAGGAACTAACCTCCTCTCCTGAAACCGATTCGAAGCTGAGCAAAAATAAATATGCTTTACCTTTTGAAGGCGACTGGTTTGTATTTTGGGGCGGCGAGAATGTTCTGGTGAATTATCATTATGAACTAGAGATTCAGCGATACGCGTACGATTTTATCCAAACAAAGGATCATTTTTCCTATAAAGGTGACCCGCTCAAAAATGAAAGCTATTATGCCTTCGGCAAAGAAATCATTGCTCCAGCGGATGGTATAATCATATCGGTAGTGAATGATATTTTAGATAATGCGCCTGTTGGGGTAATGAATCCGAATGAACCTGCTGGGAATAATGTCGTCATTGATCACGGTGGAGAATACAGCCATCTGGCGCATCTCAAGAAAGGTTCTGCAACAGTTAAGCCAGGAGACAAGGTCAAAAAAGGCGACGTCATCGGTCTGACCGGCAATTCAGGCAACAGCAGTGAGCCCCATTTGCATTTTCAGCTATCAGACGGACCTGATCTATTCACTGCTCGATCCATCAATGTGAAGTGGGAAAATGCGATGAAGCCGTCTCAAGGCGAAACCATTTCCTCAGCTAATTAGATAAATAATAACTGGAGGAACATTATGATTGAATGGATTCAGCAAACGGATGGGATATGGCCATATATTGTCTTATTTTTACTCGCAGCAGCGCCGTGGTTGGATGTATTTCTAGTCGTACCTCTTGGCATCGTAGCAGGATTGTCGCCAGTAGCTGTAGCCATTATCGGCTTTGCAGGCAACTTTCTTTTGGTACTGCTCCTGGGCCTGTTTTTCAAACAATTTTCGAAGTGGAATACGAATCAAAAATTGAAGAAGGGCATTACCACAACATCAAAAAAGGAGACTCGCGCAAGGCGAATTTGGGAGCGTTACGGCCTTCCCGGACTTGCCCTGCTGGCGCCCCTTATTGTGGGTACCGACATCGCGGCTTTATTAGCTTTGTCATTAGGCTCCTCGCGAAAACGCGTCATTCAATGGATGGCAGTCAGCCTTGCCGTATGGACCATTGTAATGGCGCTCGGCTCTGTTTATGGATTCAGCTATATGAAAATAATTTAATTGCGATGATCGAGCATACAGGCTCACTTAAAACCTATTGCTCAAACAGAAAAAAGGGTTATCTCACATTGGTGTATTCACCTTTGTAAGATAACCCTTTAGTATTTAGTCTTTTAAATCAAATTAGATTTTTTGAGAAGTCTTTGGATGATCACAGCCACTTCTGCTCTCGTGATTTCATCTTTAGGAGCAAGCACAGTACTGCTTCTGCCTGAGAAGATCTCCACTTGCAAGCAATCGAGGATGCTGCTCTTCGCCCACTCGGATGCGGCATTCGCATCTTTATAAGGAAGCAGCAATTCTCCAGCTTCACTTGCTGCAAGACTYGGTTTCAAGCCGGTGATTTTCATTGCTTTTGCAATGATCGCCATGGCTTGCTCTCTCGTTATTTTGTCCATAGGACGGAAGGTTCCATCTTCATATCCATTAATAAGACCATTTGAAAATGCGGTTTGAATATAGCTGCTATACCATTCATTTTTGTTCACATCCGAGAATGACGATGAGCTTGCCTCCAATTTCAAACCTAATCCCCGAACGATAATAGCAGCAAACTCCGCACGAGTAATTGATTTATTTGGATTAAACATTTCATTGCCAACACCCGTTATTACCATTCGTGAACCCATATCATTCACAGCTTCTTTTGCCCAATGCCGGTCTACATCCTTAAACGCAAGTGGATGCCAGACAATGGTATACGTGCTGTTCGTTAAGCTGTTCACTACGGCATAATACTTTTCGTTCTTAACGACAAGTCTAGTTGGAACATGACGAAAAGATCCATCTGGTTCAACCACAATCCCTGTCGTTATTCGGTTAGGATCAACACCAGCTGGGATAGCTATCATTCTTTCTACATACGCATCGAATTTAGAAACTTCAATCGTTTTTCCATCATACGAAGCTCGCACTGTAAAATTAAGCGGTGGAACAACCATCTCAAACTGGCCTTTAACTGCTGCACTTTCCACCATTTTTATGGTATCTGCTATTGGCTTGGCAATCTCTATCTCGAGCTTGAGGTCTTGAAGATTTAATTTTTTTCCAAAAAGCTTAGTGAGTGCATCAATACTGATCTGTGATGCAGGTATCGTATACGTAAATTGATCATGTTGAAGGACTAAGATAGCTTGCTTTTGTTCCAAATCAGCAATGATCTGTCCATTTATTTGTGAAGCATAAACATCTGAGCTGCCTTTTAGCGGAATCGTAATGACAGCATGCTGACTCTCAGACTCCAATCTGTTCTTAAGCTTGTTCGGATCCACGATAATGGTTGTCACCTTTTGATTATTCACAATTGCTGTAGTCGCTTTACCTGCGTATTCAATTTTACCGTTCACCAGCACTTCAACATCGGTTTCGTCCGTTTTTGGCGGGTTTGGCTGTGAAGGTTCAATTGAATAAGTTATTACCGTCAAGACATTTGAGTTTCCTGCATTCGCTCCACCTGTAACAACTAGTCGGAAGTCATATCCCGTTGCAGCGGATAAACCTGTTACCGTTGCTGTTGTTGCATTGGTCGCAATAGCTCCAGTTGTCGCTGTTGTCCATGTGTTTGCACCCGTTGGTGATTGCTCAACTTTAATGTTTGTTGCGCCCGTTGCTGCGCTCCATGTGAAGGTTGCGCTTGTACCCGTTTTGCTTGCACTCGCGAAATCTGTTAGTGCAATCGGGTTTGTCGTCACCGTTACTACGTTTGAGTCGCCTGCATTTGCTCCGCCTGTAACTACTAGACGGAAGTCATAACCTGTCGCTGCCGACAAGCCTGTTACTGTTGCTGTTGTTGCATTCGTGGAAAGAGCGTCTGTTGTCGCTGTAGTCCACGTGTTTGCTCCTGCCGGAGATTGTTCAACTTTGATGTTTGTTGCGCCCGTTGCTGCGCTCCATGTGAACGTTGTGCTTGTACCGGTTTTGCTTGCACTCGCGAAGTCTGTAAGTGCAATCGGGTTTGTCGTCACCGTTACTACGTTCGAGTTGCCAGCATTTGCTCCGCCAGCTACAACAAGGCGGAAGTCATAACCTGTCGCTGCCGACAACCCTGTTACTGTCGCTGTTGTTGCATTCGTGGAAAGAGCACCTGTTGTCGCTGTTGTCCACGTGTTTGCACCTGTTGGTGATTGCTCAACTTTGATGTTTGTTGCGCCTTTTGCTGCGCTCCAAGTGAACGTTGCGCTTGTTCCCGTTTTGCTTGCACTCGCGAAGTCTGTAAGTGTAATTGGGTTTGTCGTCACCGTTACTACGTTTGAGTCGCCTGCATTTTCTCCGCCTGTAACAACTAGGCGGAAGTCATATCCCGTTGCAGCGGACAAACCTGTTACCATTGCTGTTGTTGCATTCGTGGAAAGAGCGCCAGTTGTCGCCGTTGTCCATGTGTTTGCACCTGTTGGCGATTGCTCAATTTTCAAACCGCTTGCACCCGTTGCTGCGCTCCATGTGAACATTGCGCTTGTTCCCGTTTTGCTTGCACTCGCGAAGTCTGTAAGTGCGATTGGATCTGTCGTCACCGTTACTACGTTAGAGTCGCCAGCATTTGCTCCGCCTGTAACTACTAGACGGAAGTCATAACCTGTCGCTGCTGACAAGCCTGTTACTGTCGCTGTTGTTGCATTGGTCGCAATCACGCCTGTTGTCGCTTTTGTCCACGTGTTAGCACCTGTTGGTGATTGCTCCACTTTAATGTTTGTTGCACCTGTTGCTGCGCTCCAAGTGAACGTTGCGCTTGTTCCCGTTTTGCTTGCACTCGCGAAGTCTGTAAGTGCAATTGGGTTCGTAGTCACCGTTACCACATTCGAGTCGCCAGCATTTGCTCCGCCTGTAACTACTAGACGGAAGTCATATCCCGTTGCAGCGGACAAACCTGTTACCGTTGCTGTTGTTGCATTGGTCGCAAGTGCTCCAGTTGTCGCTGTTGTCCATGTGTTTGCACCTGTTGGTGATTGTTCCACTTTAATGTTTGTTGCGCCCGTTGCTGCGCTCCATGTGAAGGTTGCGCTTGTTCCTGTTTTGCTTGCACTCACGAAGTCTGTTAATGCGATCGGGTTTGTCGTCACCGTTACTACATTCGAGTCGCCAGCATTTGCTCCGCCTGTAACTACTAGACGGAAGTCATAACCTGTTGCGGCGGACAAGCCTGTTACTGTCGCTGTTGTTGCATTTGTGGAAAGAGCACCTGTTATCGCTGTTGTCCACGTGTTTGCGCCAATAGGAGATTGTTCCACTTTTATGTTTGTTGCATTCGTTGCTGCGCTCCATGTGAAGGTTGCGCTTGTACCCGTTTTGCTTGCACTCGCGAAATCTGTTAGTGCAATCGTGTTTGTCGTCACCGTTACTACGTTTGAGTCGCCTGCATTTGCTCCGCCTGTAACAACTAGGCGGAAGTCATATCCCGTTGCAGCGGACAAGCCTGTTACTGTAGCTGTTGTTGCATTGGTCGCAAGTACTCCAGTTGTCGCTGTTGTCCACGTATTTGCACCTGTTGGTGATTGCTCAACTTTAATATTTGTTGCTCCCGTTGCTGCGCTCCATGTGAACATTGCGCTTGTTCCCGTTTTGCTTGCACTCGCGAAGTCTGTTAGTGCGATCGGGTTTGTCGTCACCGTTACTACGTTCGAGTCGCCTGCATTTGCTCCGCCTGTAACTACTAGACGGAAGTCATAACCTGTCGCTGCCGACAAGCCTGTTACTGTCGCTGTTGTTGCATTGGTCGCAAGCGCGCCTGTTGCCGCTGTTGACCATGTATTTGCTCCTGCCGGGGATTGCTCAATTTTCAAGCCGGTTGCACCCGTTGCTGCGCTCCATGTAAATGTCGCCGATGTTCCGGTCTTGCTCGTACTAGCAAAGTCTATCAACGCAACTGAATTAGTAGTCACATTCACCACATTCGAGTTGCCAGCATTTGCTCCGCCTGTTACAACTAGGCGGAAGTCATAACCTGTCGCTGCCGACAAGCCTGTTACCGTTGCTGTTGTTGCATTAGTCGCAATCACGCCTGTTGTCGCTGTTGTCCATGTGTTTGCGCCAGTTGGCGATTGCTCAATCTTCAAGCTGGTTGCGCCCGTTGCTGCGCTCCATGTAAATGTCGCCGATGTTCCGGTCTTGCTCGTATTTGCAAAGTCTGCCAAAGGTACATTCATAGGAATTACTGTCAACGTTGCACTATTTGAGGTTGCCGCAGGCGTAGTACTACCCGAAGCGACTACGCGATAGTGGTATCCGCTCATTCCCGCTGTTGCACTTTTTATAACTAAAGTTACTGTTGTTGCTCCAGTGTAATCGGTATTATCACTAATATTTGTAAATCCCGCACCCATGTTCACCTGCCATTGATACGAACTCGCATTAGATGCAGCAACCGTGAAGGTAGCGTTGTCACCCTCATTGATCGTTGCATTGCTTGGATTGCTTGTAATCGACGGAGCTGGCCTTGTCACAGGATCACCAATTTGAACGTCATTAATTGAAGTCCACATTTCTGAATCTTGAGGAATTATTCGAATTTCATCAATATTGTCAAATGAAAAGTTTAATCCATTTGAGTGATCGAACGTAAACTTCCATGGATCAACACTAATTGTTAGATCGACCCATTCTCCAACCTGAACACCATCATTAAAAGCACCAATCTTGACATCTTTAGTACCCGAATCGATCAACGTAATCGATTCTAAAGAGAAGTTTTGAGATGAATTGCGACTTTTAATCGTCCATATACTTTGGGATTCATTATCTGCATAACCAGCAGATAGTCCACTTGCACCAATTGTATCCGGATAAGGAATTTCATAAGTTAGAACTAAATCTTTATTTGGGTTTACAGCAGACTTGGCCGAAAAATCTAGCGAAAAGCCCGGTATATCATCTGATCCGCCCTGCCCATCTGACACAACGGTTGCGTTGCCAGCAATACCAGCATTCGATTTAAACATAATAGTCGAAGCAATCGATGGTGCTTTTACCGTTAACGTTGCACTATTTGAGGTTGCCGAAGGCGCTATGCTGCCCGTAGCGATGACTCGATACTGGTATCCATTCATTCCCACTGTCGCACCCGTTATAGTTAACGTTGACGTAGTTGCTCCACTATACGTTGAACTATTAACAATATTTGAAAATCCAGCACCCGTATTTACCTGCCATTGATACGAACTCGCATTAGACGCAGCAACCGTGAAGCTAGCGTTCCCGCCTTCATTAATCGATGCATTGCTAGGATTTCCAATAATCAAAGGCGGTGAAGAAACTACGGCAGCAGCCTCTATAGTCGTAAAATTATATCCAAGTGAAAGAAACCGACTGCCGTCATAAACCACATTTGTAAGAAAAGCTGCTACATTAGTTGCTTCTGAAGTCCAGCTTGCTCCATCCGGAGAAGATACAATTTTCCCTCCAATACCTGAAACCATAAACTGTCCCGCTCCGTATGCAATCCCTGTTAAGAGACCAGTAGCTGTACTATCTTGACTAGTCCAGTTCGAGCTGGTGCCATCTGACGAGGTAAATATTTTACCACTGGCTCCTACAGCAACAAATAGATTATTTGCATAAACAACGTTTCTAAAAATGAAGGATGAACCTGTTAAAGAGGAAGCAGTCCAATTCAATCCGTCTGATGAATATGCCATTCTGGACCCTTGACCTACAGCAACATATGTTCCATTCCCATAAGCAACAGAGTAAAGAACAGTCGTGATGGCCGGACCTGCAGTAATTGCAGCTGGTGTCCACGACGTTCCGTCGCTAGATGTTAAAATCGTTCCGCTGTTTCCTACAGCAATAAACCGATTATTTACAAATTGGACGCCTTGTAAGTTGCTTGCCGTATTAGAGGCTGCCAAATTCCAATTGGTTGCATTACTTGATGCATAGATCGTACCGCCCGAACCAACTGCTACATAAGTGCCGTTGCCGTATGCAATACTTGAAAATCCATTTGCAGTTGGCGTTATCCGGCTTGTCCAATTCACTCGATCAGTGGAAGTAAAAATGGTGCCGCCAATCGTAGCCGAATTGTTATAGCCTACAGCAACATAAAGACCATTGTTATAGACCGTATCTGTGATGTTTGGTGTTACCGTTGTCCATTCAATACCATCAAGCGAATACATGATAGAGCCGCTATTGCCTGCAGCGACAAATTTTCCATTGCCAAATGTAATAGCCTGCATCGTGTTTCCATAGTTTGTTGTCCGTTCAGTCCAGCTCACCCCATCCGTAGAAGTGAAGGCTGTATTAGCATTGCTATACAAAACATACACGCCATTGCCATATGCACCTGCAAAAGCCTGCCAAGCTAAAGGAGTACTTGTCCAGGTAAGGGCATCTGAAGATCTGTAGCTTGCAAGTATTGGACTGGAATCAAAAGCGTAAAAATGATTATTTAAAAATCCTATAAAGTTTATTGAACTATAATATGTACTGTTAAGCTGCTGTCCTCCGCCCCATGTTGATGGATTTCCAGTGGCCGAATAATAAATTTTTCCGTTTGCATCGCCTAAGACATACTTACTGTTTCCATAGGAGATGTTGTACAAATCGTTGGAAATTCCAGATGCAATGGATGTCCACGACTGTCCATCACTTGATTTCAAAATAATGCCGGATGCTCCAACTGCCCAAAATGATCCATTTAAAAATTTCACAGAAAATAACTGATTCGACGTGTTGGATGTTGCTGCATTCCATGTAACAGCATCAGTAGAATATAAAATCGTACCTCCTGCACCAGCTGCAACGTAGACATTGTTTCCATAATCCACTTCATTTAAGTTTTGAGTACTATTCGTACTCCGTGTTGTCCACTTTGCAGCATCCGAAGATGTAGCAATCAGACCGTTGCTTCCTACTGCAACATAAATGCCATTGCCATAGCCCATCCCCAAAAACTGGTTGCTCGTATTATTGATAGGGTTATTTAATGTATTCCAGCTCGAGCCGGCTCCATATGTTGTTGATGAGAACCATACGATTTGAGAAAATACGACGAGAAAACTAAGAATAACGAGTAAGGGAGCGCGAAAAAAACGAATACACTTATACATAAATTCAACTCCAAATTAGAATTTTACAAGATGTGTCTTTTGATACAGCTGCTACTCAACTAAAAAAATGTCTAGCATTCTCCTTTCTAGTAAATGAACTGAACTTCCGATTCGTTTCTATGAAATGCTATCCAGTTGAAATTTCCTCCCAACCTTCCTTTCACCAAAAAATGTCAGTGTTATAACTAATTTGATATTCGACAATATAGAATAAAATCCTCTTTTTTTCGACAAAAAACGTCATTTTATTTCGCGTTCATTCAGCCAATAAATACATGTATTCTCCAAGCGGTTTTTTACAAAAAAAAACACTTAGGTTCAAACTCTAACTCACCTAAGCGCTTCTCTCTTCATCGATTCAATCATCTTTACGAAGTCTTGCTCATATCTATTTGTATCTGCGGCACCTCAAAGGTCACCGTCGTCCCTGCTCCCGCTTCGCTTGAAATACCAAGACCATTTCCGTACAAAGAGAGCAGTCTGCGATGAATATTGGTTAAGCCAACGCCTGACAACTGCCGTTGCCCTAGCAATAGCGAGCTGAGATCACTTTGCTTGATGCCAACTCCATTATCCGAAACTGAAATAATTAGCTTCTCCTCTGCCTCTTGAATACGTAATACGATCTTGCCCCCAGCAGCCTTTTGCATGACACCATGCCTAACTGCATTTTCTACAATCGGTTGAATGCTCAGCGGCGGAATAAATCCTCGCAGCTGTTTATCCACCTCATATACAACATTCAATCGTTTGCCAAACCGCGCTTGCTCTAATTTGACATAAGACTGAACAAGCTCAAGCTCCTTCTCTAAGCTGACGATCTGCTGACGATTCTGGAAATCGAAGCTGCTGCGTAAATATCGGCTTAAATTCAATAACAATTCTGTAGCCTTATCCGGATCATCAGGACATATCGAAATAATCGTATTGAGTGCGTTGTACAAAAAATGAGGTTTAATTTGTGCCTGCAGAAAAGCCAGTTCCGATCGAATAGCCGCTTGAACAGACTGTCTAAGCTCAAGCAAAGTTCGTACGCGAGCACGCAGTACAATACCGTCAACAGGTTTTGTTAAAAAATCATTGATTCCAGCACTAAAGCCCGTTTGAATATCGCCTGCCAATTTTCTTGCGGTGAGCATAAGTACAGGCAGTTCAGACAACGAGTATCGTTCCCTGATCCTACGGCAAAGCTCTAGTCCAGACATCGCTGGCATCATCCAGTCTGTTATCACGAGATCAATCCGTCGCTCACTGGATAGTACCTCCAGCGCTTCAGCGCCACTGTCAACCGCAATGACTGTGTAATTTTCCATAGACAATACATTTATTAATACTTGTAAGTTTACGGGATCATCATCTACCACTAACACAGTGAATGGATGTGTATCTTCTATTACTTCATTCCGATTCATCGCTGCTTGGAATGTTTTATTGAGCGCTAATGCCGGTTGAATCGCTGCTCTGCCGCTTTTACCAGCAGCAACCTCAGAAATAGCGGACAGCGCAGCTGAAGGAAGTGTAAATGAAAACGTTGAACCTATACCTAGCTGTGAATTCGCTTCGATATACCCGCCATTCAGTTCCACGAGTCTCTTCGTAATGTTCAACCCGATACCGGTGCCGCTATAGCCCGATTGTAGATCTACAGTGGAAACGCTATTAAACGCCTTGAAAATGTCGTCTAAACGATCCGCCGCGATGCCAATTCCAGTATCTGTAACGCTTATTTTCACCCATGAATCCACAACTTCCGCATAGATCCGAATCTCACCCTGATGCGTAAATTTCACCGCATTGCCAAGCAAATTAAATAAAATTTGACGCAGACGCTCCTCATCAGTATCGAGCAGCGGCATCTGCTGCGGCCAATCCTGCGTCAGGCTTACCCCTTTTTTGTCAGCTAAATGTCCAATGACCTCGACTACAGATTGCGCTGCTGCTGCTAAATCAACAGCTTGCCGATTCAGTGTAAGCTGACCATTTCGCAAGGTGGAAAAATCTAAAATATCATGAATCAGATAATTCAATCTTCTACCCGTCGATACAATCATAGAGAGCTGTCTAGCCTGATCGGTGTTTGGCGTCCCCGCTACACCTTCAAGCAAGGATTCTGCGATATTTACAATACCATGCAGCGGCGTTCGAAGCTCATGCGACGTATTCGCCATAAATTCATCCTTTAATTCGTCCAAGGTCAACAGCTTGCGAGAGAGCTCTTCCACCTCATTAAAGGTGTGAGAGAAACGTCGAGCTAGCATGATTACTTGAACAATGACCAAGATAAGCAGCTCAAACGAGATGAAAAAATGATTTTCCAATAGACCAAATACTTGCATGACACTGACGATTATAAATACTAAAATGCTTATCGCACTCAAAAGCAAAAAATAAGCGTCCCGCGATCGGCGCATAACACCTTTGACAAGCGTGTAAAGCACAACTCCAAAAGTAAATACTGAAAGGCCTATTCCCTTCAAAAACCACTGTGAATAAAGCATCGTCGGCAGCATGAATGCTGCAACAATGACAATACTCGATGCAATATTGCTTGCCCGCCACACAAACTTGTTAACAGCTCTTGGTACTGACACGTTCACATATTGCAATAAAAAATAATAACCGAATGCTGAAGATATGTTCTGCAGCTTCATGATCCAATCGTAGCTAAGCTGAGGCAAGGCCAGTGCAATCAGCTTCTCGCCATGAGTACATACATAGAGCAGCAGCGCTAAGCAAAATAAAGCCAAGTAAAGCAACGAGCGCTCTTTTTTGCGCATGTAGAACAAAAGAAGGAAAAACATAGAAAACAATGCAAACCCGCTGATGTTCATAAATTCACCAAACAACGCGATGTCGCGGCTCTTGCGAATATCAGCCTCATAGCCAAACCAAATCGGATAGATGATGCCGCCCGAAGCATAGTTGAAATTGGATACTTGTACGATAATTTCAACATAGGATCTATCTACGGATACAAATCCAACATAAGGGATATTCGATGCGATATCTTCTTTATCTGAGACTCCAGGTACTCCGCTTGCTCCCACTTCCTGTCCATTTATAAATATCCGGTTAGCCATGCGGATATTTGTCGTTCGTATTCCGTAATGCGTTTCTGCTGTGTTGTTTAACTCCACTCTCAGCCTATAAGTACCGAATCCTGCTCCCTGTGGGTTGCCGTCCTCCGCTATATAGCTGTTCCACTCCGCTGGCACAGGAAAGAGGCCTGTTAGTTCAGGCCTCTTATAAGGAGAAATAGCTGGATCTGCGAATTGCTCTGGCAGCAGCAGCTGTCCACGATAAAATTCCCATTGACCATTCAGCGCGACAAGTCCTTCTGATTCGAAATTCCATTCCCGCAAATCCAACGTGCCAGCGCTTGAATGAGGTGCACTCTTCTCAATGGATTGATTATAAAAAAACTCGTTTACCGGAAAAGCTACAACGATAAGAAAAAATACAACTATCGTCCACCATTGCTTTCTCATCCCATCGTTGCCTCCTTGCCTAAATTCACGTCTTACTGGGATAATTGATGATATAAATCCGTCGTTTGCCTCTCAGGAATAACTCCTAGCTCCTGCAATAATAATTGCGCATAGGTTTCGTAGCAGCGGTTAAGCGATTCCGTATCCCCTATCTGAGCATAACCTGCAAGAAGCAATCTGCAAATTTCATCTGAGTATGGGAAGCTGATCTGAGCAGTCGTCAGTCTCTGGATAGCCGACTGAGCACGGCCTTCCTCCAGCTCATATCTTGCCATACTGCTAACCAGCCGAAAATAACGATGCTGCAAATTTATTCTTTTGGTCTCTGCCCACGCATAATTATGATCCTCCAAATAATCGCCTTTATAAAGAGAAATCGCATGCTCATATCGACTCCAATTATCCTGAAACTGATACGGGAGCTCAGCTACTGTCTCCTCAAACTCAGCTACATCAGTACGAATGGCAGCATACGGGAGTCGGTAGCTCTCACCTTGAAACTCAACTGTGAAAGAAACTCCCCACTCACGCAGTAGCCATCTAATGCGTGAAACGGAATGATGAAGATAGGTAACCGCCTTGTCCAGCTCATACTCTCGCCAAAGCGTTTCAATAAGCCGCTCTCTCGTAACCCAAGCACCCTCCAAATGAAGGAAATAAGCAAAGAGCTCCTGCGCCTTTTTCGTTCGCCACTTCACCTTGCCGTTTAAAGCAGCCCCGCCTACAAGCTCAAGCCGTTTAAAGCATCGCACTGAAAGCTCATTTCGTTCTGCTAGAGCTTCGAAGCTTTGTGCTTGATTGTTCAAAAGCTTCGCATATTCCTCAATACGATCTATCGTTTTTCCAATTCTCGCAGAATCGACCGGCTTCAATAAATAATCCAGCGCATGCAGCTCAAATGCTTCAACAGCATACGCTGAATAGGCGGTTACATAAACGATTCGTATTGCAGGGTACAACTCCTGTATACGTTCAGCTGCTTCAAGGCCGTTCATCTCGGGCATGCCGATATCAAGAAACGCGATATCGGCATAACTGCGAGCAAGGTGGTCAAGTCCTTCCATAGCAGAGGTATACTTGCCCACAACTTGAACCCGGCCATCTGCCCTCAGCAATCGTTCCAAATGTATCAATGCCGGCTCCTCATCATCCACTAATATTACCTTTAGCATTGATCCATGCCCTCCTCCTTCCATTGTTATTTTTCAGTGAGCCTTCTGCTATCGGTATGACTTAGTTTTACTTCGTTTTTACGACTCGAACTTGTCCATCTGGCAGCTTCTGCACATATCTAGAAGCGGCTTCAATATCTAACATAGCCCAGTGTTTTGGCGCGACATCCGGCCAGCTAGAGCTAACAGTTTCCTGCGGCACTGGACGGTTGAAGATTGCGTTGAGTACACGAACCGCTTCTCCGCGAAGCAGCAAACCATTCGGACGGAAGGTATGATCCGGATATCCCTTCATAAACCCTGCCTCTGCAACAGCAGCAACTTCATTTGTTGCCCAGTGTCCCGTTAAGTCTGTAAAATCCGCCTTGGCAGTACCGCTTAGGGACAGCTTGTTCCAACGAGCCGCGATAACCGCTATTTCTGAACGAGAGACTCCGTCGCCCGGTCTAAATTTGCCTTGCTCGTCACCATTCATAATACCATGATTTTTCAACAGCGTAATCGCTTCTTTTGCCCAGTGATCGGAGACGACATCGCTAAACTCTGTCAGCTCTGTTTCATTAGGATTAGGCGCCGTTTCTTCCAGCAGGCTGGCGTTTTTCTTAAGCTCTTTGGCAAGTATGACTGCAAGCTCCGCACGAGTAATCGTTTTACTTGGACGGAAGGTTCCATCCGGATACCCCGTTACATAAGGCTCATAAAGTTTGTCCTTCGTAAGCCGAACGACAGCAAAATTGCTGAATTTAGCAACATCAAATGCCATACCATTCACGATTCCTTTTGCATCATATTGAAGTGTTCCTGGCTGGAGCACCTTTTCTCCATCGCTGTGCTCAATGTAAACCGCTAATTGAGCCTCAAGCTCCTTCGCAGCTGCACTGTCCTTTGCAATCTCAAGACCAGCTATCGGCAGTACGATGCGAGTAACACTATCCTTATAGTTCGTCTCAATTGCAGTAGGTTGGCCTAGCAGTTCAGCATCCCTGCCGCCCAACTGCTTCTTAAGCTTCTCTTCGCCAAGCAGCCTGTCATAAATTTGATTTTGCTTCGCTTGTTCGCGAATCGGTACAAAGCGGAGATAAAGGTCAATACCCGCTTCCTTGATATGACGAATCGTCTCTGGCGATAACGTCAATTCTGCTGTTGGCGTTGAGATGACAAGACTAATTCCGCTCTCGGCTAAAGCGGCAACTGCTTTTGACGGAACATTCAGCTTGATCTCATCGCTCGGATTATTAAGCAAATTCGTAATAACGATGCGAGCCGCATTCTGCTTCTGCAATTTCATCTGTGCAACAATTTCCTCCGCCTTAGCAAGCGGAATATTAACCGTATCTATTTTGCTGCCATCTCTAGCAACCGTTCTAGTAATGGTTACATTTGCTATTGCAGCATTTGAATCCCCAGATGCGACAGTCGCTAATCGATCCGGCGTTGCATACGTTGGTTTACGAACGATTTCAATCGAATATTGCCTTGAACTGCTGCGGTCAGCAGACTCGACTCCAATCACAATTAGATTTGTACCCACCTTTAAACTTACAGTCTGATGCACGCCTTTTTCAACCGGCCTACCATTTATGGTCAAAATAGCATCAGAACTTGAGGTGTTGGCAAGCACAGTCACATTCGCGTCTTCGATCTCTGACTTCAGCTTATAGCTGAGCCTGCTCACAGAGAATTCCGGCAGCAAGTCTAATCCAGAGAGAGATAGCTCTGTTAAAGATGGCGCTGTTGCTGCAGAAGCTGACTGCTTGATGACAGCGAGCTTATAAGTTGCCACAGTGCCATCCTCTGCCGTTACTTCTAATTGAACAGGCTGAATTCCGGTGCGCAATGGAACCACATGCGTTCCTCCGCTGCCGAGGTCAACTTCGCCATTTGCTATACGAATGACTGCACTCGGACTAGCTGCTTCTACAGCGATGCTAAGAGCCGCAGAATCGGAAGGCGCTATGATCTGGTAATCCATCTCATTCCCAGCAAAATCTCTCGTTAGCACTCCTCCGCTTACCGTTAGCTCCTTCAATTGTGCATTGCTATCCTTCGCACGAATAACCTTAACGTTATAGGTTCTATTCTCTTGCCCATTTGGCGCGATAACCTGTATGGCTACATGGGTCTCTCCCACCTGTACTGGCACAGAAATCCCAGCTTCGCCAATCTGCTCGCCATTTACACGAATCGTAGATCCTTGCTTATAAGCTTCAGCCGCAACGCTTACCGCATTCGTATTATTTTCGACATACACGCTATAAGCGGTATCAGCACCATTGAATGCTGGTTCTGTCAGCAGCTCCTCTGTCCCTGCCCGCATCGTGAGGCTCTTCAGAACAGCGACATCCGACGGCTTGCTTCTCACTTCAATGACGTATGTCTTTTCACTTGTATCTACTCCTGATACCTTCACCTGCGCTGTAGTTACGCCATTGCCAATCGGAGCCTCAAGCTCTGCGTAACCCTCCGCGTTCAACGGCACATTGTTCACTGTTACAACAGAATCTATTGCAGCAGCAACAGCATATAATCGAACCTTGCCTTCTTCTATTACCGTCTCATATTTGCCCGTCATATCCGGATGGAAAGGCTGGGATAGAACCCCCTTGTCCAGCTCTAGCGCTGCCAGATCAGAAGGTTTCACCTTGGACTGCTCCTCGGTCTCTGTTCCCTGCACCACATCAAATCGATATTCGACTCGATTGCCGACTTCATCTTCCACTTCGACGATTACAGTATGAAGGCCAGTTTCATCCCACATAATCGGAGCAAAATAATTAAATTCCCCTTCTGCGTTAACTGGAACAGCTCGTCCGTCAACGGTCAGCAAAGCGCCTATTTCCGTTTGACCAACCATAGGTATACGGCTGCCATATACGACCTGCCCATTGAGAGGCTCACGAACAAAATCCTCGTTCTTCTTGCCTGCTACATACAAGAATGGCTCCGTACGATCTACGTACAATTTCCTATAATCAGAGCTGTAATCGCCGCGCTCGTTAATTGCTTCAATTTCAATCGTATAATCAAGCTGCTCTAGCGGCTCATTCGTTTCTTTGCCTAGCAGCAATTCATTCAGATTGAACGATGCGACCGCATTGGCTTCGGAATCCTTGGACTGCAACAATTCCCCATTTACGTAAAGATTAAGCTTTGCTGCTTGATCGCTAGTCAGCTCTACACTAACCTTTTCCGCAGCTGTGTTAACCATAATCTCCTCTTGCTCATCATAACTTTTGTAGGTGCTTGTTTTCTGCTTAGCACCAAAAGTATTAAAAGCAACGTTAAGCTTTGCCCGTTTCGGATTAGGCAAAAACGCCTCCACATTAGCTGACACTGGACTAACAACAACTTTGCCATTTTGCTCGCCAACCGCCATCGCATTGATGGTGTAGCTGTGCTCCGGCTTGTACCCGGATATAATAACGTCCTGCCAATCTCCGGCCATAGGATCTGCTCCGAATGTATCCGTTACAGTTTTTCCTTCATCATCCTTATAGCTGACCGTCAACTGGTAATATTCTAGTCCCTCGGCCTTAATGGAAGGAAAACGCAGTGTAAGCTCGCCGTTTCCAGTTGAAGTAATCGCAAGTTGCTTCGGCTGAGGCAGCATGACTTTAGCAGTCAACTGTACAGGCTCAGACGTTACCGCAAACAGCGGTGCAATTTCTTCACCTTCCGCCACCATAGACAACCAGTATTGACCCGGCATAAATTCATCCGGAATGTCAATCGTTTGAATGCCTGATGCAGGAAGATCCTTCAAAATAACCGGCCCGATTGCCTTATTGGACTGATCGGTTACCATTAAGCTTACTTTGGTTCCCTGCTTGGCATGGTCCACGTTCCATTTTACTTTGAAGCGATTAGTGCCTTCTGTCTCTGGATCTGCACTAAATTCGCTAATTTCAGTTACAGGATCGAGCTCATACATGCTTGCTTGAATAGGCAGAGAGGAGCGAATTTCCCATTTTCCTGTTTGTTCAATATCAGCAGCGACATAAAGCATATCTGCATCTGCAACAAAAGGCAGATTCGAGGTAAAAGTCATATCGCCGTATTTATCCGCTTCCTCATCTTCCTTGGCAATTGCTGCTTGCAGCACCGCATTGTAATTTTTGGCATTCTCGTCCTCAAAAACAACCGGAATGGCTTTGTTATCCGGTGCAATAATTTGGGTATCGCGAGAACCACCCGTTAACATAAACATATATCGGCCTGGCTTATCGATTTGCAAACTCGTCGTATACTCTGCTGTTCCATTTGAGAAAAACGGAATTAAGCTGTCGTATTGCTCATCACTGCGGAAGGCACGTATGGTCACGAATTGTTTGCCGCGAACGGTCCAAAGCCCCGCTTCCTCTTCCGCTACTTGCACCAAAATCGTCCATTTTTGTTTATCAGCCTCATAATAAGCATTCCAGTTTGATTCGCTGCGATCCGCTTGCAGCGGATATGGCGAGCCATCTGGACGATACAGCACGGCTGTCTCATCCGCCTGATCGATTTCAAGCAAGGTCTGACCGCTTTTTAGGTTGACTTCAGTACGAAGCTCACCGCTTGTTATCCAGTCTTTCAGCTCCCCAATCGTGGTATGCTCTCCAAGAGCAAATACCTTAGCCGGCGTTTTCTGTCCTGCTTCAAGCAGCCATTCTCCCGGCTGAGCTACATCGATCAACAGATAAAGCTTACCGCTTAGTGGATCGACAAAATGATTCCAGCCTGATTTAAGCGAATCCGATTCCAGACCATATTCACGGCCATCTGGCTTGTACAATTTCACAGCGCCTTTAGGCTGGTCAAGCTCTACCAGCTTCAAACCGCCCTCCATCATAGCTATTGCTGTTAGCTTCAATTCAGGTGCAGCAGCCCAACGTGCTGCTAGCTCAGTAAGACTGAGCGATTCATTTAGGAATGTAAGCTCGTACAACTCCACTTGCAAAGAGTGCGATGCAACCAGCTTCCAATCTTCATTCGCTGTTAGTTGTAAACGGATATACGTTTTATCCTCATCTTCACGATATACGGCAGAAATAGCACCATTACCAGCCTTTTCCGTCTCAGGGAACTTGAGCGATGCCACGCTTTCATCCGGACGAATGATTGAAAGATCTTCCTGCTTGCCATCCAGCACTAGCAGCGCTTTGAAGCTATGATCTGCCTGCAATGTGTATTGAATCTGATCCTGCTTCGTAAAGCTGGCTTGCGGTGAATTCTCACGCAATGCAGCCGTAAACTGTCCCAATAAAATACGTCCGCTTGCAGCCGTATCTACGCCTATCTCACCCTGCTGCAGCACATCCTTCTGAAGCTTCAGCATGTAACCTTTATCCTCTGTGAGCAAAGGATTTGTAAGTGGTGTAAAAGAAGTATCCGCGAATGCGCTTGTGAACAGCAAAGCACTGCTGCTTAGCAGCGGCATCGAGCGAGCGCTCGGCGGCTTAACCATATTTTTTTTCATTCTCTCAATTTCTCTCTTCATATCTTTGCTCGCGCCAAGACTGAAGTCGAAGCTGTTCGGAGCAAACATATATTTGGCAGAACCACCGAACCAGCCTGAACCAACCGATCCAAAGATCTCACGATTGTTTACGCCGACATCAATGCCGCCAAAGCTTTTGCCGCCAATAACCGACACCCAGTTCGGTATTTTTATGCGTGCACTAACAAAACCTGCGTAACCGCTTTTCGCAAAATATTGAGCGAACAGCTGACCGACCACAACGTCTACTAGATTCAAGTTCGCATCCAATCGGAAGCCTGCACTGCTGTACTCTTTAAAGCCCGCTGCATTCCAAATCGTCAGAAAATCCAAATTCGCAACCGGAACCCAGTAAACAGCCAGCTCTCCGGATGCTTCAAAATGATAACGCGATAATCCTACGCTCAAATTGTTGCCGTTCACCATATTGTAGCCTTTGATCTCAGGCGCAATGACATCTGATGCACCGCCAAACGCTTTCAACGTAAACGGTACTTCGCTCTGGCTCGCTAGATTTGAAAACCCGCCGCCAAGACGAGTGAGCTGTGCCCCCGTCGAGCCAAGCTTGATTTTGCGGCGAACGCCAAAGCTAAGCGCATCAAGCTTCCCGCGTTTGAACTGAATATCTGCTTCAAATCCAACCTTCTGCTTGCGCAAATCGAAGGATCCTCCCGCACCATAGAGCGGAATGCGTGTATCAAGCCGGAAGTTTAGCTCAGCACCCTCGAGCGGACCTGCCTCAAACTCGCCTGCAATACTGAATTTACCAGCAAAATCGAACCGTTCGCGCTTGAACTCTAACGCTTCAATCTCCGATTCGCCTTTAATTTTGGTCGTTCCTGCACTGAAATCTACTTTAATATCCCCGCCGAGCCTTACCCCGCCAGCTATAAAAGTAATTTTCTTCAATGTAATCGGCAAATTCAAGCTCAAATAATCAGATTGCATATCACCAGCAAGCTCGATAACGAACTCGGCTGAATTAAACTCAAAGGAGCCAAGGAACAGCGTATACATAATGCCAGCTTTTTCAACATAAAGCCGTCCGACACCCGTTACATACGTATCTACACCCGTCTTATCAATCGTCAGGCTCGTTCCTTTAAATTTAATATATTCATTCAGCATGACCACTTGATTCATGTTGTTTAGCTTAAATATACCAAGCTCCGAGGGATTCTCCGTGAACGGTCCTCTAATAGCCATTTGACTAATATCTTCATTGTCCGAATCTGTACTAGGAATGATAATTTCATTATAATCGCGCGGCTCATATACGCCGGTTGAAGTAATAAGCAAAGCGCTTGAGAGAACAAAATCATCGTAAAAATCGTGATTTAGTTCCAAATCATATTTGCCATCCGGCAATTCATCCGTCCAAGTCAGCTCTAGCTCCTGATTATTGCGAACGTTTGGCGTCAACGGATACAACTGTCCGCCTTGGCTTTTAAGTGAATAATGAATATTAGAAGCTGGCTTTCTCCACAAATTGGTGATGCCCTCTCCGACGACAACCAGCCTCTTCTTATCCTTCGTATGCAGCACCGATGGTGAAGCTCGGTCATAACGCAGGTCTGGAACCACCATAGCCGGGTCCTCAAAAAACTTAAACGTAGAAACTGCGCTGTATGCCGTCCCCACAACATTTGTCGCATACACGCGTGCTTCGTAGTCGACCTGCCACTTCAAGCCATTAAGATCAATGGTGACCGCACCAGCCTCAGCCGGCAAATGCGCCTTCTTCTGCCATGTGGTTTGACCCACTTCACGGTATTCTATCCCAATTTCGCTAAGCGCTTTGCCTTTCACATTAGCAGAGAACCTTGCTAGATCATTCGCTTTGTTGTTCTTGTCCATCAATATCGTTGGTGAACCCGTTATGCTCACGATCGGCAAGGTAGGCAAAGGATTGCCGAATGTAAACGTCTCATTCGTTAGTCCTCCCCATTCATGGTTTCCGCCGAATACGACAAAGTTATAGCCATCATACGCCATGCTCATAAAGCTGCCTGAGCCTGGACCGCCTTCTATGCCGCCGCCCGGTCCTTTGCTTTTGCCAGACCATACCGACCAAGCACTCCCATCCCAGCCGAAAGCAGCCTTCTTCCCTTGATCATCCTGCGAATTCGCGATAGGCCGTTTTTTGTTTGGCGTAACCGCACTATTGCTCGGGTTAATCCAATCGAACTCTCCACCGTAGAAGACGACTCTCCGTCCATCGTAGGCCATCGCTTGCCCCCAGCGGCCCCAGTCCTGCGCTTCAACCTTTGGAGCGCTGTCATTCCAAGTCGTTCCGTCCCATGCCCATAGCGTATTGGAATTGATTTGATAGGCTGTTCCGCGAATTTCATCACCAATATTACCTCCATAAAGCACGGCATGCTGCCCGTCATAAGCCATCGAGCCCGAATAAGTGGCCGGAGGGCTTTGGGCAGGTGTCCGCTGTTCCCAGCTCGTTCCGTTAAAAATCCAAGTATCCGCTAATCTGCTTTTAGTAGATGCAGACAACGTATAACCGCCAAACAGCACCAAGTTTTGTCCATCATAGGCTAACTGAGCGCCAGCACGTGCCGATGGAGCTGGGATTAACAATGGTTTCCACTGCAATACCTCACCATGCCACACCCAAATATCGTTCAAGACGCCTGAAGCACCCTCGCCTCCGAACATCACGACGCGCTCTAGGTTAGGATCATAGGTTATTGCCGCTCCTTTGCGGGCAACAAGGCCACTTGGCACACTCGAGTCAGCGAGCTTTTGCCATTGCTTGGTTTCGCCGTCCCACAGGAAGTTATCCTTCAGCAGCCCGGAAGTGCCTTCGCCCCCGAACATGATGACCTTTCCATTCTTTTCATCAAATGCCATAGCAGCCCCCATACGCGGGCTAGGCTTAATGTTCGATTCTATCTTCTCCCATCCATAATCGGAGAACTTATCAGTAGCTCCAGCAACAGCCAAAGACGCTAGATCGTAGGAGGAGCTTGTTACTGTAGGCTCTTCCACCTCTGTGTCAGCCGATTCCTGAGCGAATATTTGCTGCCCCGATCTGCTTGGATATACAGGATAAATAGATGTAAGCAGCACCACTGCGAGCAGCATGCTGACTACTCTGACAAATGGTTTATGTATCATAAAAAAATCCCTCCTGAGTCTTCTATCATCGTTGATATAGCAATAAATACCATTATAGTAGTTGGCTCTGGACATGTTCTAAACATATTTCGACATGTTTCTCGCTCTCGATAACAAGATAAATAGGAAAGCTTCCTTGAGGATCAAAAGGCAGCCTACATCTTATAAACACAAAAAAGGCAGCCCCGCACATGAAGCCATGTGTTGGACTGCCATTCTTTATCAATCATCTGCAAGCTATGCTTCTTCTTTCTTAAGCTCCTCCAAAAAGGGCTCGAGCTCAGGTCTTGCTGCCGGATCTTTCAAATCAAGGCTCCGCAGCGCATCCACCGCGATTCGAAGCACCGCATAATTGCGATACCAGCGATTATCAGAGGGGACGACATACCATGGCGCCGCTTTGCTGCATTTTTCAAACAGCTCCTCGTAAAGCTCGCTGTACTGCTTCCAAGACTTGCGCTCCTTTAAGTCGGACGGGTCGAACTTCCAATTTTTTTTCGGATCTTCAATACGGCTTATTAGCTTCTCCAGTTGGAACTGCTTCGATATGTGTAAAAAGATTTTGACCACTTTCACCCCGCTGTCGGCTAAAAGAGCTTCAAAATGATTGATGTGCTTAAACCGCTCCTTCGCTTCCTCGCTCTTAACCGTACCATGGATTCGCGTGATCAAAACTTCCTCATAGTACGAACGGTTAAATACAGCTATCTGGCCAAGGGCAGGCACGGCTACATGTGCTCTCCATAAAAAATCATGCCGCGCTTCCTCCTCTGTTGGCGTCTTAAAGCTATGGGCAGAAATGCCCTGCGGATGAAGTCCGGCAAATACTTTTTTGATTACACCATCCTTGCCGCTGCAATCCATGCCTTGAAACACAAACAGCACGGCATGCTCTTTGCTCGCGGCAAGTTTTTCTTGCAGCTGCTGCAGCTCAAGCTCAAGCTCCTTCACTGCCTGAACGACCTCTTCTTTATTCGAAAAGCGCCCCGTATCCTTCGGATCGATGTCCTTCAGATCCACCTTTTTCTTCTCGGGCAATTTGTAGCTTTTGGACATTTGCTCACAGCCTCTCCAGTGTTTATTTACTTATTAGTATCCCACCAGCGCCTCTCCTAAACAAGCAGCTGGTCGCTATTTTGGCACACCAGAGCGAGAAGAAGCAGAACAAAGCGGACCACACAAAGGCAGGTACACCGGTTACGTCGCTTAAACCAGCCGCATCCCCAGCTGATGCGGGCTCCGTAATCGCAAGATAGAGCAACACAAATGGACTAATAATGGATTCCACTAAACAAATAAAAGCGATCAGCAAATAATAAAAGTCTCTGAGCCAGCGAGGAGCAGCAAAATAAATAAGAACCGTCAATGCTAGGAAACCCGCGCTCCAAGCCATGCCGTAATCATTTCGAACAAAAAGCGCGAGCGCCACTCCAGCTGCTATCGCAACGATCGCGAGTCCAAAACGAGCTTTTCCTTTTGCATATAGAAAGAAAAGCAGCAGCGAGAACAAAGCTGAGCCCGAATAGCCGGCAAGCGCAATCGGGATTAGCATCCAGCTGTCCGTGTACGAGGTATAAGTCACTCCGCTTTGGTCAGCGTACAAATAAATATGCAAGACGCTTCCCTTAAGCAGCAAAGCTGCAAGCGCGTGGGCAAGCTCGTGGACTAATGTATTCACATTTTGAAAAAAAGCCGAGAACGGAATGAACCTAGTTAAAAAAGCAGTAACGATAATAATAGCCGTCATTCGCAACCAAGAAAACATGCTTTAGCCTCCAAGTCATATACCGCTATTCTAACTCTTCTTACGTATGAAAAAGATTTATTTTTCAAAAGATGCTAATACGGGTAAGTAAAAGTATAGACGCGAGAGGAGAGATATGATGGGACATTATATTGAGGTGGAGAAAAAAGTTAAACTTTATGTTGAGGATATAGGCTCCGGTAGCCCCGTTATCTTCTTGCATGGCTGGCCGCTGAACCACAAAATGTTTGAAGCTCAGTTCACCCTGCTATCCGAGCAAGGTTATCGCTGTATTGGGATCGATCAACGCGGCTTCGGCAAATCCAGTGCTCCCGCAGCTGGCTATAGCTACGATCGGCTAGCAGATGACGTAAAGGCTGTTATTGATTATTTGAAACTGGATCAAGCCTATCTCGTTGGTTTCTCGGTAGGAGGAGCAATTGCCGTCCGCTATATGGCGCGCCATGGCGGTTACGGCGTTCGCAAGCTCGCGCTTCTAGGCGCAGCAGCTCCCTCATTCACGCAACGTGAAAATTACCCGCATGGCATGACACAAGAGGAAGCGAATGATCAAATAGCTGCAATCAAAAAAGACCGTCCGCAGCTGCTCCGTGATTTCGGCGAGAAATTTCTAGCCGATCAAGAGCCAAACGCCATCAGTCAGCCATTCAAAGATTGGCTGCAGCTGCTCGGCTTAGAGGCATCCGCGTGGGGGTCAATCCATACGTTCGAGTCGCTGCGCGATGAGGACTTGCGGAAGGATGTGCTGCAAATCAAAGCTGCAACGACGATTTTCCAAGGCAATCTGGATCAAATATGTCCACCAGAATTCGCCAAGCAGCTGCTTAGCGGCATTGACGGCTCTACGCTCGTTACGTTCGAGCAAAGCGGCCATGGCATGCTCTTCGACGAACCAACTAGATTCAATGAGGAGCTGCTCGAATTTTTGAAATAAAAAGCAGAAAAGGAGCCGGATTAATCGGCTCCTTTTTCTACATGTTATGGAGCTCAGCTAGCTCTATCTTGTACTTATTCAATAAATGGTGAAAGCGCTGGAAATCGCTTGAAAGAACTTTTATTTTCCGTTTGATCCTCAGCTTCCGCTTATGATCCTTGTCTTCCAGCATAAACTGATCAATATTTTTATCCAGCTTCTCCCGAAGCGTAAGGATAATGCCGATCGCAATATGCGAGCGTTCCATCTCCTGTAAATCTGCAGCAAGCGCTTCGCCAAGATGCTCCATTGTTTGCTGTTGAATCGTTAATGATTTATCAATTATGACCTGCTCAGGTGTAGAGTCCTCACGAAATGCCTGACCGGGAACATCATCCCAAAACAGGTTCCACTCTTCTAACTGTTCAACCTCAAACAATAAATATTTATGAAAACCGCATAACCATGCTGTACAGCTGGTATTTCGCAATTGACAGCCTACACCATCGAGCAAATGACGGCAATCGCGGCAGCATGATCCGCTGTTAGCTATACAAACTTTGCAAATATGGTCTGCTCCCCATTGCTGCAAAACGGTCATGCCGTTATCAATAAGGCTTGTCCTGCTCACTGTGGAAGGCCGTTGAATAAGGGGGCGGTTTGCTTGATCTGTATGTTCACCCTGCTTCATGTGTGGCATTCAAGCATGCTCTCCTTCCTTACTAAACGTATATATACTAAAAAGTATACCCTACTTGCATTGCGATGACCAAGTTCGCTCCAGCAAAATATGTAATGTGATACAAAAAAGGACTGTCCCAGATCCGCTTCGATCTAGTGAGACAGTCCTGCCTGCTTGCGCTTTCGCTATAAAAGCGAAAGCCATTTCAAACTACCAAGCGTTTACGCCAAGCTTTACAAGTGTCTCCCGAATGAAAGCAGGCTCGTCCTCTGGCGTTCGAGACGTAACAAAGTTGCGATCAACGACAACTTCTTTATCGACAAAAGTCCCGCCGGCTGCTTCAATTTCTGCGGATAAAGCAGGATAGGCTGTTAAAGTGCGTCCCTTCAGCAGGCCAGCTGCCTCCAAAATTTGCGGACCGTGGCATATTGCCGCAATAGTTGTGCCAGCTTGATCTGCCTTTTGAACGAACGCCTGCACATCCGCATTGTCCATAAGATGAGACGGTGATTTTCCGCCCGGAATAATGATAGCAGCGTAGTCATCTGCATCAGCTTCTTCAATGGACAAATGCGAGGTATACGCAATGGTCCCCTGTTTTCCTTTTAATTCGTCGTTGCTCTTTAAGCTAATAATAACGGCGTCGTGACCGTTCTTTGCCATTTCATCATAGGGATTTTTCATTTCGGAATCTTCGAAGTCGTCAGCTAGCAGAAATGCTACCTTTTTTAGTGGTGTCATATGTTGCACACTCCTCTCATGATTCAAGCCATGATTTACTTTACCCTATTTCGATGAATTTGAAGCAAGCTGCTGCGTATAACCTGACGGAATACGTTCTAGCAGACGATCACCGTAAACCTCGCCAAGCTTCAGTTCTGGCATATGAATATAGCCAATGTAGCACCCGCATTTCTTCATCGTGCAAGGACGCTCAGATGCTAGACCCTCAAGTCCGTCACGATAGAGATGGCCGATAACCTTGCGATCGTTATAGCAGCGTTTGACAATGCCAGCCCCCTGCACATAAAACACATGTGAGCCCGCGCCGCATGGTTTGCCTAAACTATCGTAATCGGGAACATTCAGCTGGAAATGCGGATCAATTTCGGTTAAATAAACAATATCATTCTCTGAATAATAATTTTTCTGATCCTTGAAGGCGTTGACCCACAGGTACACGTCCTCTGGCAGCAGCTGCCRCAGCTGCTTAATCGCGCCGAAAGCCGAGCGTATCCCAACGGATCCGACACTAAAAGGAATTCTCTGCTCATACAGCTTCATGCACTGGCTTAGGAAAGCAGCATGGCTCGTTTGTCCAGGATGATAGGTAACCCAAAAGGCTGCCTTGCTCCGGTCGATGTCGTTCGTCCAATCAAGCTTGACGGATAAATTGGTCTGGACAGCTACCTTCTCGATATGCGGCATATGGGACAGCTCGATCATCGCCTCACGATACCACCGATGTACGAGCGCTTCGCCATAAGGATTGAAAAAAATCGAGAGCTGATGTCCAGAGCCGCCTTGCTCCCGAACCCAGTCCATAAAGGCATGAAGCTGCTGCTTATCCTTCGCAAGCGTCGCTTTGCTGTCCTTTGTTTTGCTGAATGGGCAATAAGGGCAGTCATAATTGCATGATGACAACGCGCCGCGGTAATAGAGCACCGCCTTCATCGCACGACGTACCCGTTCATAAGCTCCCTTACATCGCTCGAAATAAACTCGTCGCCAATCGCATCCGAATAAGCCATGCCTTGTGTCGTCAGGCGAAGAGTACCCTCCTGAAGCTCCGCCAGCTCCAAACGGATCAGTGTCTGCAAATCAGGATGATCGGCTAGCGCATCACTCTTGAATCGCTCCTCATACGTGTGTAAGCTGAGCCCCTCGCGGTGCAGCAAAGCTTTCAATATAAACCTGCGCTTCTGCTCCGCTTCATTCAGAATAAAGCCGTAATCGGCCGTATCATAACGCTCGGCAGCAACATATTGTTCAATAATGCTGCGCGTTGCCGCTGCGCTCACGCCGTAACGCGATGCATAATGGACATCACGGGTGTAAGAGCGTGCTCCACAGCCAAGCCCTGCCATGCCTTCCTCCTGACAGCTGAAGGGCAGCACGGTTTTATGATCAAACGATGTATCTCGAGCGAAACGCCTCATCGAAAACTGCTTATAGCCTGCCGCTTCCAGACGCTGCCGCGCAATATGGTACAGCTCCAGTCGAATATCCTCTCCTGCGCTGCGCATCTGTTCTGGCTTAATAATGGTGTTCTCACGTGTATATAGCGGATATATAAATATTTCGCCAGGCGCATAGCTGATCGCCTTCTCCAGTGAATAAATCCATGTTTCCGCGGTTTGCTTTGGCAAACCGTAAATAAGATCGACATTCACGAGTGGAAACGAATAGGACATCAACGTCTCCAGCGCCTCTTCCGCAAGCCGCGGCTTCTGCGGACGATAGATTGCTGCTGCTTCCTCTTCAACGAAGCTTTGAACACCCATGCTGATCCGATCAACATGCCGATCTTTAAGAACGCGCATGCGGTCAGCCGTTACCGTTTCCGGCGACGTCTCAACCGATATCGATGCTTTCATCGGATCAAGGCCCATTGTATTCTCAGCAATATCGAATAAACGGTTCAACTGGGGAGCCGCAAGCAAGGTTGGCGTTCCTCCGCCAATCGCAAATCGCGAAAATGTTTTGCCTTTAAACCAAGGCGCCCACTGCTCCGCCTGCCGCTGCATGGCATCAATATACTGCTCATGTACGTCTAAACGACGATCCGGCAGCGTGAACAAATTGCAGAAGCCGCAGCGAGCACCACAAAAAGGAATATGCATATACAAAAAATAATAATCGGTTTGATCCCGCTCCCACATCTCCTTCAGCGACTGCGCGGGATGCAAATCTCGGTAAGCTGTCTTATGGGGATAGGAATACAAATAGGAACGGTAAGGAGCCCCCATCCAGCGCTGCTCCTGCTCCTTAAGCTCCGGAAAAGATGGTAGCGAAGATGATTTTTGCAAGCTGCTTCTCCTCCTTATTCCAAAATAAATTCGCGATACGGCACATTCCAGACAACCTCATGGGCAAGCCGATGCCCTTCATAGCCATCCTCGCCGTAAGCTGTCCCATGATCGGAAAACGCGAGACATAATGTTTTTCCTCTGCGCCGCATGGCTTCAAACAATGGGGCAAGCTGACTATCAACATAACGAAGCGCGGCACGCTGTGTTTCCACGGAATCCCGTTTGGCGCCATCTACAAAATAATGATTAGGTCCATGCATGGCAGATATATTCATGAACAGAAACAGCTTCTCAGCAGGGTCCGCTTTCTCCAGCAGCTTAAGCGCGTGATTCACTTGATGCTCCGTCGAACGCGGATTCGTTACCCCGAATGTCATCCGCCAATAGCTTTCTTGAAAATAACTAGGCAGAACCTTGGCTAGCTTATTCTTTTTCGTAAAAAAAATGACGCCTCCGATGCTGATTGTTCGGTAGCCCGCCTCCTGCAAGCCGGATACAAGATCCGGAGCGTCAAATAACCATGTATGAGGGTGCGTCTTAAGCCCCGTATTTTTTGTATGAAACAATCTAATATGAGAAGCTTTGTCCGTATTTGCAGGAGTAGGCAAAAAACCGCCAAAAAAAGCATGATGGGCAGCATAAGTAAAGCTGCCCGGCGAATGCCTCTTCTCCCAGCCTCCACTTCCGCAAAGGTTCGGGCAATTCTTTTCCTCAAGCTTCGCAGCGTCATAACGCAGCGTATCAAGCGTAATCATGAGTATATCGTGAGAACCTACAATTTGGTTCATATCTAGCATTCGTATCTATTCCCCTCTAAGCAGCTGCTGCATTTGCCATTCATAGGTGTTCATTCCCTCATACTCGGCGCCGTACAGCAAATCACCAAAAGGATTGATGTCTATCGGATAGGTCATGCCGCTTCCTCTTTGAACGAGCACATCAACGCCTGCCGCAGAGCAGCCGGGAAAAGCTCGGAGCGCGGATTCAGCTGTCCGCTGCACCGCTGCCATTACTTCTGCAGATAGCAGCTGATCGACATCCATCCTCCGTTCGTTGCGCAGATGAAGATTCGTAATTGGAGTGCTGCTTAAACGGAGTACCGTATGACAAGCCTTACCATCCACAACAAGCTGCCGTACATCAAACGACTTGCTCTCGAAGCTTTCCTTCTCAATCCATCGTTCAATATGTGCGCCTTCCCGGCATACCCAATCGACCATTCGCCGAATGTCTGAGCGTTCCCGGTAACGCCGCAGCTTGCCTTCGTTGAAATAGCAAATGCCGCGGGCCCGTTCTTCTATGCCGATGGTCGTGATAGCAAGTTCATCGCCTGTACGAGGATTGATTTGATAGGCAATAACACCAGAAGCGCCCGATCCGCAAGCAAGCTTAATAAACAGACGCCTTATGCCGCTTGCAGCAATCGCCGCTTGCAGCTCATCGTAATTTTTTATGCTTCCTGTAGGAGCTGGAAGAGCCGGCATGATGAGTCCATGGCGTGTGAGCAGCTGCCAGCAGCTTCTTTTGTCGAACATATTAGCTACGCTTCCCGGCGAGTTTACCCAGCTTGCGGAAACGCCTGATGCTTTAACCTCTGTATGCATAGCAGCAAGAAATCGGCAGTACCCGCGGTACCACTGTGCTGGATAATAGATTCGTCCTTGCTCCAGCGGCAGCTGCTGCGCTTCCTCCGCGGATATCGAAATATTGTGCGGCAGAGAGCCCGCTGACCAGAATAAGTCATCGCCGCTTCGGTCAGCCGCACCCCATGCGATCAACTGTCGTTCAACGGCTTGATCCTCACCTGGCGCATCAAGCCGAATAATGACCTTATCCGCACCAGCATATTCTCGCAAAATATCTTGAATAAACACGGTTCGCTTGAGCAACTGCTCATAGGAGAGCACAACAGCAGGAGCGAGCCCCTGCTTCCTTCTTGCTGCCTGCAAGCCGAATGTTCGTTTGTTTGACGGATTTCCGATGAGCAAATAAGGAGCTTCGGCAACGCCGTCGTTTTTAAAATGATCCATTATTCGGTAAGGAACGGATAACGCCAATCATCTTCATCCGTTTCCTGCTGGTCCGTCACATCTACTGACAGGCCTGCTTGCTTCCAGCGAAGCAGCAGCTCATCCGACATATAGTGGTAGCTCAGGTTAAGATGCTTCAGCTTCTTCACACGCTCGCTTGCAAGCAGTGCCTTGCCGCCTTCATCGGATAACGTGCCGTAAGAGAGATCAAGTATTTCCAACTGGTCCAAAATCGGCGCATCCGCGATCGCAATTGCGATTTCGTCCTGAATTTCACTATCCTTCAAGCCTAAGTATGTAAGCTTTGGAAACAGATCACCTTGCAACAGCGGCATGACATCCTCTATTCCGCCGTCAAAACCGTAATCATCTACGCCCAGATAAAGCTCAAGCTTCTTCAGCTCAGGCAGCTTTGCACTCGTTATTTCCTCTAGTACAGACTTCGGAAGCCCTCCGCAAATAATAACGAGCTCTTGCAGCTTCTCGTGTACAAGAGGCTGCAAGCTTAACTCTTGGCTGCCCTTGATCGACAATGACTGCAAATTCGGGAATGCCGCAAGCAGCGGTGAAAGGTTCGTCTGATTAATCCAGGAAACCTCACATTCCTCAAAACCCATATCTCCAATAAATAATTTCGTTAAATTAGGAAAAGAATCTTTGTGGCTGATCAATGATTCCAAGAAGCTGTCCGGAGAATTCTCATACGCCTGACCCCAATCGCCAATCGTTAGTATAGACAGCTTCTCGCCATCTGCGCTAGATGCCAATTTCTCAATCAGTTCAGACATCCTTACGCCTTCTTCATACTCGTCATAACCTACCGATAAGCGAATTTCAATCAAGATGATCCCTCCAATAGTTTCCATGTGAAGTTAGAGTAACATGGACTTTTTCGATGCGTCAATGGTCTCAGGGTCTTATCTGTCTTGGCTTCATAAAAATAAAGCCGAGCAGCGCAGAAAACAGCGCTCTCAGCTATTTGAATTTAGTGCAGTGCTTTGCGAAGTACAAATTCGATGAGTCGCCAAGGGAACAGCTTTTTCATAACAAAAATCATCTTCGCATCATTTCCGCACACATAACGAAGCTTCGGACGGTGGGATTGGCAAATTTTCACGATCGTGTTCGCAACCTGAATCGGATTAGGCGCATTTTTCTCCGACTTTTTATTGAATTGATTAAAGCGCTCAATCATTTTGCTGTAAGGGGAGTTTTGTTCCGCACGAAACACATGCTTTGCTGCAATGCCAGTATCGTAAGTACCGGGTTCTACGAGTACGACCGGGATGGAAAATGGCAGCAGCTCTAGGCGCAGCGCTTCACTAAAGCCCTCTAATGCAAATTTCGAGGCCGAATACGCACCCGTGTTGGAAAAACCAAGAATGCCTGCTCCGCTGCTGACATTAATAATTTTGCCTTGGCTGCGAACTCGCATATGTGGCAGAACCGCTTTCGTAACAGCAACGGTACCAAAGAAATTCGTATCAAATTGAGCACGCCAATCCACCATCGGTATTTCCTCAACGACGCCCATTACGGCATAACCCGCATTATTTACGAGCACATCGATTCTGCCCCAGCGCTCCATTACCTGCCCGATGACTTCCACTATGTTGCCAGAATCGGTAATATCAAGCCTCATTATTGCAATATGATCTAGTACGCCGTTCTCTTTTGCTTTTGCAAGCACGTCTTCCTTCTTCCCGATGTCCCTCATTGTTGCGATTACAAAGTAGCACTCTTGCGCTAAGCGAATCGAAGTCAAAAGCCCAAACCCACTGGATGCTCCCGTAATCAATGCAATAGGTCGATTGGTTACTTCTGCTACATTAGCCATCCTTAAGCCACCTCAATTCCTAGGAATGGTATACAATAACATGTTGTATTGAGTATAGCTTATTTGGACATGGATGTTGGAAAACTTGAAAAATAACGAGACTCATTTATTTTACTCGCCAGGCAGCGCATTAGATCCCAAGATCATTACTCTAACGAACTGTTTTAAGCTTATTATGCAGATAACCACATCTCTTTCATTTTAATGAATCATATTAACGTTATTGCATTCTTAATAGAGTGTTATGTGCTACTTTTCTCAAAATAACGATTATAGCGTTCGTTACCATCTTAATCCATTACGAATGGTTTAAATAAGAACTATTTGATTCGTAAGCCAATTTTTTGATAGGGGGAAAGCTTCGTTATGCCTAAGCTCCATTAAAAAACAAAATAGGAACTGTTCCAAAAGTAATTTTTTAGACAGCCCCATTAGTCGATCCTAACCTAACTACTCAACACTAAACTGCTGCTGTACGAGCTTAGCATATAATTCATGGTTCTCGAGCAGCTCTGCATGGGTACCCTGACCCGAAATTTCACCTTTCTCAAGCACAATGATTTGGTCGGCTCCACGAATCGTTGAAAGTCGATGGGCAATGACTAATGTCGTTCTTGCCGTCATAAGACCCTGAAGCGCTTCTTGTACTTGCATTTCCGAATCGCTGTCGAGGTGAGCCGTCGCTTCATCCAGCAGCAGTATATCAGGATTTCGCAAAATAGCCCGGGCAATCGCCAGCCGTTGACGCTGGCCTCCCGAAAGCTTAACGCCTCTTTCTCCAACCTCCGTGTCATAACCTTCAGGAAGCGAATCGATAAAAGTTGTCAAATTCGCTTGATCGACAGCTTCCCTGATTTTCGCCTCGCTCACATCCTCCAGCCCATAAGTAAGATTGTGACGAATCGAGCCTTGCATCATCGGGCTATCTTGTGAAACATAAGCAATCCGCTTTCGCCAATCTTCCAGCGCCATGGACGCGATCTGTTCCCCGCCATACGTTATGGCGCCCTCGGTTGGATTATAGAACCGTTCCAGCAGCGAGAACAGCGTTGTCTTGCCTGTGCCGCTCGGGCCTACAAACGCCGTTACTTGTCCCTGCTCCACTTGAAACGAGAGCGAATGAAGCAGCGGCCGATCCTCCGAATATCCGAAGCTTACCTGTTCAAATTTAATAAAGGAATGATGGTCTTTCTCGTGAAGGACTGCTGCCGCAATCTCATGGCTGGACTGCTCCTCCTTCTCATTTAGCAGCTCCAAAATACGTTCTGAAGCACCCATCGCCTTCTGGAATTGCGTGAAGAACGAAGCCATCTGCGTAAACGGCATAACAATTTGGAACATATACAAAATGACAGCAACCAGCTCTCCGCCCGTTAAAGTGCCCTGTGCGACCCTTACACCGCCATAACCGATTAATATAACAAGTATGAGCAGCATCACCGTCATCATTAAAGGGGTTACGATTGACATGATTCGGGCTTCCTGCAAGCCAAATGTAAACAAATGCGAGATTCGCTTGTCGCCTTGACGATTTTCTACCGGCTCAGCAAGCGATGCCTTCACAAGCCGAATATCGGAGAGCACACGGCCAAGATCGCCTTGAAATAATGCAGTTTCATCCTGCATGGATTTGGATACTGTGAACATTTTGGTGCCTAGCGGCCATAGAACAAGAAGTGCTACCGGAACGGCAATCAGCATAAGCAGCGTGAGCTTCCAATCAATCAGCAGCAGGAGAATGACGCCGCCTATAATAGATACAATTCCTCCAAAAAACGATATTACATGGCCGATGATAAAATCTTTGATCACATTTGTATCATTCGTAACACGGCTCATCGTCTCGCCGGAATTGTTGCGATCAAAAAACGGTACTGGCAGCTTTATCACTCGGTTCCATACTTCACGTCGCAAGCCTGCAATAACATACTGACCTACATAGGACATCGTATAGACCGAGAAACCTGACATAATGGTCTGGACTAGAAACACTGCTCCAAGCACAACAAACGTCATCGTTTGGATGGTCGATTGCGATAACTCCTCGACTAAATTTTTCGTCAATAAAGGAATGAGCAGCGAGAGCAGCGTCTCTCCAAGTCCTAGTACAACGGCAACGATAATTAAAAACTTAGCGGGTCTATGCTTTGCGATCAGCTTGAAAAATTGTGAAACGCCAATGGTTGCCTTCGGCCTATCTGCTTCAACATTATTTTTCATCGGTTATCCCTGCTTTCAACATTTTCAATGCCTCAAGATGATCGAAAGTAACGGCTAAGAAGGCTTCTTCATCCTTCGTAAACAAATTTGGGAATAAAATAGGATCAAAGGAATGAGCTGGATCGTTCAGCACCTCTAATTGCGCAAGCTCCTCTTCACTAAATCTCTCTAAGACAGGTGACAGCAGCTCCTCTAAGAGCGCAACAAGACTCAGTCCGCAAGCAAGCACCTCTTCGTCCAGAGGCTGTTTTCCTTGCTTGTAAAGTTCCTTTAGCTCCATGGCGAACACCGTTATTTTACTTTCAAATGCCGATCTGATTTCCGAGTCTATCCCCTCCATAAATATCGCATCTACTAAAGAAGGCGGCATTTGCGTTGACAGCCATTCCTTCTGCTGCTGCTCATGCTGAATATGTTGAATAAACACGAGCAATGAATTGCTGTCGACCTTGCCCGCTCCCTCCAAAATTTTCTGCATCCGTCCAATGGTGTCTATTACACGTTCCAAATGCGCCTGCTTTTTCTTAAGCATCTCATATTGCGAAGCTAATGAGTGCTGCAAGTCCTCCTCCGGACGCTGCAAATAAGCAGAAATGTCCTCTAATGAGAAATCCAAATATTTTAACGTTAAAATCTTTTGCAGTTGAATTAAATCTTGATCCGTATAAAAGCGATGCCCATGCGCGTTTCGGCTGGACGGCTTAAGCAGTCCCTGTCGATCGTAATAACGGAGCGTTCGCTCAGTAACTTTTGTCAGCTTCGCGAATGCGCCAATCGCATAAGAAGAACTATTATTCATCTGTTCATTCCCCCTCTTGAACAGAGTATAACCCTTGACGTAACGTCAAGGGCAAGTGGCTTACAGGATGAAATTTATAATTTTTTGGATATATTGTCTACTTTATGTCTGCTTAAAAGGGGTTTATCCTATCCTTTCCGCCCGTAAAAACACAAATTGATAATCGATAATATCATTTATTTTCTCTCAATTAATCTATTATTTTGTCGCTATAATTGAATACAAGCCCTAAATTTTATAAATAAAAAACAATTTTCTTCAATTCAAGGGTTGTAAATTATGGGAATTTATATATAATCAATTTGTGACCAAATTGTTACAGCACTATGAACTCAGAGGAGAGAAAGAATGGATAACTATCAGCAGCCCCCCGTAAATCCCGGTGTACCAGGATACGGGCATCAACAAAATCAGGAAATGTCGCCTGTCATTACAATTAAAGAGTGGATGCTCACTACACTCATTTTAATCATTCCGATCGTTAATGTTATTATGATGTTTGTATGGGCGTTTGGTGAAGGCAACCCAACGAAGAAAAACTATTTTAAAGCATCTTTAATTTGGGCAGCAATCATTCTCGTTATTTACATCATCATTTTCGTTATTTTTATTGCTGCAGCAGCTTCATCTTCTATGAGCGGCTAGTACAATAATCCATAATAAAAGTGAAAATCCGAGCAGCTGTCTGCTCGTTTTTAACAAGGAATAAATAGCGGTACAGGGACGACCCCTGCATCGCTATTTTTTTATTCACACCTAAGCTAAAAAAAACAGGGGTTACCTCAAAAGTAATTAAATCCACTTTTGAGATAACCCCTTTATTTTAGATCGTTTACTCCACGGCGAGGAATCGGTATACCTTGCTTGCATAATCGCCATAAAATTGCGGAGTTGCAAGTCCAGCATATAGCAGCTGATCGCCGCCATATACCGTTTCTTCACCAAGCAGCTTGTAATCGCGGTTCGGATCAAGGCCTTTGAGGCAGAAGCGATTAAGCTTCAGATTTGGCTCTTGCAGAACAGTAACGAACACTACAAATGCTTCTTTTTTATCCTTGGAAACGAACATCCACGCTGTTTCATTTCCTTCAAACGGGCTAAGCAGACGATAGAAATCTCCGAATTGCACAAGATGCCTTACATCCTTATAAAGAGCAACCTGTTCCTTAACGGTCGTCTTCTCTTCCTCCGTAAATTGAGTCAGATCAAGCTCATAACCGAAGTTTCCAGATAGCGCAACATTTCCTCTTGTTTCTAGAGAAGTTATCCGGTTCACTTGATGGTTAGGCACGGCTGATACGTGAGCGCCCATCGCGCTTACTGGGTATACGATGCTTGTTCCGTATTGAATTTTCAGGCGGGATACCGCATCGGAGTTGTCGCTTGTCCATGTTTGCGGCATGTAATACAGCATGCCCGCATCGAAGCGGCCGCCGCCGCCGGAGCAGCTCTCGAACAATACATCAGGGAAAGCAGTTGTAATTTGCTCAAGCACGGAATAAAGACCCAGCATATAGCGATGAGCAGTCTCGCGTTGACGCTCGGCAGGCAGAAGTGCTGAACCGATCTCTGTCATATTGCGATTCATATCCCATTTCACGTACGTAATCGGCGCACTTGAAAGAATATCCGATATCGACTTAACGATATATTGTTGAACGTCCGCGCGTGACAAATCTAAAATGAGTTGATTTCTCGCTTGTGTCCGTCTGCGGCCGTCGATATGCAAGCACCAATCTGGATGAGCTTTGTACAGCTCGCTCTCAGGCGAAATCATTTCCGGCTCGAACCATAGGCCGAATTGCATATCTAGACGCTTCACGCGGCTAACCAAATCCTCTAAACCGTTTGGCAGCTTTTTCGGGTCAACAAACCAATCCCCGAGCGAAGTTGTGTCGTTGTCGCGTTTGCCGAACCAACCATCATCCAGTACGAACAGCTCGATGCCAAGCTCCTTGCCGGCACGCGCAATATCTTCGATTTTGTCCGCATTAAAGTTAAAATACGTCGCTTCCCAGTTGTTGACGAGTATCGGACGTGTTTGATCACGGAACGTGCCGCGAATTAAGCGAGCACGGTACAAATCATGGAAGCTGCGTGACATGCCGCCGAGGCCATGCTCAGAGTGAACCATTACCGCCTCTGGCGTTTGGAACTCCTCGCCCGGCTCCAATCGCCAATTAAAGTCGAATGGGTTAATGCCAATGAATAACCTAGCTGCATGGAATTGATCCACCTCGACGCCAGCCGTAAAATTACCGCTGTACACAAGGTTTACACCGTATACATCACCGTGATCCTCGGTAGAACCCTCAGAGAGCAAAGCGACAAACGGATTTTGCATATGGCTGCTTGAACCTCTGCGGCTCTCGATCGATTGCAAACCTGGCTCAAGCTTGCGCTTATGAATATGGCGCTCACGAATCCAGGCACCAGAGAGCTGCAGCATCTCAAAGTTGTCATGCGCAAAGTCCAAGCTCATGCTGAACGCGCGCTGTAAATCCAAAGTATCAGTACCGTTGTTGACGATTCTAGCTGAACGGGCAATCGCATCGTAGTTTTCAAATACGGTATAAGACAAAATGACGGACAAGCCCGTCAGATCATCTTTCAGCGTGATTTCAAGCGTTTGCGCTTCGGAGTCGTTCTCAATATACGTTGCAGGCAATCCAGCAAGCGCCGGCTTTCCATCCACAATGCGGTGCGAATCAAAGCGCAGATCCGTTACTGTTGTTCCATTTGGAAGCTTGACCTGGAATGCAGGCATGCGGAAATCAGAGTTGCCGTATGCAGGATACTCATGCGGAAGCGTATCCAGCGACAGTTCCAATTGGTCCAGCTCTGTGCTAGGCGTGAATGAAGCCCGCTCCTTAAGCTCAAATAAACGCTCCAGCTGCACGCCGCGAATTTTTTTGCCCCAATAGACATGTGCAGGATAACCTGATTTCGTAATATGGATAACATAGCTTGTATCCTTCGCTTGCAGGTGGAATACCGATAGCTGTTGATCATATTGAATAGACAAAATAATAACCTCCTAAAAGTTTATATAAATGAATACTTACGATTTCACAGAGCTGCCGCAGCTTTCCCGCACGATGAGTGTCGTATTAACGGTCATATGAACAGCTGCCTCACGGCCTTCGATCCGCTCAAGCAGCAGTTGTACCGCCGTTCTGCCCATATGCTCAGTATGCGCGCGAACCGTCGTTAGCGGCGGATTCAAAAATGCAGAGATTTCAATGTCATCAAAACCTACTATCGCCATATCATCAGGCACCCGAAGACCATGCTCATGCAGCGCGCGCAAAGCACCTACAGCCATGGGATCACTTCCAATAAAACAAGCGGTTGGCCGCGAGCTTTGCTGAAGCATCTGATTCATCGCCTCATATCCGCTGTTTGAAGACCAATATGCCTTAATGACGAAGTTTTCATCATAAAGACCGCGCTCACGCATCTCCTTCTCGAAAAAAACACGGCGAAGCTCATCCGTCTCTGTACTCTCAAATTGACGATTCAGACGATGGATATAATCATTCCCGCCGATGTAGCCTATTTTTTGGTGTCCTAGTTCTCTAAGATGTTTGATTACTGCTCGGGTTGCTTGCTCAAAATGCAGCTTTACGGTGTCATACTCATACAGCTCGCCTGAATGGTTTACAAATACAAGCCGATTTCCGTTGCTATACAACTGATTAACATCCTCATCATGAATGGAGCCTACAACAATCACACCATCCAGCTCGTTGAACGACTGCATCTCCACTCGACTGTTGCCGCGAAGCACTTTCACAATGTTGATTCCAAGCTCCTCGCAGCGCGTTTCAATGCCTTTGCGAATGGAGGAGAAATAAGGATCATCATGCTCATCTTCCAGTGTCGACCACATGAGCAAACCGATTTGCTGACGCGAGAGCTGCTCTTCCTTCTTCATTCTTCTCAGCCTGGACGGCTTATATTGCAGCTGCTCGGCAATGCTGAATATTCGTGTACGCGTTTCCTCACTTACTGCCAAGGTGACATCATTGTTCAAAACCCTGGATACGGTAGCAGCTGAAACGCCTGCCTCCTGCGCAATATCTTTTATCGTTGCCATGCCACACTCCGAATTTAGTTAATAAATTTACTGAATAACAACTTTAGTTTAGCAGACGCTCGCAAAGTCCACAAGCACCCTATTGCATTTTTATTGAAATCACTTTTCATACCTAACGAAGAAGAAGCATTATCGGTGAATTTATGAATAACTAGATACAAAAACGATGGATTTGGTTTATGGGGAGTCTGCTTAAAGGCAACGGATGAACTAATCGGTGATTGTGGCCTTGTTAAACAAACGATCGATGGAACAATTGAGGTGGAAATCGGCTACCATATAAATAAAAAATATTGGTCCAAAGGATTCGCCTCTGAAGCAGCCATGGCTTGCAAGCAATATGGTTTTCATCACTTAGGCTTGCAAAAATTAATCAGTATTATAGACCCCAATAATTTAGCGTCCATTCGTGTTGCCGAGAAAATTGGATTTTCCAAAGAAAGAGAAGCTTTTATTTTCAACAAAAATCATACTATTTATGCAGGCTTCCACACTTAATCTTACTGATGTTCCTCCCTTTAATGGCATCCAATCTTCCATAAAGACATAAAAAAAAGCAGTCGACTGCCTCCTCCAAAAAGGGGCAGCCCCGCTTAAAAATCTTTTCGCCTCATAATTAGTATACCTATGCCGAGCAGAGCAGCCGTGTAAATACCGCAATAAATTAAAAAGGAATTTGATGCCGCCCCGTTAATAGAGAAAATACTTAGCTCTGCGTTAATGTTATATAAACCTCTAAGCTCAGAGATTGAAAATAATTCGTTTAGCATGCGCTGCTGCAAAGTATCCGCCGGCATAGCCAGCTTAATTAAGCCTGTTATAGTCTCAAGTGTTTGCATCCCTTTCATTTGAATCCTACCTGTGCTCATAAACCGGCCAATCGTACTGCCAAGCCAGCCCATACCGAAGAGCATCGTCATCCATATGCCGTTTCCTAAAGGACTTAAATAACAGGAGCCGAGCATCGTTAAGGATACTAATAGCGGAATAACAGACATAAAAAACAAAAGAGATTTGAAGTACACCATCATGCTGAATAAGACGCCAGTTTCTGCCCAGCTGATAAGAATAATTGAGCTGAATAACAGGAATGCATATAACGCAACATAACTGACAAAACCGAGCCATCTGCCCAAAAACCACTTCCAGCGCGCAATGGGCCTTGCGAGTACGGATTGAAGAACGCCTTGCTCTGCTTCCCCTGTCACAGCCGCAACGGAGCTGAATATAGAAAGGAAGGCAACTGCAAAAGCGCCAAAGAAGAAACCTAATGTCATAATCATTGCACTGCGGGCAAAATTTTCGAATAAGTTCATAGAAGTCGCAACATTCACCTCGCCACCGGCGATAGCATCAGCAATAAACCAGTAAGCAATCCAGAAGAGAACCGTCATGATGACCGTCATAAGCGTTACTCTTTTACGAACGAGCTCCTTCCAAGTTAGGCCCCAAACCGCGATCATCTGCGCTCCCCCCTATGCTCAAGGCCCGTTATGGCCTGCATAAACCACTCATCGAGCCGTGATTGCAATTTCCCAACCTCATACAGCGTCAATCCCAGCTCAATAAGAATATAATTGACCAACCCAATTTGCTCGTCATTTTCCAGTTCAATCTCCAGCCATACAGATGCATCATCATGCTCAGCGTTCGACACGATCACATTCGCGCCTAGCAGCTGCTGAATACGTTCAGCTGCTAAGGGGGTATAACCGCTGACACGCAAACGCCAGCTCGACTGCGAGCTCAGCACATCGGATACCTTTCCCTCCGCCAGCACTTTTCCGTTATTCAGAAGAGCGACCTTATCGCATAACTGTTCCACATCCTCAAGCAAATGCGAATTAAGAAAGATCGTTTTCCCTTGGCTTCTCAGCCTAGCAAGCAAATCTCGCACCTCATGCCTGCCAACGGGATCAAGCGCTGAAGCCGGCTCATCAAGAAAAACGATATCCGGATTTGTGAGTAACGCGCATGCGAGTCCAAGCCGCTGCTGCATTCCCTTCGAATACCCTTTGAGCCTGTCGCTTCCCCGGCTGCCAATGCCCACATCGTCCAGAAGCTGATGAATGCGTCGTTTGGCCATAGAGCGGTCGAGCTCACACAACTTTGCATGAAAAGCCAAAACCTCTTCGCCCGTCAACCAATCCGGATAACGAAACAACTCAGGCAAATAGCCAAATCTCCGTCTAGCCTCGATTGATCCTGAAGGCTGTCCGAAGATTTGAGCTTTACCTGAGGTTGGTTTAATAAGGCCTGTGAGCATTTTCACTATCGTGCTTTTTCCCGCTCCATTAGGACCGAGGAAGCCAAAGGCTTCCCCTTCTCTAATCGTCAGTGTAACATCGTGGCAGCCGCGTCCTTCACCGTAATCCTTGCATAATCCGATGGTTTCAATAGCAACAGCACTCATGGATGAATCAGCTCCGCAATAAGCGACTGTACTTTTTGTTTGTCCTCAAAATCATTAAAGTGTGCGCTTGCTACAACGCCATCTTTAAGCCACATCGCATTTGCATAACTATGGTCAGCGGATTGATTCAAATATACATCAACCCCTTCAATAACGATTTTCTCCGGCTTTTCATTTGTAATGAGCGGAAATGGAATTACTCCGTTTTCCATGTTTGATGCTTGCATAAGCGATTTGCGCAAATGATCAGGAAGCGCTGGGAAGCGAATGATAGCCTCATAGGCATCCTTTGCATCCACTGAAGGATCCATTTTGATGCTAGGCTGCTTAATATATTCAACCCATAGGCTTTGCTTAGAAGTACTTCCTTCCTTAGTTTCATACGTGATCGTTACACCTTGGCCTGTGTTGAATTCAATTGCTTTGCCGTCTACTGATTTCGGCAGCAGCTTATCTGCGCCCAGCTTACGCATTGCACTATTGATTTCATCCACATTTAGGCGGAAGGCAATCGTCTGAGCTGACATCGATGATATGGCACCTAACTGAATCCCTGGAACCGTCAATGTTGGAACAGCAAAGCCCAGCTCCTTAGAAGCTTGTTCTACGCTCATCTTTGACCAGCTTCCGACAGTCGTCTGCTCGAAGTTGCCGAAACGGTTAACGGTTTCACGCGTTTCGCCATCCTTCATGAAGCTGTTCATGAGCGACTCCAAATCATTTTGCTGCACAATCATTACGTTATCCATACGGAACGTATTAAGCCATGCCGCCAATGCTTCATTTGTCGAGGGCGTCGCTATAACTACCGTAATGACAGCTGCTGCGCATGCTGCTATTGTTTTGCCAACGTTCCTTTTGAACCAGCGGCCTGCCGCCCCACTTTTATTCGGTTTATTAGCAGCTGGACTGGATGAAGTACGAGCTCGTCCTAACGGAACCACATTTGCTTGCATTTGTTCAGGATACGTTTGAACGGCAGCAGCTTTTGTTTGCGCAGCGCTAGCTGCAGCTGTTGACTCCTTATTGAGCTCAGCAGCGTGCTTGCCTTGTTCTTCCCATTGCTCCCAAAGCGGCGATTGCTCTGAGGCTTGAAGCTGTTTCTCTAGACGCGCCCATGCAGCCGACATTTGCTCTGCTTCTTTTTTGTTTATTTCATCATTTTTTGTCATCTTGAACTCCTCCTAAAAGGTTTTGACCTTTCATGCTAAGTGCAGCAGGCGCTGGCCATCGCACATCATTCATGAGACAATGCTCCTTCTGCCTTATGCGCATGGCGCYTCAGCCTAGCCCCGGCTCTGCGCAGCATCGTCCCGACCTGCGGCTGCCGCAGCTGGAGCTGCTCTGCGATTTCCGCATAGCTGTATCCTTCATATCGGAGCAGAAGCATTTTTTTGTCTCGTTCGGGCAGCGTATCTAACCAGCCTCTAACCCGTTCCTGCTCGTCCTTATCAATCAACTGCTGTTCATTCGACTGAACCGCTTGCGGCTGTGCGAGTATGCTTTGTTCCTGCTTTTGTGTTAGAGCACGCTCTCGTGCTTTTTTATCCATATAATCATAAGCTAGCCTCGTTAATACGCGATGAAGCCAGCCTCCTATTGCTTCAGGCTGATCCGGTGGATTCCGGTAAAGCCTTAGAAATGTTTCCTGGGCAAGATCCTCCGCAGCTGCTTCATCGCGTATAAGTGCGACAAGCTTTCGTCTAACCGAAGGATAATGTGTATTAAACTGTTGACGAAACAAATCCGGCGCCGAATGTTCCATTCCGTTTACCTCCTTACGTTTTTTGCTCAAGCTATAAAGAAGACGATGCCTTCGATCATTTTGTAACACCTATCGCTCAACAATATTTTACCAAACGAATGTCATATTTATCGACAAGCCCAAGACGTAACAATTATACGAAAATAAAACTGGTCTAATAAAAAACCGCCTCCACGTTTGACGGGAGACGGAATGTCCATCAGGCTTCCTTATTATGTTCCATATACAGCTGTACAAATCTCGGTGCCGCAACAGGAGGGCTATAAATATATCCTTGAGCAGCATCGCAGTGGTGGTCGTTAATAATCCGCAGCTCTTCCTCTGTCTCTACTCCCTCGGTCACAACCTTTAAATTTAAATTGTGAGCGATGACGACGACCGATTTAAAAATCATTTGTTTCTTATAGTCGTTTACGATGCCGCTTATAAAAGATTTGTCGATCTTTAACGTGTGCAGAGGAATATTTTGCAAATAGCTGAGCGACGAATAACCCGTTCCAAAATCATCAAGCGACAGCTTAACGCCGAGCTGCTGAAGCTCATGCAGTATGTTAAGCGTGTGAGCCGCATTATCCATAAAAATCGACTCTGTAATTTCCAGCTCAATTTGATGAGGCCGAATCCCTGCATCCGAAATGATTCTTTCAATCGTATGGACGATTTGTTTCTGCTGGAATTGAATCATCGACATATTTACACTGATTGAGATCTGCCGCAGCCCCATGCGCTCCCATTCTTTAATTTGCTGGCAAGCTGTAAACAGCACCCATTCACCAAGCGAAATAATAAAGCCGGTTTTCTCCGCAATCGGGATGAAATCAAGCGGTGACACCATACCAAGCTCCGGGTGATTCCATCTAATTAATGCTTCCGCCCCATAAATAGAGCCAGTAGCTAAATCAACCTTGGGCTGGTAATAAAGCATAAATTGGCCCAGCTCCAGCGCTTTGGACATGCTGCTCTCAAGAATAAGCTCCTTCTTCGTTACATCATTAATCGTAGGAGAATATAGTTTGCATGTATTTCGCTCTTTCTTCGCCACATACATCGCAATATCCGCTTCCTTCACCAGCTGGTCTGCAGTCGCAGACGTCCATTCATGATGAATGCTCATTCCAATGCTTGCTGTAATATAAAACATCCGATCCTCAAGCCCAATGGGCTGGGAAATAGCTGATAAAATTTCTTCTGCTTTATGCATCGCCACATGGAGAAAAGTAACTTGCTCTAGCAGCACGATATACTCGTCCCCCCCGAAGCGGAATACTTTCCCCGAGCTGCCGACGGTAATTATAATTCGATGCGCCATTTTCTGGAGCAATTGGTCACTCATCGTATGATCGAGCATATCATTTATCATTTTGAACCGATCAAGGTCTATGAAAAGCAAAGCGATATGGCCTTGTTTCTTGTCTTGCTCCGCTAATTTCCCTTCCATATAGCGATGATAAGCATAGCGATTAGGAAGTCCCGTCATTAGATCATGTGTCGATTGGTATTCAATTAATTTCTCCGCTTCCTTGCGCTGGATAAGCATATGATTAAAATGATTAGCCATGTATTCAAACTCATCATTCGTATGAATGGTTAACTGCTGTTCTTCGCCTCCAATTGCGACAGCCGAGGTGGCTTGTACAACTTTATAAATATTAACTAGAATTATTTTCCTGACAAGCGACACCATAGCAATCGCCATCAAAAATAAAGCAATACCAGTGATGAGTATCGATTCCCAAAGGCTTTTGTAGTAATTAGAAAGCATGTTCTTTTTGGGGATGATCGTTTCAATATGCCATAATACATTGTGAACAAGAATCGGATGAAGCAACCGCAGCACGGTCTCCTTGTCCTGCGAGTCTCGTGTATAGGCAATTCTTGAATCCGTCCCTTTCATCGCCTCAAGTTCATCCTTATTTGACCATAACCGATACGGTGTGTTCACAAGCTCAGGGTACTTGCCGTTAGCCAAATATTGATTATCCGTCGTAATAATCGTGGAGTATCCTCCTAGCGGCCGGAAAGCTTCGATCTGTTTCTGCATCGATTCAAGTGAAATATCTGCTCCTACTATACCTAAAAACTCATTTTGCTCATTCAATAGAGGCAGCACAAGCGATATCATCATTATTGATTTGCCATCAACATCATAGGCATATGGCTCTATGAGTGAAAAAGATTTCGTAAGTTTAGGCGTTTGATAGAAGCTCCCTTTCTCCTTATCCTCGTAATTTGCAATGGCCAGCAGTTGAATGGACTGATCCTCGCGAACGACATAAGGAATGAAGCGCCCCGTAGCATCGTCATAGCTGTTTTTATTTTTGTAAAATGCATCTTTCCCGTCATAGGCATTAGGCTCCCACAACGTATAAACGCTTAATAGATCAGGATGCTTGATAAGCATTTGCTTAAGCAGCTCGACTATGTATTCACGATTTTGCATCTGGTTTTTGCCCATTTGAGTCATGGTTACTTCAAGCGTTTCCAGCATCATCATCGTTTGATCCATCGTTTTAGTGAAAGGATTTATGTAGGCCATGGATTCCGTCTGTGCAAGAAGCTCGCTTTCGCGCAGGTTGGAATGATAAAGCTTGATGAGGTGAGCGGTTACCAATAGACCAAATGAAAGAATAACTAGCAGGCCTATGGAAAATATTAATTTTTGAGCGATGCTTAGCCTAATCTTTCTCATCCGATCTATCAGCCCCTTGTTGTCGGAGAAAGCAGAAAACGACGTAATATGTCAAATTATGATACGGTTCTAGTATACTTGACATTTTGACCCAAATACAATGATAAAAATAGGATAATAACACTATATAATTCGACAAAAAACCACTTTATTTCTTTATTTTTTGAAACGACAAGGATCGATAGCATCTATTCTTATTTGTATGATATCTAGTAAGAAAGTCCAGCACTTTTCATTTAAATTCATTATATCCACACGAAGAAAAGCCCCCTCTGTCTATGACAGGGGAGGCGATGGAATCGCTCACTTACACTTGATTTTGTTTGTTCTTCTCTTTAACATCATTATCCTCGTTGCTGCGGTCATGATCCTCTAAGCGATGGGGACGTTTGCCTTTTCCGCCATGCAGCTTATATAGCTCTTCGCGCAGCTGCTCCGACGTCTTGCCTTCTGTTTTAATGCCATGTTCCTTCGCAATCTCACGCAAATGCTCCAGCCGCTTCGCTTGATGCTCTGCTTTAAAAGCTTCCCATTTATCTTTATTGGCAAGCTTCGCAGCCTCTACTTCCTTCTTCAGCTGCTCCACTGACTTGCCATCGGCTTGAATACCAAAATAGGTCGCTATTTCCTTCAGCTTTTCCAGCCGGTAAGCCTCAAAATCTTTGCGAGTCATTTTCCCTTTGTAATGCTTATGCTCTTTGTCTATATCAGACTCTTTAGGGTGAAGAACCACTAGTGAAGCATCAGGCAAAGCAGTAACCGACTTCGCTGCCCATACGGGAGCGACTGAAAACAGTACAAGCAGCGCTACCATAGGAATAAACCATTTTCTAATCATTTGTTGCCACACCTTTCTATTACATTCGTGATGCAGAGACGATGGTCATGCCTCGTCAGCATTATTTTGCCCAAGCGATCACAGGAATAGACATGTTAATGGCAATTTTCGACATATCCCTACAGCAAGTTCATTACCCCTGCGTCTCTATGTTCAAATGCTGCTCAAGTAGCTCCAGCTCATTTTGCAGCCATTCTTTGGAAAAATGCTCTCCGATAAATACCGCAACATCGTTTACATGTCCTTGCGGCTCGATTCTCATAAAATCAGATTCCTTATATGCATATTGGAACAGGAACCGGCTAGGCGCATCCGTAAACGTCACAATCCCTTTTGCGCGGTAAATGTTAGCTGGAAGCTTTTGCAGCAGAGATTCAAAGGCTTCACTGCTCACCGGGCCGCGCCAATAATGCGTCACAACCATAACATGGTCATGCGAATGATGATGGCTGCTGTGGTTGTGGCTGCTAAGGTCATCATCATGGGAGTGAACGTCATCGCCGTGGTCATGAGTACATCCAGCTACTGAGCATACTTGGCTGTCATAGCTATGAACATGCGCGGCTGATGCGCGCTCTTGTATGTCTAAAGCTTCATCACCAGCATGCACAGGGGCATGGCGATCCGTATTTTCAGCTGTTTCAAGCCAGCTCCAATCGTCAATTGCGCAGCGCACGGTTGCTATAATTTGAGCATGGGCATTTAATTCCCGCAGCTGCTGCTGCGCTTCAACAAGCTGATCCGGCTCAAGCTTGTCCGCCTTATTTAGCAGCAAAATCGTAGCACATTTTATTTGCTCCAGCATCAGCTTGAACGTGCGACCCTTCCCGTCGCGGCTCCGCGCGAGCAACTCAGGACCATCAACAATCGTGATCACACTGCGTAGTTCGATTTCCTTATACATCGCTGCCTCGGTTATCCCATCCAACGTCTCCATCGGATTGGCAGCACCAGTCGATTCAATAAAAATGACGTCAGGTTTATGCTCGTCAATGAGCATGCTGATCTCCATCCCCAAATCGCCCCGCATCGTGCAGCAGATACAGCCGCTTAGCATCTCAGCCATAGGCACTTCATCCCCTACAAGCTGACCATCAAGGTTAATATCGCCCAGCTCGTTCATAATGACCGCCGGCTTCAATCCCTGCGCGGTGTAATAATCCAACAATCTTCTCAGCAGCGTCGTCTTCCCGCTTCCAAGAAAACCAGACAGCAAATGAACCGGTATGTGTTTTTCTCTATTAGTCATTGTAAGTTCTCCTGTATGTAACAAATTTTAAACGCATTTGAATATTTCTATTATATCGTAATTGTTACGTTCATTCATCTTTTCGTAAACAGGACTGCGATTTAGCAAAAAATGAGGTATCCTAAAATCAATAAGCGCATATATGCGCTTACAGACTACAAACCTTGCCGTTTCGCACGCTGTAAGAACATATGCGTGCTTATTACATCATTTCCCGCCTCGATCCTACGCCTCAGCAGCTCAATTAACGCATATATGCACTTACAGACAACTAACCTTGCCGTTTCTTACGCTGTAAGAACATATGCGTGCTTATTGCATCATTTCCCGCCTCGATCCTACGCCACAGCAACTCAATAAGCGCCTATATGTGCTTACAGACCACAAAACTTGCCGTTTCGCACGCTGTAAGAACATATGCGTACTTATTGCATCATTTCCCGCCTCGATCCTACGCCACAGCAACTCAATAAGCGCCTATATGTGCTTACAGACCACAAACCTTGCCGTTTCGCACGCTGTAAGAACATATGCGTGCTTATTGCATCATTTCCCGCCTCGATCCTACGCTTCAGCAGCTCAATAAGCGCATATATGCACCTACAGACAACTAACCTTGCTATTTCGCACACTTTAAGAACATATGGGTGCTTATTGCATCATTTCCTGCCTCGACCCTACGCCTCAGCAGCTCAATAAGCGCATATCTGTGCTTACAGACTACAAACCTAGCCTTTATTCTCGCTATAAGAACTTATGCGTGCTTATTGCTTCACTTCCCGCCTCAGTCTTTTGCTAAGGAGAACATCAACAGACAAAAAATAGAAAAATGGCGTCACAGAAATAAATCTCTGTGACGCCATCTTTTCAATATTGTTATCGAACTATCTCTACAGCGAATTTATCTATTTTGAGACTAACTCTACATTGAACTACTTTTTGAATTTCTACTATTAAATTAACTATACCTGCTTAATTAGTAGGTACCATCTTGAGAAGACGGACGATCAACACAACGGCTTCTTCTCTGGTTGCGCTAGCTTTAGGCTCGAATTTTTGTCCACTCTTACCGTTAATGATCCCAGCGTTAGCTAGTGCATTGATTTGATCTTCTGCCCAATTCGCAGTGATATCCTGGAATTTCGCTTCTGTACTCAAAAGAGAAATATCCAGCAGCCTTGCTAATAGTGCTGCAATTTCAGCTCTTGTAATTTCACGATTGGGTTCGAAGCTGCCATCTGCATATCCTGTCATAATGCCGTTTTCCATTAAGGCCCTAATTGCTTTCTCGGCAAAGTGACCCTTAGCATCCGTCAGCTCTTGCGCTGCGTTAGATGTGAATCCAAGAGCATTTACGAGCATTTGAGCAAACTCACCGCGTGTTACTTTCGCTTCACCACGGAATTTATCGCCTGCATATCCCTTTATAATCCCTGCCCGTGCAGCGAAATCAATGTCAGCAAAACTCCAAGAAGTTGATTTTACATCTTTAAAGGTTGTTGGAGCTGCTGCTTCAGCCTTTGCTTTCATTTCAACTACAAATGCTTTATCCACTTTGTCGTTGTAAACAGGTTTGTTGACAACAGGCGTTGGTGTTGGTGCTATCGGTGTCGGTGTAGGAACTGTCGGTACACTCGGTCCTGTTGGCGTCGGTGTTGGTACAACTGGCGCTGCATTCACAGTTACAATATAAGTGGTCTTCGTTGTTGAATCCTGCGCTGTAACGACGACCTTGATGCCTGTCTCTATAGTTTCTGCCTCATTCTCGCCGTCCGCCTCATAAACTTCAAATGTCGCATAAGCTGCTGGCGTGATCGCTGCCTTAAATGCGGCTAACGTTGTTCCATATGGAATATTCGTTATTGTTTCATCTTCAGTTCCACCTGTGCTTACTGTTCCTATTGTCGAAGTCAATGTGGACACCGTGCTTTTTTGCTTAATATCCGCTAATCCAACCGTCAACACTTGTATTGCAGATGCAGGATTTTCTGGTGTTGCTGCTGTACGAACGGAGATTGTGTCTCCTGCTTGTACATTAATGTTATCTACAAAGGTCTGACCCGTTGCAATCGCTACAAAATTAGTAGCCGTTACAAAATCAATATCATTTCCGCTATTGTATTTGTACTCCATCTTATCTGTAACCCCATTCAAACGCGTTGTTCCAACGTTTGTTCCTGGTGACAAATTCCCTGCTGGCGGCGCTGCTTGCATCATTACGATGTATGTGGTCTTCGTCGTTGTATCCTGCGCTGTAACAATGACCTTGTTGCCCGTTACCAATGTGTCAGCTTCTTTTAGTCCATCCGCCTCATAGACAATAAACGTGGCATGCTCTGCTGGAGTGATCGCATCCATAAACTCATCTAACGTTGTTCCGTATGGAATATTCGTTATCGTTTCATCTGCAGTTCCGTCAGTGCTCACATCTCCCAGTGTCGAGGTCAACGTGGACACCGTGCTTTTCGGCTTAATGTCCGCTGGACTAACCGTCAACATTTGTACAACAGATGCAAGGTTTTCTGATGTTGCTGCTGTACGAACGGAGATCGTGTCTCCCGCTTGTACGCTTATGTTATCAACAGAAGTTGTACCCGTTGCAACCGCAACGTAATTCTCGCTATTGCGTTTGTACTCCATCTTATCTGTTACACCATTCAAACGCGTCGTTTCTGCGTTTGTTCCTTGTGACAAATTCCCTGTTGGTGCTCCTGCTTGCACCGTTAAAGTGTAGGTGGTCTTCGTTGTTCTATCTTGCGCTGTAACGATGACTTTGTTGCCTGTCGCTAATGCGTTCGCTTGGTTTATTCCATTCGCCTCATAGACTTCAAACGTCGCATCGGCTGCTGGTGTAATTGCTTCCTTAAATTCGGCTAACGTTGTTCCATATGGAATGTTCGTTATCTTTTCATTTGCTGTTCCGCCGATGCTTACTGTTCCTATTGTCGAGGTCAGCGTGGACACCGTGCTTCTTGGCTTAATGTCCGCAAGACCTACCGTCAATACTTGTGCAGAAGATGCTGGTTTACCCGATGTTGCTTTTGTACGGAGAGATAGCACATCTCCTACTTGTACGCTTAGGTTGTCAATAGAAGCAGAACCCGCTGCAATCGCCATATAAAGCCCATTATTTAGTTTGAGCTCCATTTCATCGGTAACTCCATCCAAACGTGTGGTGTCAACGTTTGTTCCTGGTGATAATTTTCCCGTTGTTGGTGCTTCTGCTGCTCCTATTATCGTGTAGCTCTGAATCATAACTTCATTATAGGTCATACCTTTAACTGCAATGGCCTTAATCGTCATATCTTCCGTCACTACAATAGGTGAGCTGTATCGTGTACTGCTCAGCGTCGGCACATCGCCGTTCGTCGTATAATAAATGGATGCGCCTATTGTCCCACTGCTAAGCTCCACCTCTGTCTTCCAATCAATTGCCCCTTCTTCTACATCCGCTGTAGGAGTTTCTGCCAAGAAAACTTGCAGTTGAGGATAGTTCCCCTCTTTTATAAACCAATCTGAGCCAAAGTCCCAATTCGTAAATGTGGATTTTGTTTTCATCTCAGCAGTTGACTTAGGCATTCCTTTCCCTGAATTATCATATTGTTTTGAAACCTCTTTGTCATAAAAGCTATCCACGTCTACGCTAGCGTCTGCACCTCCATAAGTACCGCCCACTAGCCCGCCACTAAAATTGGCAGTTGCGACGAAACCTGCAGCAAAACTATTTGTAATCGCACCTCTATATTCAAGCCCAACTAAACCGCCTAATTGAGAAGTGCCTGAAACATTGGTTATCGTATAGCTATTTATGATCTTTGCTTCTTCTTTATACCCTACTAGACCGCCTGTATAATTCGTCCCTCTAACGTCGCCTGTAACATAACTGTTCGACACTGCTGATGAAGAGCCCCTTAAAACGCCCACTAAACCACCAGTAAACATTCCACCTATGATATCCACATTTTCTAACCCTATATTTTTTATAAAAGATCCTGCTGCTACTTGTCCGAAGAGACCGACATAATTTTCGTTGCTATTCGTTTTCAGTCCCTTAATCACATAACCATCACCATCGAAAGTGCCGAAAAAGCTACCGAAAGGCTTCCAAAACTGTCCATCATTGTATCCTCCTTCACCTTCAGAAAGATAATCCGTTAAATCGATATTACTGCCAAGCTTGAAATTTACGGAATAATAATTTCGCACGCTATCTAACTGCTCAGGTGTCGTAACGATATAAGGATCATCAACAGATCCAGTTCCGCCACTAAAACCTGGCGCCGCAAATACCTGTGAAGCATTCGTCAAAGGCCCAAATAATGAAATCATTAATGCCAAACACATGACTCGTATTAGAATACTTTTTACCTTTTTCCCAACTAGTATTGATCCTTGTGCCATACGAATAGTTCACTCCCAAATCATGAATAAGTTATAGTTGCATACGGGCTTTAGCATAAATGCTAGGCTTTTTAAAAAACACCAACTAAAGTTAGTTTTGCGAAAATAAAGTCGAAAAATCCAATATTCACGCGCATTTTGGCGTCTATTAGTAGTCTATTTATCCTATATAAGCAATAAACCCAAACGAATGGCATCGTACTATTTTGAAGCTCCATTAGGTATTCAAGATCATCTGCATCTGCTAAATATAATGATAGAATCAGAAAAAAACGGTATCCTCCCCAGAGGGATGATACCGTTTTTTTTGTTTACTATCCTCTAACTAACCTTTAACTGCTCCAGCTGTCATCCCTTTCATGACCTGTTCTTGAAATGCCAGATAAGCAATGATCGTTGGAATAACAGCAAGCGCCATCGCTGCCATCGTAAGCTTATAGTCTGTGGAGTAACCTGTTGCAAATATGGATAGACTGAGCGGCAGCGTCTTTAAGCCAGGGTCACTAATAAAGACGAGCGCGAAGGAGAAATCATTCCAATATCTCAAGAAGGCTAGGATACCAACTGTCGCTAGAGCCGGAAGGGACAATGGAAGCATCATACGAAGGAAAATTCCCCAGTAGCCAGACCCGTCAATCATCGCAGCCTCTTCAATTTCTTTCGGGAAGGTATTCATATAAGCCACACAGACAAAGATGGCTATCGGCATCTCAAACGCTGTATAAGGCAAAATCAATGCTGCATAAGTGTTCAAAATATCGATCTTGTTCATTAATATGAACAGTGGAACGAGTGTGCTGTGAATAGGGATGAGCATGCCGAGCATAAAAATGCCCATTACGAGCAGCTTGCCTCTAAACTGAAAACGTGAGATCACATATGCGCTTAATGCACCCATTACAAGCGTAATGACAAGCGCTGTTAAAGTAACAATGGCCGAGTTCATGAACGCAGTGCCCATATCTGCAACTTCCCAAGCACGAGTGAAGTTGCTCCAATTCCAAATGTCCGGCAGGCCGAACGGACGCGAGTAAAATTCTTCATTTGTTTTAAAAGCGCTAATAAACAGCCAAATGAGCGGATAAAGCGTGACTAAGGCGTATACGGTTAGACCAATGGATTGCAAGCTTCCTCTCAGCTTGCGCAGCCCTGTTCCTAAATTTGCGGAGGAGGCTGAGTGTGAAGCGCTAATTGATGGCGTAGTCATACTGTGGGTCCCCCTCCATTATTTTTTTGATTTCATTAAATATTGGCTTCCCGCTACGAGAACCAAGCTGATGATGATAATCATGGTGGATACTGCGCTGCCATAACCGAAGCGATAGATCGAAAATGTATTATTGTACATGTACGATGCGAGCAGCTCCGTCGAATTCGCCGGCCCGCCGCCTGTCATGACATAAATAAGATCGAATGCTTTAAGGCTGCCGGATATACAGAGCACCACGGCTACTTTAATCGTATCCCAAATCATCGGAAGCTTGATCGAGAACAGCTTGCGAGAGCCTTTTGCGCCGTCAATCTGAGCGGCATCATCAATTTCACTCGGAATATTTTGCAAAGCGGCAATAAACATAATAAGATATGGACCTACATTCAGCCAAATGATTGGAACCATGATGGCATACATCGATATCGATGGGTCAGACAACCACTGCTGTTTCCAACTGCTTAATCCCAACGTATCTAGAAAAAAGTTCAGTACACCAATTTGCGGATGATAAATGTATCCCCAGATGATACCGACTACAACGGAAGAGAGTACCATTGGCATAAAGATAGAAGCTCGGATAAACTTTTGAAACCAGCCGTTTTTGAGCAGTACTAAGGACAAGACCAATGCAATCGGCACCTGACCGAAAACAGACGCAGCAACAATGAGCAAATTGTTTTTGAACGAATGCCAGAACAACCGGTCTTGAATAACCTCTTTATAGTTGTCCAGTCCGATAAATCGCATCTCCCCAATGCCTTTCCAATCAAAAAAGCCATAATAAGATGACCATAGTATCGGTACGATAACAAAAAAGATGAAAAGCGCAAGCGCCGGAAGAAGTCCGATAGCGATAAAGCCTCTGATGCGTAAAGATGATGACATAATCGTCCCTCCTAAAGGTTTGCGCAGCAAACCTACTTCGTAAGCATAAGCCAAGGTTTGCGCAGCAAACCTACTTCGTAATGCTAGTAAGAGCACGGGGATTTCCTGACAGCTTCGGCATGCGATCCTTTTAGCAGCTTCCAGTTGTGCTTGCTGTAAAGGACTTCAGCTTGCTGATCTTCATGCAATCAGGAAATTCCCTGTACTCAATAACCTAACTACCGAGCAGCTATGTTACTTTCCTAGCGCTTTCGCTTGCGCCTCTTGGATTTTTTTCGCGATGTCTTCCGGTTTGCCACCCATCAACAGCTCCTGTAGTCCATTGTTCACGGCTTCAGCTCCTGCAGAAGTCAGCTTGCCATCATACACCGGCGTCATCTTCACGYTGTTCACAAGCTCATATACTTCGCTAAAGATTGGCGAAACTTTGCTCTTATCCAGCTCTACTTTGTAGCTGACAAGCTGATTGCTCTCAAGCGTACGCTTTTGCGCTTCTGGTCCTGACATTGCATAGATAAGTTCAAATGCTGCATCCTTTTTCGGACCAATCGCATCCTTGCCTAGACCCATGCCGACACCTACGACACCAGATAGAGAATTAGGATCGCCTTTTCCACCAGGAATGGATGGAAGAACCGTTGCGCCCATTGCTTTAAGTGCATCTTCTGAAGCGTTGGAAGCTAGATTCGACAATGCCCAGCCGCCGTCAATCATCATCGCAGCTTTGCCTTGCGCGAACATTTGCTCCATTTGCGTGTTGTCGATTGCATTGAATCCATCTTGGAATGCACCTGCCGTACCAAGCTGCTGCATGTAAGTTAATGCCTGTACAAATTCAGGGTCCGTAAATGCCGCACCATCTTGGCTTGCTGCTTTCAAGAACCACTCCGTACCTGTTACACGGTCAGCCAATGAGCTGAAAATACTGGATTGTGCGAGCCAAGCCGCTTTATTGCCTAGAGCGATTGGCGTAATATTTTTGCCTTTCAGCACGCTAATTGCATTCAACAGCTCATCCCATGTTTTTGGGACAGTAAGGCCGTTTTCTTCAAGAATCGTTTTGTTGTAGTATAGAATCGATGTTGGAGACAAGCCCATCGGAGCGCTATAGATGTTGCCATCTACTGTGAAAGCGTCGAAGGAATTAGGCATGAAACCTTCTTTCCATTCTTGGTGGCTGTCAATTAGCTCATTAACCGGCTGAATAAGTTTGCCTGCTGAAAATTCCTGTGTCATAGAGCCATTGGATAAAATGAATACATCCGGCATTTCATCTGCCGCAGCGACCGTTTTTAGACGCGTCTTGTAACCGTCTGGCGGGATCGCTTGAATATCGAGCGTAATGTTCGGATGATCGGTCTGGAACTGCTGAATAATCGAACGCATCGTTTGCGCTCTAAGATCGTCGCCGGTAAAGTTATGCCATAGGCTTAGCTTCACTTTCTCAGCTGCCGGCTCACTGCCGTCCTCATTTTTTTTGCCGTTATTGTTTGTTCCGCCGCACGCTGCCAAGATAGAAATCATTAGAGTGACCATAATTGCAATTGTTAGTGTCTTCTTCATGTCATGTTTCCTCCTTGATATTTGTCTTACCTCCGAGTATAGGGAATCATAGGCGACATGGGCAGGGGACAGAACTCAGGAGTAGGGTAGATAAACTTCAGCTTCTCGTCCGGTATTCCGAAGGTGTAAAACCCGTAAACCGTTTAAACAATTGGCTAAAATACTTCATATCCGTATAGCCCACGCGGCTTGCAACCTCACTCACCTTTATCGGTGATTCATCCAAAAGCCGCTTGGCGCGCTCCACTCTCATGCGAGTTACAAATTCAATGTAGGTATGACCCGTCTCACGCTTGAATACCTCGCTGAAGTGGTTTGGATTCAAATGAACATGCTTGGCAACCTGCTGCAATGTAAGCTCTTTGTCCAAATGATCATGAATATAAGCAATCGCACGCTTAATGTAAGGTATGCCTTCTTGTCCGATCGTCTCACGGTACAGCATCATCAATTGGTGAAGCTGCTCATACAGCAATCCAACTCCGTTATCAGTGTTTGGGGAGGGAGAAATGCTGTTAGCAAACTTCTCTTTGGAGAGGGCAGCAGATTCCCCAAAAGAGGCAATGACTCGCTCCACCCAGCGGTGGGCAGAAATTTGGACGGATTGAAGAAACTTCTGCAAGGAATCTGGCGTCGTATCTGCATCTTTGAGCTGGAGTTCAATGAGCTCTTGAACCCATTGGTAAAGCTGCGCGTCCGTTCCGTTCTGGAATAACGCTGTGAGCTGTCCTTCCTCCTCCTGCGAGCAGACGGTACGTCCGCCTCGGCGTCCTTTTATATCCTCGTAAGCCAACAATCCTTCTTGGCCTATAATTCCTTTGAACAAAAAAGCATAAGAAGCCTCCGTGTACGAATCCTGAAGCTTGTGCCAGTCTGAAACAACTGTGCCTGTTGCCCCGAACAATTTGCATTTCAGCTTCCTTGTTACCCTCTCCATTAATCTAGCGAGCTGTGATTGATCTGCTCGCATGCTTTCATGCCTAAGGAGAATGACGAGACTATCTTTACGCAAAAGAGCTTCTCCATCTATCAGCTCGCTTATCATATTGTGCACGGCAAACAGCAATAAATAGCCGTGTCCCGATTCATTTCCCCAGCCTTCCGCCGAGACAATTACCGTTTGATAAAAAAAGGTTTCGTTCAATCGCAGCTTCGGCAGAAGCTTCGCCGCTTTCTCTGCGGAGTGATTGTCAATTTCCGTATCAGCAATCAGCCTCTCAAGCAATCTGTCGCGTAGCTGGTCTTTTTTTAGTGCCTCCCACTTTTGCAGAATTCGCATCTTCGCTCCATTTACCGCTCGGATGATTTCATCGGGCCGACTCGTTTTGAGCAAATAATCTCCTGCTCCTTCTCGAATCGCCTGCTGGGCATAGGAAAATTGATCGTAGCCTGTCAAAATAATGACCTCACTATCAGGCAGCAGTCTCCTGACATCTCCCGCAAGCTCTAGTCCGCTGCGTCCCGTCATTTGAATATCCGTCAATACAATTTCCGGCTGCTCCAATTCCAGACGAGCAAGCGCCTCCTCGGCTGATGCTGCCGGCTGCAGCAGCTCGTAGCCAAGTTCTGCCCATTTTATAACGGTGCTCAGACCTGTTCGAATAATGACCTCATCATCTACGATTAACAGCTTCATTAGGCTTTGCCTCCTTCGTGTAACATCGGGATCGAGAAGGACACGCGTGTCCCTATTCCGTCCAAGCTTTCAATGCGCAAGCCTGCTTCTGCCCCGTAATGCAGCTGCAACCGCTTATGAACGTTGCGAAGTCCATAGCTGCCGCGTTCTAGGCGATCACGTTCTTTTTTGCGATCATCCGGTCCGTGGAGCTCTTTATATATAGCAGCCAGCTTAACCGAGTCGATGCCAACGCCTGTATCTTCTACAGCAAAAGACATAAACAAACCTTGCATATGTGCGGTTACTTTGATCAAACCAGCTTCAGCTTTCTTCTGAATACCATGAATAAGTGCATTCTCAATTAAAGGCTGCAGAAGAAGCTTCAGCATCGTTAAGTCCATTAGTTCCTGATCGACCTGAACGATAAACTCAAACTTGTCCGGGAAGCGGATCGACTGAATATTGGCATAATGGCCGGCATGCGCCACCTCCTGCTCAACCGAGCAAAACTCCTCGCCATTGTTTAAGCTGAATCGCATAAAATCACTTAAGCTGCCTACCATATCGGCCGTCTTCTCATCTTGATTCATGAGCGCCATCCAGTGGATAGAGGATAGAGTATTGTACAAGAAATGAGGATTGATTTGCGCTTGCAGCGCATGCATATCCGCTTCTTTTTTTGATGATTCCTCCAGCTTTACCTGCTCCGTCAAACCTTCAATTCGCTCGCTTAGCTTATTGTAGCTTCGCACGAGCTGTCCTACCTCATCCATCGTTTCCACCGGATACGTTTGCATCGGCTCTTCCGGGTTCGAGTGCTTTAGAAACTGCGTCAGCATAATAAGCGGATTGGTCACGCGTTGAACGAAGTATAGAACGAGTACGGCCACGAGCAGCATCGAAAAAATAATGACGATCGCCATCAGCTGCAGGACGTAATTATTTTGAGCTTTGTATTCTGTGAAGGGCATGACGCCCGTCAGCCGCCAGCCTACATCAGCAACCGTGTCATAAAGTATGGTCTGTTTACTTTCACCATGGCCGTAGTTGAGCGTTCCTGCATTCCCTCTTATCGTCAAGCCGGGCAGCAGGGCTTCCATTGTCATCATTGACCTGCTTTGATCACTGCCGGACAAGATTTGTCCCTTCTCATTGGACAGAACGACGTAGCCCCCCGCTGAAATGCCCGCCTGATTCATCAGCTTGGAAACAGCTTCTTCGTTAAGGCTAATGACCAACGTTCCAATTTGTTTGAAGCTGTTCAGACTGCGAATCGGCCGGACGAGTGAGATTACCTGCTTCACCCCAGCTGCTGTATCCGTCTCGTAACGGCTTGTCCACCATTTTGCACTAGATTGATAATGCTCAATATCTTCTCCAGTCAGCTCGGATAATTCCGTCTCAAAAATCGTTGTATTTGAAACGGGATGGGACTGGCTTTGCGGATAAATCGTGATGTCCGAAATATACGATTTGGAGAACACCAGATTAGATAGAAACTCAATCATTTGCGTTTGTTTAACCGCATTTTCTCCTGAACTGCTCAAATATTGCTGTACATCCTTTTGCCCAATCAAAAATAATGACATATTCTCGATATCTTGAACGATAAATTCGAGATTCGTACCCGTCTGACGCAATAGGCTCTTGCCCGATTGCTTTGCCTTCTCTTCCGTAGCTGTCGCTGCCATGTTGTAGGCAAATAAGCCCAGCGCGAGCAGCGGAATGAGAACCGATAGCAGCAGCAAAAAGGATAACTTACGCTTTAATGAGCTACTAATCCAGCGCATCTCTCATCCCCACTCTCCTTTTCTCGTAGCAATAAAAAGTTTAAAAACATCCTATCACACTTTTTTTTAGGTTAACAGATTTTTTGTTTGATTTTTCGAGTAAGTCGTAGTACCATGTGGGCAATGAGGCTTTAAGAAAGTGGAGAGTGAATGCAAGTGGAATCAATATCTCAAGAATTACTATTTTTGACGGAGATGGCCAAAGGTATAACCGCGCAGTTTGGAGACAATTGCGAGGTCGTTGTGCATGACTGGTCAAAGCCCGTAGACAGCACCATTGTTGTCATCGAGAACGGCCACGTCACCGGAAGAAATGTAGGAGATCCTGGCACGAATCTTGGACTGGAAATTATGAGAGGCACCTCCGAGGGTGATAACCGCCATAATTATGTTACCCAGACGAAGGATGGACGTATTCTCCGTTCGACCTCCATGTATGTAAAAAATAACGCTGGCACCATCATTGGAGCGCTCTGCATCAACTTCGACATTACCGATCTGATGGTTGCCGAGAAAACGCTTCAATCGCTGACAGCGAGCGGACTACAGCCGGTTCGGGAATCGTTTGTCAGCAACGTGAACGACCTGCTCGATACGCTCATACAGGAAGCGCAGGTCACGATTGGCAAGCCGCCAGCTGCCATGACCAAAGAAGATAAAATTAAAATCATTCAATTGCTTGATCAAAAGGGTGCTTTTCTCATTAAAAAGTCAGGCGAGAAGGTTTGCAGCTATTTGAGCATTTCAAAATTTACGTTATACAGCTATTTGGAAGAATCCAAAGGTGTAGATAGCGATGAAGGAGCAAGCGAATGAGCGAGATATTGAACGTACGCAAAGATGAGGAAGCCTTGCTTAAGCTAGAAACACCATGCGTTGTCATCGACAGTGATGCTGTCGATAACAACATTGCTGCAATGGCAGAAGCTATCGCGAAACGCGGCGTAAAGCTTCGTCCCCATGCCAAAACACATAAGCTGCCGGAAATGGCCTCAAAGCAGCTCTCAGCTGGTGCCATCGGCATCACCGTAGCCAAAATTTCCGAAGCGGAGATCATGGCAAGCGGCGGCATTCGTGATATTTTTGTCGCTTATCCGTTAGTGGCCAAATCCAAGCTTGAGCGTGCAGCTCGGCTCAGTCTATCCGGCGTTCGATTAATTATCGGAGTCGATAGCTTAGAGGGTGCGAAGCGCATATCTGAGACAGCCGTGCGTGAAGGCGCAGTGTTGGAAGTACGCCTGGAGCTAGAAACGGGACTTCGTCGTACAGGAGTTGCGATCGACAAAGCCGTGGAGCTTGCGAAGCAAATCAATGATCTTGTCGGCATAAAGCTTAGCGGTATTTTCACCTATCGAGGGGCTATGGTCGGCGGAGCATCGACGCTCGATTTGCAAGCAGCCGGCCATGAAGAGGGGCGCTTAATGGTTGAGGCTGCTGCAGTACTACGGAGCGCAGGCATCGCCATTGAGGATGTAAGTGTAGGCTCTTCGCCTACTGCGCTGTTCGCTGCAGAAGTTGACGGCATCACTGAAGTTCGTCCCGGGACTTACATTTATCAAGACCGAATGCAGGCAGCTTTCGGAACATGTACGCTTGAGGATTGTGCCGGCGTTGTGCTGGCTACCATTGTCAGCAGGCCCTATGAAGATTTAATCATCATTGACGGCGGCAGCAAAACATTCGCAACGGACGTACAACCGGGCAATTCACCTTTATTCCTTAAGGGCTTCGGCCATATCATCGGAGATCCTGAAGCGATTTTGGAGCGAATGAATGAGGAGCACGGCATGATTCGTGTACAGCCGGATTCCAACTATCAGGTTGGCGACTTGGTGCGTATCATCCCCAATCATATTTGCAGCACCGTTAATTTGCACAGCTTTGTCTACATCAAGGATTCCAGTGGGCAGCTTCACAAAACGACTGTAGCGGCTCGCGGAATGCTCGAATAACGAGAAGGAGGAGGCTTATAACATGCTCGATCTTATTTTGAAAAACGGCAAAATCGTCGATGGCAGCGGCAATCCTTGGTACGGCGGCGATGTTGGAGTCAAAGATGGCATCATTGTTTCTATCGGCCAAATTGATCAAGAGGCTAGCCAAATTATTGATGTGGGACGCAAAGTGATTTCTCCTGGCTTCATCGATGGGCATTGCCACTCGGATCTGATGATTATTGATCATCCTTACAGTGAAATTAAGCTGCAGCAAGGGGTAACAACTGAGGTTGTCGGCAACTGCGGCCTCGCCCCTGCTCCATTTATTCGGAGTAAAGGCGCACTGCTGCAGTCGTATGTGCAGCCCGTACTTGGGAGTACAAGCTGGGAGTGGCCCTGGGAAACGGTTGGTCAATATATGGATTTTGTCAGCAAATCCAATCCTTCGGAGCACATCGCCACCTATGTAGCACACGGTGCACTGCGTATCGCAGTCATGGGCTTCGAGAACCGTCCTGCGACGAAAGACGAAATCGAGCGGATGAAGACACTGCTTGAAGAAGGGCTGCGAGCAGGCGCAATCGGATTATCAATTGGTTTGTTGTATGCACCTGGCAGCTATACTTCACGCGAAGAGCTGGTTGAGCTTTGCAGCGTTTTGCCTAAATACAACGGTCTGCTCTCCACACATATTCGCGGTGAGGGCAATAACTTGCTGCCGTCCGTTGCAGAGGTCATATGGATCGCTGAACGAGTCGGCATCTCGCTGCATATCAGTCATTTGAAAGCAGCTGGCCGCGCCAATTGGGGTAAAGCGCTTGATGCGCTGGAGCTTGTAGAAGCGGCAAGAGCACGTGGTATGGACGTCACAGTTGATGTTTATCCCTACGCGGCAGGCTCCACCACCTTAACAACCGTCCTCCCTCCTTGGGTACTAGAGGGCGGCATTCATGCAACACTTGAAGCGTTCCGCGATAAGGCGCTGCGCCTGCGGATCAAAGAAGAGCTAAGCCGCGAGCAGGACACTTGGGATAATCTTGTATGTTCAACTGGCTGGTCCAGCATCATTATTTCTTCGATTCAGACCGAAGCGAACAAGGCGCTCGAAGGCAAATCAATCGCCGAGGTTGCCGAGCTTCGAGGAGAACATCCCGTCGATTGCATGATGGATCTTCTGCTTGAGGAGAATGCTCAAATCGCGATTGTCTACTTCCATATGTCCGACGACGATGTGAAGCAGGTCATCGGTTATGAGAAATCATTGATTGCATCCGACAGCTTGAACTGCGAGATCGGCAAGCCTCATCCGCGCACGTACGGCACCTTTCCACGCGTTTTTGCCAAATATGTGCGTGAAGATAAGGTACTGTCGCTTGAGCAAGCGGTTCGCAAGCTAACCTCATTTCCCGTACAGCGCTTTAAACTTGGCAAAAGAGGACTGCTTGTGCCAGGATATGCTGCTGACATCACGGTATTCGACCCAGCTGTCATTCAAGACACAGCAACGTTCGAGGACCCGCGTCAATATCCGTCCGGCATCTCGCATGTTATCGTTGCCGGCCAGCTCACGCTTTCACATGGTGAACACACGCATAAGCGCGAAGGTAATCTTATTCGCGCGCAGCACTGCTGCACGCATTAGTTAACCCGCAATACACAATTGATAAACAAGGAGCTGTTTTATAATGTCTATTATTGAAAAACGTCTTGCTGAGCTAGGAATTGTTTTGCCTGAAACGACTAAACCTAAGTTCTCCTACATTCCGGTCAACCAAACGGGCAATCTCATCTATACTTCCGGCTTCGACTGCCGTATCGATGGTGTTCTCATGTATGAAGGTAAAATCGGCTCTGATCTAACGATCGAGCAAGGACAAGAAGCAGCGCGCCAAGTCGTTATCAACCTGCTTGCGGCGATGAAAGCTCACCTAGGCGACCTTGACCGTGTCGTAAAAATCGTAAAAATTCTTGGTTTCATCAACAGCGCTCCCGGTTTCGGCGATCAGCCTTATGTGCTGAACGGCGCATCGGATCTGCTCATTGAAGTATTCGGAGAAAATGGACGCCATGCAAGGTCCGCGATCGGTACAAGCGATCTTCCATTCCATACGCCAGTTGAAATCGAACTCATTGCAGAGGTTCGAGAATAGCATAAACAGGCAAAACCCCCAAGGCTCAGGCACTTGGGGGTTTAATACTATTTCAATTAGTGGAAAACGCATTGATTCCGATTTACAAGCAAGCTTTGTTGACTACCAGCATACAGCGCGGGAAATAATAACAAGCAAAATGAAAAGTACCAATATAATACCGATACCAGTTCCCCAGCCGCCAACTCCAGCTCCACAATTGCTAACACCTGCAACTGGATAAGAAGGTCCGCAATTTCCTGCGCCAACCCCTGCTACTCCATAGCCCATTTGTTCATCTCCTTTTTACTAAGGTACAGTATCCTATGATTTTTAGTAAAAAGGGTATAGGCTATTTCGTAAAATGTGCTCCTGCTCATTTTTTATGCCCGCCCACACTTTCTTGCAATGACTAAACGCCTCTGCTCTGGGTGAACAAGTCTATTTATTCTGGCTATCGATGAGCGTCAAAATAAACGTCAATGCTTCTGCACGAGTAGCCTTTGCCTGCGGTTCAAAGCGATTGCCGCTTCTCCCCTTAAGCAGATTACGAGAAACAGCAGCCGCTACAGCCGGCTTAGCCCAAGCTGGTATTTGCGAGGCATCCGCAAAACGAATTGACGGGTTCTCGTCGAGCGGAAAACCAGATGTACGCATCGTCATTGCCACCATTTCCGCTCTTGTAATATGGCGGTTTGGCCGGAAAGTACCATCGTCATAACCGCTAATTACATCAGCATTCACAGCCTCCGCTATGAACGCCTCTGCCCAAGCTGGAAATTGTCCCTTGTCTTTAAAATTAACTTCCTTCGCTTGCTTAGCATTCAACTCGAATGCACGGCCGATCATAGCAACAAATTGCGAACGCGTTACCCAGCCATTAGGTTGAAAAGCACCGTTCTCAAAGCCTGTTACGATGCCAAGCGAAGCCGCTCTTGTAATATTTGCCTCAGCCCAGTGGCCTTTTATGTCACTGAAGGATACTAGCGTCGAAGAGCTTAAGAGCAAAGCCAGCTTCGCCGCATTTTTCAGCTGAACCGCCTTGACCTGACTATCGACCAGCTTTGCTTCTACCAGCTCAACGTTCGCCTTTCCACTCGCAACTCCCTCAAAAGTAAACGTGGCAATAGCTGCCGATCCGCTCACTCCGCTATCCTTCCCAATCTTCGTATGAGCGAATGTTATAACCCCATCCTTATCAATCGGTGAAATGGGCATTCCTTTCCACGCTGCTGTTGCCTGTTTGAATTTAAGTTTTGCTGTGTTGTACTTCAGTTTAATCTCGAAGCCATATAAATCATTTAATTGCTCCCCTTTTACAACGACCTCAACTGGTTGTCCGACTGCCGCATTTTTCTGATTGACGGTAAGCGACAACGTTGCAGCCGCAGCATGTGCAGAAGGCAGCAAGGCTGAGCGGCCAACGCCCGTTAGCGTAGAGACGCCAGAAAACAACGTCATCACTATTAACAAAATTGCTATTTTTTTCACTCTCAACAACATGTCCATTCTCCTTCCAAATCGTGTTTTTCGTTATGTTCAATAGGGAGCGTGCTAGTGAAAAGGCTGACAGCAGCTTAACTAGCGCTTGTCAGCCTTTTTCTTTATACAACTATTATGATTTCGGCTCGCTCTTGCTGTCGTAGCGGTTGCTCCACTCTTTTAAAATAGTATCTCTTTGTTTAGCCGCTTCTTGCAGATCGTATTTGATTAATTGCTCAATCGGGTTTTTAGTATAACCTTCTGGAATGACGCTAGTGTCACTCTTCACAGCTACGATCGGATAGTTTTTGCTATATTCAGCCATTGCATCGTCTGTAATTGCCCAGTCCAAAAACGTCTGTGCTGCTTTTTTCATTTTCGATTTCTTAACCATTGCATTTGCCTCAACATCCCAGCCTGAGCCTTCTGTCGGGAAAACTACTTCAACTGGCGATCCGCCGTTTTTTTCTTTAATACCGCGGTATCCGAAGGAGATCCCGATTGGATATTCGCCAGTACCAGCCATTTTTGCCGGCTTCGAACCTGAGTGCGTGTAGATGCCAATGTTCTCATGCAGTTTGTCCAAGTATTCCCATGCTTTATCTGCTCCAAGCAGCTGCGCCAAGCCCGATACCGTGAGGAAACCCGTACCAGATGATGCAGGGTTAGGCATCGTGATTAGACCTTTATATTCTGGCTTAAGCAGATCCTCGTAAGTTTTCGGTACGGCCAAACCTTTTTTCTCCAGCTCAACTGTATTAGCAATAAAAGCAGTCTCCCATGCATCAATGCCTACCCAATGCTCCGGACTTCTAGTATCTTTAAACTCAGCAAGAATCCGATCTACGCCAGCAGGAGAATAAGGCTCCAGCATGCTGTTTTGATCCAGTACTAGCAAGCTTGTTGCTGCAACGCCCCACACGACATCCGCTTGCGGATTATCCTTCTCAGCAAGCAGCTTTGCTGTAATAATACCTGTTGAATCACGAACGATATTTAATTTAATGTCTGGGTATTTTTCATAAAAAGTTTTCAAATACTCTTTAATAAGATCATCCTCAAGCGCAGTATATACGGTAAGTTCTTTGCTATCTGTATCAAGCGACGATTCTGTTGATTCTGTTGATTCTGTTGCTTCTGAAGTATTGCCCATTTTGTTATTTCCTTTATTGCTCGATCCTCCGTTACCTCCGCATGCGGATAAAACCGTAACAATAACTATCATGCTCACAAGCAGAAACCAGCTTCTTTYCATTTTTTTCTCTCCCTTTGTTTGTTCTTCTTCTCTATTCCTACTATATGCTTGTTTGTTTAACGCACTGTAAAATACAAGTAAATAAATTGTTTTGTTTTTGATTTCCACTAATTAGATGTGTTTTTCCTTTGAGTAATTTGCATTTGGTTGGTATAAAAAAAAGAACCTCCAAGTCTTATTAGACTCGAAGATTCCTTTGCCATAAACAGCTATTCTGCTACAATCCAGTGCACATCCTGATCATCAAGCTTGGAACGCCAAGCCTGCGGAGGCGCTACATCGCTAATAATCATATCAATCTCTTTAAAATCGGCAATCTTATAAAAATGGTTCGTCCCAATCTTCGTATAATCAGCTAACACGATCGTTTGCTTGGCTTGTTTCATGAAAGTTCTAGCCAACACGCCGCGCTCATCCTCATAGCTTGTTACACCGCTATCAATCTGTAGGCCGTCAGCAACGATAAAAGCCTTGTCCACATTAAAATTGGACATAAACTCCATCGCAAGCGTACCGGATGTCCGGTAATGCTTCGGGTTAATGCGACCGCCAATAAGCACGATTTCACCATCAAATATATTGCGATTTTTGTAGCCAATCAGCAAGTTTAAGGTATAAACGGATGTAACAAGAACGGTAAGTTGTTTTTTGTAAGCAAGTGAATCGATCATTTGCAGCGTGGTTGTTCCATCGTCGATGACAACAACGTCTTTATCCTGAATGAGAGAGGAGGCAGCTCGTCCGATCCTTCTTTTCTCTTCAGCCTGCTGCACCTCGCGCCGAACATAAGCGGGCTCTTCCCGCTCCACATTAATCTTAACGGCGCCGCCGTATACTCGCTTGAGCTTAAGCTCATCCTCCAGCTCCTCCAAATAACGGCGGATCGTTTCCGATGATACATCAAGCGCCTGCACAAGCTCCGGCGTTCGAACCTTCCCTTTTAGCTGCAGCATATTAATGATGATCTGCTTCCGCTCTTCTCCGGCTAGCGACATCTCTATTTCCCCTTCGTCTTCAGCTTAGTCTACTGTTTTGATTATTAATCGTATTCTAGCCTACTTCAACTAAACTCTCAATCTTTTCATGAATGAGAATGCCGCGCTTGCTTAGCTGCTCAAATATAATGCTCGGTTCAAAAGCTTCTTCCGGTGTGATGATTCCTGTTTGATCTTTGCATAACGTCTGACCGCTCGCAATAAGCTCCGTCGCTATCGCAAGTGGAATTCCGACGTTTCTAGTGTACGCACGGAGTTTCTCCCAGCCTTCTACTGAACCATCCGATGCAGGATGTGTATGGGTAAGTGTATGTTTGCAAGCTTCGCCAGTCTGTGCCGATATTCCCGTTACTTCAATATGAAGAGAATAACCGTATAATTCTGTTTCATGGCCTTCTTGCGATTCGAATAAGTATTGCCCAATCGCATCCATAATGCCAATTTCCTGGCCTGCAATGTTTATACGATCGTTGCGCATAAACCCATAGTCATATAACGCACGGACGAGTCTCATATTTTGCTGAGGCCATGTACCGCGTACTTCAATTAACTGAACATCCTTGCTCTCAAGCGCTTTTGCCAGCGTTCGTGTCTCTGCGTGCGGAATAATGTATTGAATCGATTTGCCGTAAGGCTCTGGCAGCTCAATTTCACGTGGACGAGCAAACGGCTCCACCTGAATGAATTGCCCCTTCTCATAAACTACGCGTCCCGGCAGCTTCGGATCATACTCATAAACCGTCGTTTCCGCTATCGATTTGGAGAATGCAATCGGCCGGTATGAGCCATGACTAACCCGTACCTCATGCACTTCCTTCAACTGATTAGCAGCATGCATCGCCATCATTTGCGTTACACCCGGCGTCATCCCGAAGCCAGGCAAACACATTTTTCCGTTGCGGACAAATACATCGTGGCTTGCATCTTCTTCGCCAAAGCCGTTCAAATTAATGCCGTGGCAGCCAGCCTCTGCAATACATGCCGTCGACAAGCCGTTTAATGTAATTGTAGTTCCATCCATTACAATATCGTAGCCGCGAAGCTGTTCTACCGTTGCCGCATGATCATGCACATTCACTCTGACTGCATTGACACGTTTATCATTCAGTGAGGCAGCAAGCTGCTGCGCCGCTTCCAGATTGAAATCACCAATCGTAATGACCTCAAATGAGGAGTACTGAACAAGGTCCAGCACCGCTTCCATACAAATTCGACCTGCACCGCCAAGACAAAATACTTTCATCGTCTTCACTCTCCTACTGTTCCTTGTCAAAGGATGAATAAATGCTTTTGATCACATGAACCAATCGTTCCATATCTGCTGGATTAACATCACCGATGCTGCCAATTCGGAAAGTCGGCTCCGAGGTCAGCTTCCCTGGATACAGAACAAAACCTGCCTTCTTCAAGCTTCCGTAAAATGATTCAAATGAAAAGTTAGCGCTTGGGTAACGAAATGCCGTAATAATAGGAGATTGCCACTCACGAGGAAGCAGCGCACTGAAACCAGCAGCCTCCATCCCCTCAGTTATTACTTGTTGATTGCTACTATAACGAGCTTCACGAGCCGCGATTCCGCCTTCAAGCTCCAGCTCCTTCAGCGCTTGATCGAATGCGCGAACAACATGTGTCGGCGAAGTATAACGCCATTTGCTATTCGAGCGCTCCATCATGTCCCATTGGTCATACAAATCAAGCGATAAAGAGCGCGCATGGCCTTTGCATTTGGCAATGGCATCACGGCGGGCAACTACAAAACCAAAACCCGGTACCCCTTGTATACATTTATTGCTGCTGCTAATGAGGAAATCAATGCCCAGCTCATCTATGTCCATAGCTACACCGCCAAAGCTGCTCATAGCGTCAACAATAAACGTGACATTATGGCGCTTAACAACTTGAGCTATTTCATTCAAAGGGTTAAGGATACCTGTTGTCGTTTCGCAATGTACGATGGCAACATGTGTAATCTGCGGATCATCCTTAAGTGCTTTCTCGATGACTTCCGGATTGATAGGGCTGCGCTCGTCAAAACGGATTGGCGTAACTGAAATACCAAGCACGTCAGCAATTTGAACCATTCGCTCGCCATAAGCTCCATTAACGGCAATAGCCAATTTTCCGCCTTGCTTCGGCATCGCCGTGCCTATTGTGGCTTCCACGCTAAACGTCCCGCTGCCCTGCATCAATATAGCAGTATAGTCTTCTGCCGCCGATTGTGCAGCAAGCTTAACGAGCCGCTCTCTTATCGAAGATACCAGCTGATTGTATTGATCATCCCACGTACACCAATCCTTCATCATCGCTTCCTTCACGGTTCGAGTCGTCGTTAGCGGTCCTGGCGTAAGAAGTAGATATGGATTTTCTGTTAGCAATAATGCATCATTATGTGATTTCATGGACGATCCCCCGCTTGTAGTCTTTCGTTGATGTGTGAAATAACGCCATCCAGCTCGCCAATCTCACGAATGATAAAATGTGCTCCCGCTTGCATCAAGCGATCCGAAACTTCAACAAACAGCTTCTCCTTCTCGCCCTCAGACAGGGCTTCCGTTTCCGCTTGTGTCAAACCCACTTCATTTCCGCCGAAAATAACGCCTACTGACCATACGCCTGCATGACGGCCTTCTCTCATATCTGCTTCGGTATCGCCGCATTTGACGATATGGCTCATCGGATACGTACCGAGCAGCTCCGCATTGCGGAAGATCATCCATGGATGCGGGCGGCCTTCGGCTGCTTCATCTGGCGTTACTGTACAATCTGGCGAATATCCTTGCTTCGCAGCTTCCGGTGCAATAATGTCCATCATGGGACGCGTATATCCTGTCGTCGTTCCAATCTTGATGCCCTGCTCGCGCAGTCTCTCAATAAGTGCTAGCGCACCGGGCACTGGTGTTGCATATTGATGAAGAATGGAGAACAACATCGGTTCAAACTTTTCATACATTTCATCAATATCATTTTCATTTGGCATGCTGCCAAACTTCGCTTGCCATGCAGCAGACACATCAGGATCGGAGCAAATATCGCGCAAATGATCTTTTTTCATGCGACCCATCGGCTTCCGAATCGCTTTGAACGACGCCTCAATGTCTCTTTCTTCGAATAAGCGGCGAAACGCTTCAACCGGTGCAAAGCTTCCATAATCAACCACTGTACCTGCCCAATCCAATATGACTGTTTTAATCATGAGTAAAAACCTCCATCGTATAATGTATAATTGTTTTTTTGAAAAATTGTTTTTGGCATCGCCTTATCGCTTCTGCCAAGCTGACATTTTGCGTCTCAGCCTTGCGGTGCCCGCTTCATACAGAAAGCGAACGACAACATTGAGGAGCACTACGAGTACTGACATCGCTGCCGCCGCCGCCGTATCGCCCGCATCGTCCATGCTGACGATGGAAACCGAGGCAATTCGCAAGTCCGACGCATACAGAAAGACCAGTGCAGATACCGTCACCATTGCATTTACGAAAAAGTAAACTGCCATTTCTAATATGGCCGGCAAGGACAATGGCACCGTAATGCGATAAAATGTCCGCAGCTTCGAGACATTCATGGACTCCGAGACGTTGTCGAACTCCTTGTCCAGCATTTTTAAAGTTGCGGTCGCCGTCATGAATGGAACGGAGTAAAAATGCACAACATTAGCCAAAACAAGAATGATCATCGTTCCATAAATAAAGTGAAACGGGTTGGACGGATGATTAAAGAAATAAATAAAAGATAATCCGATGACCAGCCCTGGAAGCGCCAGTGGCAAAATCGACAAGAAATAAGCAGCTTGCCGGATCGGACGATAGACACGTCCATTTTCGATCAAATAAGCAAACAAGAACGTAATGATCGTTCCGATTACCGCTGTCCAAGCGGCCATCTCAATGCTGTTCCAGAACGGATCGAAGCCACCTGCCGCTGCATTGGAGAAGTCGAAGTTGCTCCACGTTAGTGACATGTCATACGGCCACTTCTTCACGACCGAAGCAAGCAGAACAGCTCCCATTAACAGCAAAATCATGGCTGATAAAGCAATCGCATACGTATACGCCCAAACATTGCGCAGCCGATTGTTCTTCACGGAATAAGGAACAGACTTTGATGTGACGTACGCCTGCTGCTTCCGCGTGACGATTCGATCCACGATAAACGCGAGAATGGCGGGAATGGTCAGCACGATGCCGACTACAGCTCCCATAGACATATTTTGCTGGCCGACAACCTGTTTAAAAATATCAGTGGCCAGCACGTTATACTGTCCGCCTACGACCTTCGGTGCGCCAAAATCGGTGAAGCTGAGCGTAAAACAAATGACGACCGCGCTGAGCAGCGCATATTTTACAGACGGCAGCGTTACGGTAAACATTTTTCGCAAGCTGCTCGCGCCCATCGACTCGGCTGCCTCATACAAGCGATAATCGCTGACGGCAAGCCCCGCGCACAAAATAAGAAACGCCTGCGGAAACGTATAGATGACCTCAGAAATGATGATGCCTACTTTTCCATAGAGTGGAATTCGCCATTCGAACGGCAGCAGTCCGAACAACCCCGTAGAGATAAGACCTTGATGACCAAATAAATAAGTAAGCGCGAGCCCGTGCATCATGGTTGGTGCGAATAAGGGCAGCATGGCAAGAGCTTTGAAGAAGGACTTGCCTTTAATATTTGTGCGAGTCAATACGAACGCCAGCCCAAAGGCAAGCGGCACAGCAATCGCGGTTGTAGCTGTGGATACGGTAATCGTGTTCAGCATCGATTGAATGAGTGATCTTGACTGCAGATACGATGAAAAATGAGTGAAGCCAACCAGATTTCCATCTGAATCCATGAACGCCTGCTTAAACATCGCGAACAGTGGCAGGACAATAACAGTAATAAGTGTGAGCAGGACTAGCACTAGCAGGAGCTTTATAACGCCATTGCTCTCCCGTAACTTTTGATTGCTTTTTCTCACCCACTGCGAGGGCAGAGCTTGATCTATTTTCCCTTTCATTCTCTACCTCCCCACGTTCCCAGCGATTGCCGCAGGATAATGAAGCATACGCTCTTGCGGCATTTGAAGATGAAACAGCTTATTGCGCGACCATTCAAATCGATTAGCTATTTGCGCTGATATATCTACCGTTACGCTTATGTCTGAATGATTCCCGTGTTCATTCGCTAGCTGCAAGCTTACACGATAGAATGCGCCACGAAACTCCACATGCTGAACAAATCCGCTAATTCCGCTATCATTAGATAGGCCGCCCGTATGCTTTTCCTCATCAATCTGGATATGTTCCGGCCTTATAGCTAACAAATCATTTGGGCTTGCCCCCATCCATCTTTCTGTTCCTACAGGAAAAAAATTAATAGCTCCAATGAAATCAGCGACAAAAGGCGTATTCGGCTTGTCATATACCTCCTGCGGCGTGCCAATTTGGACAACCCGTCCTTGATCCATGACGACAATCTGATCCGCCATCGTCAGCGCTTCCTCTTGGTCATGCGTAACCATAACCGTCGTAATGCCAAGCCGCTCTTGCAGCTCGCATAGCTGTTCGCGCAGCTTCTCCCGCACCTTCGCATCAAGCGCAGAAAGCGGCTCATCCAGCAATAAAATATCAGGCGATAAGGCGATTGCTCTTGCGAGCGCCACCCGCTGCTGCTGGCCTCCGGAGAGCTGTGCTGGATACCGATCCCTCACCTCAGTCAGTCCAATGAGCTCCAGCATCTCCTTCACACGTTCTTCAATTTGACGCTTCGGCTGTTTCCCTTTGAGACCGTAGCCAATGTTGTCGCTCACGCTTAGATTTGGAAATAGCGCATACGATTGAAAAACGATGCCAAAGTTGCGTTTGGACGTATGCTGCGTCGTAATATCATTTCCATCAAGGATTACGGTGCCGGCATCAGTCTGTTCAAGACCTGCGATAATACGCAGCAATGTCGTCTTGCCGCAGCCGCTTGGGCCGAGCAGACATGTGAATTTCCCTTTCGGAATATGAACGCTGACATCATGGAGTGCTTGAAAGCTGCCAAATGCCTTGCGAATACCATTAATCGCTAATCCTTCATTTTTCATTCTCATTCTCCTTGTGTTCTCGTAATAATCGTTCAAGAACGGTATTATGAAGTTAAAGCATTTGCATCGTTGATCTATTAGCAGTTTAAAATAGATTTGTTAAGTGAGTGTCAAACACAAGTAAAGATTGTGTGTTTAATTGCTTTTATTATGGTTTTAAGTTGTTTTAAAGATCCGAATGCTGTATTTTATGTGCAACAACCTTTTTTTCATTTCTTTAGCAAAGACAACAAACTAAAAAAAGGACGGGTACTACACTTATGACAACGATTATTTTCGACTTAGACAACACGCTGATTTGGGATGAGAAAAGTACAGACGAGGCACTCGATGCGACATGCGAAGCAGCCGAGCAAGCATTAGGTTTACAAATAGGACTTTTAAAGCAATCTATCATTCGATCTGCTCATTCTGTATTTCGTGAATTGGAATGTTACGCTTACTTAGCGAATATTGAAGTAACTGCGATGGAAGCGATGTGGGCTCGGTTTGATGATGGAGAAGCAGCAGAGCTGCAATTAATGAAAGAGGCAGCACCTGCTTTCCGTAAAAACGTTTGGGAGAGAGGACTACAAGAGCTCGGCATCCACGATGAAGACCTTGCAGTCAAGCTTGCTGAACAGTTTCCAGCCGAGCGGCGCAAGCGCCCTTATGTATATGAAGAAACATTTGAGGTGCTCGAAGCATTATCTGCAAAATACCCGCTTATGCTGCTGACCAATGGAACACCTGATTTACAGAAAGAGAAGCTCTATGGCATCAACGGTTTATCCGATTTTTTTCCCCATATCGTTATTTCTGGAGAAGTCGGCTGCGGCAAGCCGGCTCCGCAAATTTTCGAGCACACGATGAATCTCGCGGGGCTAAAACCAGAGCAATGTCTAATGGTAGGAGATAATTTGTTTACCGACATTTTGGGGGCGAGCCGAACCGGTATAGCAAGCGCCTGGCTAAATCGATCGAGACAGCAGCTGCCAGAAGGTGCCGCACGTCCAACTTTTGAAATTCAATCCTTGAGAGATATTGAAGCGCTGCTTCCTCTATAAGTTGTTCTTACTACTATAAAAAGAGGCTCCACCTTGTCGTTTCGACGAGGTGGAGCCTCTTTTTAGTAATTTCTTCATATTCCGATTACACCTGTTTAACAACACAACCTTATGATAAAGAAGAATCAAAAACACACAAAAACAATTAATCACATTATTTAATGACATTATTTGTTTTGTTTTTAATCTATGTGTGGGAAGGATGTTGGATTATGGCCCATATGCCATAAAAGTAAATCTACTGTCCCCTATTCGATTTCACGAGACACCCATTCGAAAAATTGGAGGTTATTATTCATGAATAAGACGATAAAAAAAGCATTTGTATCCACGCTTGCTGCCGTTACATTAATTACCGCATCAGGAGGATTTGTTCCGCTCAGCCAAACTGCTTTTGCAGCTGTCGTGAATGCCGACCTTCATGCAAAATTCAGCTTTGAGAACAATGCCGCTGATAGTTCCACAAACAATCTCACGGCTGACATCGTCGGCACTCCTACTTACGTTCCCGGTAGAATCGGACAAGCCCTTTCATTAAGTTCAACTAGTGCCAATAAACAATACGTAAATCTGGGCAAGCCATCACAACTCCAATTCGGAGTCGATAAAAGCTTCAGCTTCTCCTTCTGGGTGAAGTCCTCCGGCGTAGATTCCGATCCTTCCATTTTATCCAATAAAGACTGGAACAGCGGAGCTAATGTTGGCTACAACCTTTCTCTTCATTCCGATAAGAAATTAAGATGGAATTTCAATACGGCAGGCGGAACACGCATTGATGCTGATATTCCAAACGTTGCTAATGGGAGCTGGCACCATATCGTCATCTCGCATGACCGTACCGTCGGACGCGTAGATTTTTATAAAGATGGCGTGCCTGTTGCAGTCTCTACGTCGAACGGAACCAAATTCAATAATATCGCAAGTGCAATTAGCATTACCGGCCGCACAGGAACGATCGATTCTGGTCTTTCCACAATGCTCGGCAATGACGGCACTGGCAAATATTCTGCAGCTTTGGAAGCACAGCTCGATGAGGTTCTCATATTGAATCGTGCAATCACCCCTGAAGAGGTTACAGAAATTTTCAATAGTGCTCCGCCCATTGTAGTCAGCGATAAATTCAATGGCACGCTAAAATTCGTAGGTGCAACAGCCACAGCTCCTGGCACAGAATTTAGGCAGATGCTCGACCTGCGCACCCCTTCCATGACAACCGCGATCGACGGCGCGAGCGTAGAAATTGCCTATGACAGCAGCAAATTCACATTCTCACGTGCAACGAAAGCAACGAAAGTAGACACTTCAACACCAGGCATCGTTAAGCTGGAGCTCCCAGCTGGAAGCGTATATAACAAAACCAACCCTTTAGAATTCGCGTCATCTACACTGTCCAATGTTTACTTTTTTGCAAAGGATGCAAGTGGACAAGGCACGATTCAAGTGACCTCTGCTGAGTTTTTTGTAGGCGGTAATAAATATGTGAAGGAAACGTTGAACACGCCTGCGCAAACTGTTCAGATTAAAACAAAAGCATCTGAAGATATTAACAAAGACAGTCATATTACGATTGGTGATGTTGCCTTGGCTCAAGGGAAGTCCGTTCAAGAACTAACCAATATTGCTGATAAAGTAAAATATATGCCTTACAAACGAGTTGTCGTAATCGGCATTGACGGTGCCGGCATGTCGGTATCGAAGGATGCGCCCTACTGGGAAACGCCAAGCTCTGTGAAGGAAACGGTAGGCGACCGATTAAATCTGCCCGCACTGCGCGGCATCATCGAGAAAGGTGCTGCTAGTTATTCCGTCACAACGACGCTGCCTACCGTTTCATCTCCAAACTGGGGTGCCATGTTAAATGGTGTGGACTACAGCAAGCATCAAATTGACAATACGATTAGCGCAAATAATACCTATAGTGAAACATCGCCTTACCCGTCCGTCTTCAAAAAATTGCGTGAACAATTCCCGGAGACTAAGCTTGCTGCCTTCACAACCTGGTCCAACATCATTAATGGACATATCGAACCGTCCCTTGGTGCCGAAGGATATTCTGCGGGCGATAAAGCAAACGTAAATGCTTTTGCAAAATATGCGGCAGACGGCAGAGCATACGATGCATCCCTTATTTTCTTCCAATTGGATGATGTGGACGGTGTCGGACACTCGCTCGGTTTCTATACGAAGGATTATTATGCAAAACTTATGGAAACAGATAACCTTGTAAAAACGATCTATGACTCGCTCGGCAGCAAAAACCTGCTGGACGATACGCTTATTCTAATGACAGCCGATCATGGCGGCGGCACAGAAAACGCAGATCATACGCTCGGCAGCGCTACTGCCCATGGACAAGATTCGCCGCTTGCCAAAACGGTATTTATCGCAGCAAACGGAAGAACGATTGCAACGGATGTAGGTAAGGAGAAGCTTTTGCAAGGAGGAACAACGAAGGATATTGCTGCAACGATATTAGCTGCACTGGAGGTCGATTCTCCGATTGGCGATTCCAAGACGATTGATGGTATGTTCGTCCCTCAGAAGGATCAGAACAAACCGGATGCTCCGAATCTCCAGTTAACCAAAATTGTTGACACCACTTCTAAACAATTAAAAGGTTATGAGTTCGCCGTTAGTCATCTGAACACAGATGCTAAAGCCTTGGATATCGAATTAGAGACTGGCGATCTGACTGTTCAATCGATTAAGCCGCTTCAAGCTGGCGTTACCGTATTACGAAATGAAAGTGCCAATGGAAAAACAAGAATCGTCCTCGCAGCAGATTCCGCCATCTCGCCGGATCAGCCTATTGTACGGTTAGTAACGCAGTCCCAAAATAACGGTGCATCTGCGGTGCTTCATCAAGCGATGATCGCAAGTGGACAAGGAACAGAGTCATTGCCTAATTTCACCGCTTCCGTTAAAGAAGAAGAGACAGAAATATCCGGTCCAACTGCTGTATTGGAAGGAAAGACGTCTGTCGTATCCGGTTCAACCTTTACGATTAAGCTAGGCTTGAATGATGTTTCGGACAACGTTTATGCACAAGATATCTCATTTAACTATGACCCGAATGCATTTGAATATGTAGCTAGCCGTTCACTTCTTGAAAAGGTCCAAATTGTGAATACCATCCATGATGAGAAGGGCAAAATCCGACTCATTCTTGCTAGTGAAGGGGTAGAAAACGCGGTTACCGGCAGTAAACAGGTTGTGGAGCTTACTTTTAAAGCAAAAGAAACACAAACGGTTACTACAGGTAAAGTGACTGCGGATTCGATCTTAATTTCAAACGGCGAAACTGAAGTTAATGCTGCTCCATACACATTAAATATCCAAGTAACGCCAAAAGAAACGACAAACCCTGCCGATCAAAACCAAGATGGCAAAGTCAGCATTTCGGATTTGGCCCTCATCGTTATTCATTACGGCAAACGCGAAGGCTCAGCGGATTGGGAACAAATTAAACAAGCTGACGTTAACAAAGACGGTGTCATCGATCTATTAGATCTTATTCTCGTCGCTCGCTCCATTGTAGAATAATAAGTATCATTAGCAACTTGTCCCATATGATAAACTATAACATCCCCATGGCTCAGGCCTATGGGGATGTTATTATACTTTCATTTAGTTAGAAAGCGTTTGGAAAGCCTTGCGTTTACGCTTTGGCTTAATTATGGCTTACAGCCAAGAACGAGAAATGATGACAAGAAGGATAAAAAGGACAAGAATAAATCCAATACTTGAGAATCCGCCACCGCCGCAGCCTACGCCTACTCCTGCAACTGGGTAAGGTGCGCAGTTTCCAGGACCTACATTAGCACCTGCTACTCCATAGCTCATTTGTTCATCTCCTTTTTGTTAACTTACACAGTATCCTATGATTCTGGGGCAAAAGTGTATGGGCTTTTGCAGGAAATGAGCAGATGCCTAAAAAAGCCATCTATTATTGCTTGTCTGCGCATAAAGTAAACGAAGGAACCTTTTTTAGGTACATATGGAATTAGAGGGATGGTGTTAAAATGGGCTTTTTGGACGCATTAATGGGGAACGCCTCTGAAGTAAATCCTGATGAGGCGCAAATAGAATTTGGCAACTTGCTCAGTAGATCGGAGAATGTAGAAAGAGCGTACAAACTGATTCGCGACATGTTCATTTTTACGAACAAACGCCTCATCATCATTGATAAACAAGGAATAACCGGCAAAAAAATTGATTTTCATTCCTATCCTTACAAAAGCATTACTCATTTCAGCATCGAAACAGCCGGAAACTATGATCTGGATGCCGAGCTGAAGATTTGGATATCAGGCAGCGTCGCGCCCATCCAAAAAACATTCAACAAAAACCTGAACATCTACGATCTCCAGAAGGTTTTAGCTGAATATGTCTTAAAATAAATGATGAACCCCGCAGACCTTAAAGGTCGGCGGGGTTCATTTATTTTCGCGAGAGTATCATTGTATTCAGCCATGCCAGTTCCGAGAGCGTTAACGTACCTTGCTCCGCTTTCTCCCTCCATTTGGTGTCTTGTAGAAGCTTTTGATCCTTAAATTGTCCGAGGGTGTTAATTAAAAGCCTTTGTTCTGCTTCTGATAGATTCAGATCTGATTTTCGATTGTCGGTTGGCCGTTTCATTTTCTCCAGTACCTTCTGTTTGAAATGGTCCCATCCTGTCCATTTGCCATTATCGTACATCAATCTTGGACAAATTTTCCCGCTCCAATCGTAATGGCGACGCAGGCGATCGATTCCCCAGCCGTACTGCTTCAGTAGCTTTGCTGCTAATTCGCAAGTATTGGAAAGTGTTTTTTCATAGTCTCCACTCTCGCAAATCTCAATGCTTATCGATGTTCGATTCCCGCTTGCAGCGCCGCTCCCGTCGCCCGCATGCCACGCATTCTCATTCAGCGGCAAACACTCAATGACCTCATGCTCGTCCACAACAAGATGATAGGATGCGGTGCGATTATTAGTCAGGTTCGTGAGCCACGCCCTTTCGTTTCTCGCTGAGCTGGTAGGGTTGCCTGTGTTGTGAATGGTAATAAATTGCGGCAAAAGCAAATGGCCTGGGCGGCGATTGTTGGGGGTGGATGGGGGGATGTGGTTGATTGTATAATTAGCCATTGTTGGACTTCCTTTTATTCGTAGTAGATTCGTTATTAATAGATTGATCAGAATCGTTAATTATATCTGGGCTGCTGCCTCGCTTTGTCGCTCGCTCTACCTTCGCTTTCAGCTCACTATCAATATGCTCGATGACCGATTTAGGAATCCACTTCTCCCAGCCCGCTCTGTAGGCGTTGGCGGTCAAAGACTGCCATGTGTGATAAATGATGCCTAGCGTAATGGCGTAAAAGAACAGCCCCGGCATGCTGAGCATAGAGTCCAGCAGCTTGGCTAGGACGGGTAATGCCAAAAGAAAAAGGGTACGAAGTACCCCAAACATCCCATACTCGGAGGAGTATGTCTTGTCTTTATGTGAAGCGGCAATGCCTGTTATCCAATCCAGTACGATAACTGCTATTAGAAGCGCTATTGGAATTAATCGACCTCCTCCATAAATCGAATCAATCACAGGGGCAAAAAAAGCGCCCACCGCGGCTGCGGTGAGCTTTCCTTCTGATAGATATTGGGATAGGAATTGTTTGTACATGGAAAGCTCCTTTCTGGAATTTCTGAATACGAGAAAGAACGGGTTAAACTCATGTCCATGGTAATGAAACTATAGTAGTTTATTCCCTAAAGCATTCTACTTCATTATATAACGATAATAAGTCAATCTAGCCCTTATTCATCCTGCAAGATCCGGACGTATTTCATAGAAAGCTTTAAGAACTTTAACAAAATCAATATCGGATAAGGCATAAGTTGAAATGATTTCTTCCGGTGTACCTTCTCCGTTGTTATACCTCGTATTAGTTCCATTTGCATATATTCGAACTTTAAAATTCAACATCATTTCGCACCTCCGAACAACTCAATAAGAGAGAGTTCAATATCAGCAACTCTTGTCTTAAGTGCTGTATTTTCTTCCTCAAAAACAGAGAGTCTAAAAGAATGTTTAAGTTCATTGTTTTTCATTTCGTCCTCTGAAACCCCATAGTTTTGGTAAAGTAAACCTCGAACGATACGGTTTTTCATAAGCATCACTTCCTCGTCAACGTTAGCTAAAGTAAGCGCACCACCCGCATCGGAAGTGGTTTGTATTGTTTCTACAGTATTAACTTTTAAAACGTAATAAACTGTTTCCTCAACACCGTTAATGTTTTCTGACTGTTTCCCGTTAAAAGGTTGATTATATGCATGGATTGTATATGAAGACACTATTTTCGAAAGAAATATATCTATGTCTGCTTGATCGGCATCTAATATCATATCGTCATAATTTATCATTTTTTCTACCTCCTTATACTTTTACAGATCGAGTTCCAGTTATTTTTACATTTCTATACATTGATTGCCAACCACCATTTTTCAACTCAATTTTTAGCAATTGACCAGCAAATAGTTTTGGTGAGTTGACTACAGTAGTTGCATATCCATAGTTATTCCCACCATTTGCAGGAGAAGTTGTCTCGTAAGTAATATATCCATTGTAATCAATCGCTTGGGTATTAGTAAGGAGAAAATATGGTCTAACTCCTGAATCTCCCATTTGAGTGGATTCTGACGTAACTGTATAAATACCATCATAAGGCGCCTGAAAATAAGTTGGATTGCCAGAGAATCTATCTACATTATCAATCCTTGAATAGAATTGCTCACCCGTCCCTGCAACAATTTCGCTTGTCTGTAACGGTGACCAAACTGTCCAAGCACTTCCATATCTCGTCCTAGCCCATGATAAATTGCTATAAAAATCATATGAAATTTGCTTGCAGTAATTTGGTGTATTTGAGTGAACAATTACATCCAAGTATATCCAATCCGATGCACCACTTGGTCTATTAAGTGCACCAGATACATCGTAACGCCCTGGATTAGTTATAGTATCCAAATTTGTTCCAGCATTCAAAATAGTACCTAAAGCACTTCTTACAAATTGAGTAGTTGCGATTTGCGTGGTATTTGTTCCTATTACAGCTGTTGGCGCTGTTGGCGTCCCAAAAAATGCTGGGCTTGCAAGTGGTGCGCGACTTGTATCCGTCGGGTGTACGTGGTTTTCCCGTGCTAACTTTAAGCTATTACCTGCAGTGGCTACTCCACTCATTGGTGGCGCAACCGTAGCAAGGTCGTTAGTTATCTCTTGCTGTACAAATGCTGTCGTAGCAACTTGTGTTGTGTTTGAGCCCATAGCTGCTGTCGGTGCAGTAGGAGTACCTGTTAACACAGGACTTGCGCTATTCGCCTTCAAACCTAGCGCGGTAATAATTGCGGTAATCGTCATCGAAGGCAGCGTGTACCAGTTACCAGAGCCTGTCACACCTTTAATCATATTCGCCAACTTCGACCATAACCGTGTAGGTGTGTCTGCACCCGCTGCAGCTGTTATCGTATCATCAATCGTTCGTGTACCTATTACGGGATCCGTTGCACTATTTACGCTTCCTGCCCCAGCCGCAATCCCATCCAGCTTCACCTTATCAGCCGCAGACTGAAGACCAGCTGCGGAAGTGGTAGCTACAGCCGTGCTCGCCTTAGCGTTCCAAGCCGTTTTCTCAGCGTCAGTCACAAATCTGCTGCTCGCATCCTGAGTAATAACGGATGCAGGATGATTAGCCGGATGCACATATGCATTAGCCCCAGTAGCAACGCCTGCCAGCTTCGTTTTCTCCGCTGTCGTATAGTCCTCTGTAGATAGCTGCTTCCCAGCCACTTTATCTACTTTGTTACTAACAGCCGCATCCAAAATATCCGCATTCCCATTCAAATCCGCAATATCGACAACATCTGTTCCTTCCGGTTTTTTTAATCCTAAATTCCCTGTCGTTTGCATATTTTCACACTCCCTCGTAAACTCTTAATTCACTCCATGTCTTGCTTCGCGCTTGATTCCATGTCATTGTTCCTATCTGATTCCACACTGTATAGGTGTATTTCAATGCAAAAGCTAAATGAGCCGGCTTAATATCCTCTAGCATTTGAATAAAGCCAGCCATATTGGGCGGAATCCCCTTCGTCCCGACAAATACGACCTCGAAACGACTCTCTGCCGGATATTCAACTACATTCACCTCACCGCCAGAGAAAGCGATAGCTGTTTGGATAATTTTAACCTTAGTCGTCGTACCAGCTCCGCGCAGCTTGGCTAAAATACTCTCGCGTCGTCGAGCATCCGGCAAAGAGGAGTCGCTTTTCAGTCCAAGCACATTTTCCCAGCGCGTCAGTCCCCATGTAGCCGAATGTACAAAATATTGATCAAATGCCGTTTCAATTGCCTCAGCCTGCTCCCCTATTTCGCCGCCAAGCTTAGATTGAATAGCTAGCATTTCTACGATTTCATAATAATAGGGAGGCAAATATTTCATGAGATCTATTTCCGTATGGAGAGCCTCCTCCCCGTCGTCCCTATCTTCCCCATACGTCTGTTCTCCAAATAAAGCTAGACTATAGGACAATACCTACACCCCCTTTAGCTGATTCCAGGTTACTCCCGGTCCAAGCTTTCCGCTGGCTAGATCATAAGCGAGTTTCACCGCATTGGCCGTCGCCGCTTGTACAACACTCGTGCTGTTAACCGCATTGGTTAATTGAACAACACCAGCAGCAGTTACCGATGCAGCAGGCAATCTGGCCACGGCAACGGTACCCGAGGTAATATCTGCAGCCGCGTGAGCATGCGCAGCCGGGGCAAAACTTACAGGTTTGCCGCTAATACCAGCCCAAGGCGCGCTGTCCGCTGCTTCTGCACTATCGATCTTTCCGTTGTTGTTCGTATCGTAAATGCTTTTCAGCATGTCGCCCGTCGCCTGCGCTGCAGCAAGCACAATATTCCCGCCTGCTGTACCGATGTACAGCTTCTGGGTATCTGTGCAGTACCCTAGTTCACCGACTTCAAGCAGCCCAATGCTCGTTTCCAAACCCCGCCTCAATTGAATGAGTACTTTTCTTGGCATCTGCTCGCCTCCTTAGAACGTACCGCCATCAATGACGGCAACCCTTAAGCGATTTCCGTTCGCGGCATCATAAACGATGCTGTCTGCATCAATATTCGCTTCTATGCCTGTCGCATTAACGAGCACACCTTTGCCAGCTTTTGCGCTAACTGCTGCACCTGCAACCGCAATCCCGTTCCCCGCTCCAACGCTAAGGGTGACGGTATCGGCTTGCCCTCCGCCTGTAAGTCCGCTGCCAGCTGTAATCGTCTGAAGCGCACCGCCAGTTCGTACCCATGCGCTACCGTTCCAGCTAAAAATCTTCTGCTCATCATCGATGTAGCATGTCCATCCTACTTGCGGCGTGTATAAATCCCAAGCAGTACCGTTCCACTCGGCAATTTTGTTGACTTGCGAAGCCCACACGCCCGTTGCGCCTGCAGGAATCAAATAACGATCCGCCAAAACAGGTGAAGCTGGCGGGGTCACTAAGTCCTTATCCTTAACCGAAGCTTGCGGCTCGATGTTATGCTTCGCCAGCTCAATTTCATTTCTAATCTTTTGCGCTGACCACAAATCGGTGATAGCCAAGCCCGCATCATTAATAAGCCTGTGCTTAGTTGGATCGTCCAGATGCGTCTTAATCTCAGCAGCTGTTTTCACGTTCACACCATCGGACACCTTATTTACATTGCCGCTTGTAACGTTAGCTTTTAGCACCTTTGCATAGGTGGCACCTTCTGAAATATCATCCAGCGTTCCTGTCAAATCGGTAAGCTTCTGCGCATTGATTCTTCTCCATGTGGTACCGTCGTCAGCATACAAATATCCATTGTTTGTACCGCTGCTCACGTAATACAACCTACCCATGGCTGCTGCGGCTGGTCTAGCTGCTTCTGTGCCGGATAACGCGCGACCTACCATGCTATTTGTTGTACCATCACCGACATAAACTTCCTTCGTATCTGTGCAAAATCCCATTTCGCCAGCCAATAAAGCACCGAATGCAGTTAGCTCTGCTTTTGTTCCACGCTTGATCTGAATCGTCTGTGACATTTAATTCCTCCTCAAAAATGATCCGCCATCGATACTTCCACTTTTCTTGTATCTTTCCATTTCTAATTGCGTTGCAGAAATACTCACCTGCAAATCATTAATATCTGCTGCTTCCACCCGATCGCCTGGCGTCTCGTAGGTAACAAAGACAGCTTCAGCTTGCGCAAAAAGCTTAATTCGGAGCCTCCAAGGCGTCTCAGCCGGTACAGTCAGAAAATAATTCTGTATCTTCTCACCCGATAAGCCGGGTCCTGTATAGACCTGAATGCTGTCCTTGCGTATGTCATCATGTGCAAGGTCTCCCTCAAATACCCCTCCAAGAACGGAAAGCTGCTCTTCTATAACGTACAGCTCGCTGCCTTCCTTTTTGTTCAGCTTCACCGTAAATTGATCTACCTCCGCAGGATATCGCATAGGCTACACCTCCAATTCAACAAGCCCCGCAATAGGTACTTCATCAATTTCAAGTCCGATATTATCGCTTCCGCCATTCAGTAAAAGTCGATCGTAGTCTAAGACCCCGGGTACTGCTAAGAGCAAAGTACCGAGCTTAGCGATACTCACATAATTAATGCGGAACGCCGTTTCATCTAAATAAGCAGTGAGTGCTTTAGCAAAAGCCGCGCTCACAAGCTGAATCGTATATCCTGCTGCAAGTGTAACCTTAGCCTTGATGCGAATAGGTACACTCGAAGCGGAAACGATTGAAACCTCTGCACCGATTGGCCTGTTCTCATTGATAAAATCAAGCACCGCATGCTGCAGCACCTCGCTCGCTGGCTGCTTATCCGAATTGACGATAACAACCTTCACGGTTCCCGGACCATCCCATAAGGGCATCACTCTTGCTCCGCCAACACCGGGAACCGACAACGCCCATTTCATATAATCTGATACATTGCCGCTCGTCCCTGGATTTTGAACCTCGGCAAAAAAACGGCTGCGCAGCTGTGCATCCGACTCCTCGTTCTCACCTGGCACCAGCACATCGACTAGCTCTGCACGAGCAAGCGAGCTAATATAATCGATAGGCAGCATATCGCCAAATTGCTGATTGCCAGCTACTCCCTCTGTTTCACTTTCAAGAACAAAAGAGCCGGCTTCCAATCTCTCTCTTACAATGTAATTAACCGAATCTGCCGAAAAACGGCTTCCAATCGGCACGTCCATTGCCGCTCCGCTGGAGCCATAAAATTTACCGAGCCGCTTCGCTCTCGTAGCCGCTTGCCTATTGACGCCAAAATCTGCTGTACGCCTAGACAAATATTCCCCGCTCGATGTATCTGCAAAAGCTAAATCAATATTGACGTCCAGCTGAGCATACAGCTCAGAAAGCTCTGCAGCCGCCGGTGCCAGCGCATCATAAATAATGCTGCCTTCCCGCTTATCTACATTCCCTTGTACACGATCCAGCATTCGCTGGAGCAAATAGCTAAAGGTCATGTTTTCATACATTTTGGCTTACCTCCTCTCCAAAGCTTCCAAACTCCGTTACGACAGTAAACTGGACAATGATAGCTTCATCTTTAACGTCGTACTGAAAATCAATGACATCACTCACCCGCTCATCTTGCAAAAGCGCCTCTTGAATGCTGCGCTTTAGCTCTGATTGAACATAAGATGGCGATCCTCCAAGTAAGCTCTCCAGCTCGGTACCATAATTGGTGCTGTAGCAAAAATAGCGGTATCGCTCTGTTTGCAATATTTTGAATACAGCCTGCTTTACCGCTTCTAACCCGTCAGTCCTGCCTACGATCCGTTTACTTGCTAAATCAAGCTTATAGGTCTCGCTCGTTTCGAGCTCCTCTACCGTCGTTACCTCCGCAACATTTGCTCCCTGTGGAATCATGGCTTAGCCACCTTATCGAGTACTACAAATTGTTGACCGCCTTGTACGCGGAGCATTAACACCGCATCTCCCGCTTCCAAGCCTGTGCGGATGACCAGCTTTTCAGATGTTTGCAGCTCAATTTCATACTTAACGAGGCTTTCCGGTATAATTAAAAAATCCTCTGATAAAGTAAAACGTTGATCGACGTTTACTACCAGAGGATTGATTTGAATGACTTTTCCTACCATGACGGCTAGCGGATTCCCTGCAGCGTAGGCTGCGGCTCCCGCTTTCTTGATCGACTCCAATAATGCCATTAAATCACCCTCAATTCCAGCTTCATCGTATGCGAATCCGCTTCGAATTTATGCGAGCATTCATCTACGAGAAAATATTGGTGAATGCCGAGCTCATCAATCACTACGGGTACATAACATCCCGCTCTAACTCGCAAATCACCAATGGCATCAATACTGATGCTCTTTTGCTCACGGTTTTTCAGCTTCATCAGCTGATTAAGCTGTTCATTTATTTGTGCCACATTCATTTTCTCATCCGCCTGCTGATAAAGCAGAAGCCGTCCCCATTTCGCGATTGAAGCGTCATCCTTCTTGGGATGATGCTTACGTATGCCTGCTTCTTTATTATCCTCAAAAATAATAATGTGGTTATAGGTATCGCCGTCAATCGATCGCTTCATTCCATAATCAAACATAAGGCTGTAATCGCCAATTACAAAATCAACCTTCATCTCCTCCACATTGCGCAAGGAAAGCTTTCCGAAATCATCCAAAAGTATAAAATTTCCGCCTGAATGAATGAGTGTTAGATCAAGTGCCTTACAAATAATATCAAGCAGCTTTTTATTATCCTCCAGCATGGATGGAATTTTGTACTTGGTATCCACCAGCACGCCTGTCTCCAAGCCAAAATCATCGGCAATTTTCTTTACAATTTGAGAGGCGGTAACCCCTTGAAATTTATAAAAATAATTGCTTAATAAATAGCGAATCTGATCATAGGCTTTTATCGAGATTCTCTCATCCATACCGGTACTCACTTCAAATACATATCCGTAAAATACATTGATATTATCTTTGCGGACACGAATGACATCGCCATTGTTCACCTCAAATGAAGCACTTTGAAATGGACTTCCTTTAAGCACCGTCATATCCAAACTAGACGCCGCTCCAATTCGTTTCGTCTTGTAGGTGAGCGAAGGAACAAGACTCGTAATATTCCACACTTTACCATTTCGGTTATCAATTAATATTTCCAGCATATGATCACCTCGGCAGCTTTAGCGTCATCCCGATGGGCAGCTTTTTGAGCTGTGCATCCTTAATGCCGTTCAGCTTCTGAATTTCCCGCCAACGCTCTTCTTTGTGAAGCTGAACGCGAGCTACTTTAATAAGCGTATCCCCGGCAACCAGCTTATAGGTGCTTGGAGCTTGCTTATCCGATGGCCGTGAGTTGGGCTTCACGCTTGCCGCTCCCTTTTTAATCACTACGGGCCTGGCACCATAAAAAGCAAATTCTTTCAGTGATATACTGTACTCAATATCTCCAGAGCCCGCCGCTTCCTTCCATTCGAATTTTTCAATGCTCATCGCCAAATTAATATCGAAGGTTGCCCCGGTATAAACAAAACGGATCGGCCACTTTTTCTCCATCCAATCGAGGATAACCGTGACATAAAAAGCAGGGTCTATCCATGTTTTGCTGACGACAAACGGATAGTTCGTCTTTGGGAAAAAGCTTTCAAAGGAGATCGTCGTGAGCTTCGAGCTTTGAATGAGATTGATTTCGCCTAAACCGGACACCTCGTAGGTCTTGCCCCCAGCACCATCATTAATTTTAATTTCTGGAGGATTGACCGGGAGCTGGAAGCCCTGCTTTTGATCATTGTAGCTAAGCCAGATTTCATAATCATAATGCGCATTTGAAATCATCTGTTGTACACCCCTTCCGCAGATGAGGCAATTTCATCGTTCAATGAACGCTCGATACGCCCGATAATCGTATCGATATCATAGCCATTGTTAATATCACCAGTTTGCACGCTGACCGTAGGCTGCAGCGACACGAAGTTCTGAATGTTCTTCATCTCCGCAAGCTCCCTCATCGTCTTCAAATCTTCGCTGGAAATCTCGACGGTATCGTTGATTTTTCCAACTTCGCCGACTCGGTCGATGTTAGGACTTGCTGCTCCAAATCCACTGCCTGCATCAGCAGTTGGCTTAAGGAAGCCTGATTCCTTATTTAAATCATAACTTGTATTGTTTTTCTTTTTCTGCAAATCATCCATAAATCCCTTACCATAACTCGATCCATTATTAAAGGCTTCTCCAAGGTCAGATTGAGCCATTTTGTATTTAGAGAAATCCACAACATTTTTATCGCTCGTTGGTTTAAACTTATCGATTTGGCTCGTGTCGAATCTGCCTTTTATTTCATAATCTTTACCAGTAATCTTGTTCAATTTAGTAAGAACCCAGTTTATTCCATCAATAAAGCTGTTAATCATCCCGCCAAAGAAACCAACCACATTTTGGGTGAGATCAAAAAAAAGCTTTTTAATCGCATATACAGGGTCAATAAAAATGTTAACCAAAAACTCAGCAACCGATAAAATGATATTCCACAAATAGGCGAAGCCATTTTTCAATGCCGTAAATAATCCGAAAAATAAGCCGGAAACGAAGCCAACTACCTGCTCCGTCGTACCGCCAAAGTATAGAAATAGACCTACCAATAAACCTATCACCGCGATAATGAGCAATATAGGCCAAAGAGCCAGAAGCCAAGCACCTGCTTGTGCCAAAATCGGTGCAACCATTGCCCATAAGGCAGTAAGTATGGTTGGCAGAAGCACTGCTCCAGCAAGCATAAGAATAGAAGCGATAAACGGCCAATTGTCCAAAAACTGACTAAACAACCACAGTGCCCCTTCGCCGACTATGGCAAGCTGATTGGCTACGAACGTTAATCCGTCTCCAAAAAGAGTGAAAAAGGCTTGAAACTTCTCACTCGCTACTAGTTCATTAAGCTTATCCAGCAGCGGTGACATTGCCGCGACTGCTCCCATACCTGCAGCAGCAAAACCAGATTGAATCGTATTTTGCAGCTTGGCGATTTGGTTTACTGGGCTAGCGCCGACTGTGTTTAAAGCTTCTGTTCCCAAATTTGCTTTTTCTCTCATCGCATCGAGCGCATTAAGAAAACCATCCATATCCTTGGCTTTTTCGAAACCGACATCTTTAAAAGCTTCTTCACTAATATTAAATTGATCCATTAATCCGGAATAATCACCTTGCATAGCTGATTTTATTGCACCTGCTGCATCCTCTGAGCTGCCACCGTTTGGATCTAAGCTAGACAACTCCATGGCCATATTGGTCATACGATCCAACTGTCCCGTATTTTGAGCAGTTGGCATAAGTGACAGTGCAGTCTTTATGGCTTCGTTTACATCTACGCCATTTTCAATCGCATTTCCACGTATATTCTCGTATAGCGGCTCTCCAATTCTAGTACCGCCGGAACGAGCAATCAGCAACGCTTTTGAGTTGCTCTCTTCCATAGCCCCGGAAATCGCCATGCCAATCATTTGCGTAAGCTTTTGTCCAGCGCCGAGTATTGCAGATTGCCATAATGATGCCCCCTCTTGAGCGGCATCAACGATTGCGTCAGGTGCTGGTTCGCCACCTGCTGGGTCAGCTGGATTTGCTTCATTGTTCTGAAACATCTCCATGATCGTATTAAAAGCTTGTACAGCAGAAAAAGCACCTTTTAATATATCAAGAGGTTCAAAATCCAGAAACCCTCGTCTAGGCCTTCCTTCACCAGAACCGTCTGGATTTCCTGAACCATCAGGATTTCCAGAATCTCCTGAATCACCACCCGGAGGAACTGCTGCTTCTCTTAATCTTTTAACCGATTCAGTAAACTCATTCATAGAGGAAGTTGCCTTCGTCAATTCAGTGTCCAGCTGAACGGTTTCAACACGCATTTTATCAAAAGCATTCACTAATTTTTCGCCTTGCTTTGTTGCTTCAATAAAAGCAGCATTCAAACGATTCATGAAATTAATAAAGGCTTCGGCTGAACCTGTATTGGCAGACCCGCCATTCTCAATGATAGCAGGGGAATTACTCGCCATCCTTCCACCCCCTTCACACGGGCAAAAGCGCTCCCTCATGGGAGCGCGGCCCGTCCTTATTTTCGTTTTGCTTTGGCGCGCTGTTTCTTCTCGTTCTCGATACGAACGTCAATCATGGCATAGATTGCCGCTTTCTCTCGCCGAGTCATGGTCATGAGCTCATGCGGAAGTATACGAAGCTCGTGGAGGGCGTAATAAGCGTAATTCGCTTCTCCGTCGCCCTCTTTTATTAGTTTTTTACTTCATCTGCCAAATCGTTTAGGCTTTGGTTAAAGCCGTTGATTTCCTGCACTCGTTGTACGAGTGAGGCATATTCGCCAGGGAGAAGCATTTTGCGCAAAAGGTTCTCAGCACCGATGATGCCGTACGATTTTTGCAAATCTGCATCCTTTAGGTTCGGGAATTGAATGCTGCTGACAACAAGCTTAGCCAAATACTCGTCTGTATTGGTTTCTGGAGTGAATGCGCCATTTTTCCCCTTTACCTTGCGGGTAGATGACTTGCGGCACTCCTCGTTCTCCGCTTCCGTCATGCTGCGCAGCTCCCAAGCAACAGCCTGCCCTTCTGCATCCTTAAACCGATCCGATACGATAAACGGCTGCGTTGACTCCACAGCCGCATTTTGTGCAAAAAATACACTTAAATCACTCATTGTCTCTTGCCTCCATCATTTTTAATTTCGCCTTAAGAAAGAGCTGAAAATTGCTCCGCAATATCCAATCCTTCAAAAGTGAATTCCAGCTCTTCTTCAAGAGCTTCGCTTTCCGTATCCAGCTTACCGATTATGACCTTATTCAGATTCACCTTATGAAGGAAAACCGTCTGCTTGCCCGTAGCCGAAGACGGATCTTCATTAATAATGGAAATATCAAAATAAGCATCCACGCCGGTATTCACATAATCCAGCATCATCTGGCGGAATTTTGACGTTACATAATAGATGGTCATCGTACCTGTACCCGACCATCCCGTCGCTTTATGCTGCAAACCGCGGTGGCCAAGCGTCTTGATCTCAGCCTTTTGCTTCTCAATGCTTGCCTCCAGCGTCTTGATATAAAACATCTCTTCCTGCAAACCATTAATTATTGTATAAGCCCGTCCTTCGCGGCCCGAAATCGTATCTCCTGCGTTCAAAAATGCCATATTACTTCACCGTCACTTTCATATATACTTTTTCTACGCTATCAACCGGTTGGATATGAGCCTCGATAATAATGCTGTCCGTATCGACACCAGCTGCAACCGATAAATCGGCTTGGGCATCAAAGTTTTGAATAGCATTGAGCGACTGAAGATTGTTCAAATATTTCAAGCACTCGTTGCGGAAGAGGCTTCTGCCATCTGCGTTATTATCAACTTTTCCAATATAAAACGACTCGAAAATATGTTTAAAATCGTTCGCAATGCCGTCCAGCACACGAATGACTCGGTTTTTGGAGAAGGCTTTGCCTTTCTCTGGCGAGTAGCCAGTGAACGTATTAATATCCTGCTCAACAATGACTCTGCCGCCGCTTACCGTGAACAGAAACTCACCAGCTTGCAGCGCCTCTACCGTTTGCGAATTCGTATAACGAATGTCCGCATCAGCAGCCTCCTCATAGGCTTCATAGGTCAGCGATTTATTCATAGGTGCTCCGGCAGTTGCCGCAGCAACCCAAACCGTTGCCTTCTGTGCATCAAGAACCGTTCCATCCAGCAGCTTGACGCCATTTTTGACACTGATAACCCCTTCAGAATCAGCTGACGGATAATTCGCCAGCACGACCTGAATTTTGCGGCCTTCTTCCTCGCGCAGACGGCGGGCAAAAGCAGCATATACCGATTTTAAGGACAAGTCGGCGGATACTAGAGCAATGGTATTAAAATCCTTCAACTCAATTTGCGCCAAATATTCGGTATGGTCTTGATTCGTTACGGTACCGTTGGAGCCGCCAACAAGTGGAACGCCTGCTGCTAACGTCAATGCTCCTGTACCGCCGAAGCTTACAAAGGCATTCGATTTCAGCTCTGCGATATTCACTGCTGTTTGTGAGTCAACTGCCTCTTTAGCAACAAAAGTGATGACATCAAATCGTGCTTCATCGTCAACATTTTGTTTGACCGCAACGGTGATGTCATTGCCTCGAACACCACCGAATTTAGCTGTAAGCGTTAGGCTGCCAGCGACAGCCGTCGCTTTTATTCCTTCGTTTAGTCGGTATAAGAGCAGTGTTTTTGCTTTCTTGAAGGCTTCGCGTACCAGCAATAGCTCAGGCGCACTTAGATCATAACCAAGCAAGCTTCGCAGATCATCGCCAGCGTTGATCGCAATAACGGCCTTCGACTGCCCCCAGTTAAGGTTTAGCGGTACGGACACCGTTCCGCGCTCTCCCATGCTGCCTACCGTTTTCTTCTCGCCAACCAGGTTAATGTAAACGCCGGGGCGCACCTTATTTTGTGATGTATAAGTTCCTCCTGCCATGTTCTACATGACCTCCTTTTTCAAATAGGCTGTTATCATCGATAACGCTTGTTCGTGAGTATACGTTTCTTGCTCCAACAGCACGGCGGATAGTATATCCTTCTGGGAAGGCGTATACCGTCTAGCCGACTTCAGCTGCTCCTTGCTGAACCTTGGTTCCAGCTCAGCTTCCTGCAATCTGCTTTTGTTCATTTTGTTCTGCCTCCGCCCTCTTACGATTTGCACCATTTCACCCACCCGCGCTCACATCTCAACCACCTCCTCATCTGGATAAGACAAAAGGGACGCTCGGTGTCGTCCACCGCTCGTCCCCGTTTATGATCTTTGGTACAATATCATAATATCACGGTTATTTGAGCGAAAACGGACATTAGGCGGACAGAAAGCGGACAACTTCTTGAAGCGCCTTTTGCTTCCATCTTCGGAACGTGCGATCAACGATACCCAGCTCCGAAGCAACAAACTCTGTAGGCTTTCCTTCTATAAAACGAAGCTTCAGCAGCCGAGCGTAATCGGGCGCATATGCTTCTAACGCTTCAAGCGCTTGATCGATAGATTGCAGCTGCTTCTCTATATCCTGAAGCTCGCTTATTTTATCGATGACGCCCATATAACCTTCAAAGCCGCCCGAGCCTTCTCGCGCTTCAAGCACCTTCTCAATCTTTTTCTCCAGCTCTCGCAGCAGCTTTTCATCCGCTGGACTTGCTGTAGCACGGCTTTTCTTTACTTCGTTTAGCTGCGCTTTCGTTCCAATAGGATATTTCGATAGATTCGCATGCGCCGCTGCTTCGATACGCTGGTCCTGCTCATCCAAGTACATATAGGAAGGCAGCTTGCGCAGCTGCCGATGAAGCTCCTGCAAATGATCATCCTCAGATACTGCACTTAGCCTCATGCCTGGTCCTACCGAGGTACCCTCCAGCTGTTTCTTTCTCGCTTTTAGCCTTTTATACGCATGTAATTGATCAATCACCTGTTGTTCTGCATTCATTCAAATAACCTCCCCTAGGTTTTAATGAATATTGAGTATTTAAAATACCACTCACAACAAAAAAATATAGCGACTTCTCCGGTATTGACAATACTCCTAATCAAAAATATACTTACTTTTAAGTAGTTAAAATAGCGATTATGATCTACTGATACATTTCTTTAAGTGTTCGTCTGATGAATCTCATTGTATTTGGTATTTTAATTACCGTCAAGTATTTAAAATACCAAATATTCAAAAACGGAGGGTATTTATAATGTCATTGGGTGCACGAATTAAACAACTGAGGGTTGAGCGCGGATTAACGCAGCAGGATGTCGCCGCAAAGCTCGAGATGGGCCGCTCTAACTTTGGTCATATCGAGAATGATCGGGTAACACCAACAAGTGAAGATTTGCAAAAAATGGCGGATATCTTACTGACAACAACCGATTATTTGCTTGGCCGCGATGCAGCCTCGGCAACTATACCTGAGTGGGCTACGTATAAAGATAAGCGCGACTTTAAAAAGCTGCTTGAGGAAGACGGGGAAATTATGTTTGACGGCGTGCCGCTTAGTGCTACCGATCGTCAGCGCGTCATGGATGTGCTTACAGGGTTGTTCTGGGAAGCTAAGCATATGAATAAGCACAAAAAAAAGACCGAGCCGACTAACGATGCTCCTGATGATGCCAAAGGGTAGGTGTTGCTATGGATAAAATGATTTTGAAGCTCATTCGAAAATATAAGACTAACGATCCATTCATCATCGCTGAGGGCCTTGGCATTCATATCCGTTACGCCGACCTCGGAGAAGGCACGCGTGGTCTCTATTTCAAAAAACTGCGCCGCCGGTTTATTGTCATTCACGATTCACTTCCGGATAATTGGCGCCGCTTCGTATGCGCGCATGAGCTCGGGCATGACCGCTTGCATCCTGGCTTCAACCGTTTTTGGCTGGATGAGCAATCGTTTTTTAATGTTGGAAAATATGAGCGACAAGCTAGCAAGTTTGCCGTAAGGCTGCTGACAGCAGGCGATTCTCCTGCTCCTAGCGAGACGCTTGACGAGCTGCTTCGAAGAAATGGTGTGCCTACGGAAATGCAGAAGTTTTATTTTTAATTAGCTGTATTCTGCATTGTTCGATGAGGATGCTGCTGTGCAAATTCACGCTTACAGGAAAAGCTCCCGCTAATCTAGCTGAAATTGACGTATTTACCGCGTTTAACTGGAAATACTCCTGTTAATATCGTGAATACAGCCGTAAGTACTTGCGATTGGCTGAATTAGCTGGAGAAATTCCTTTTAACGGGCATTAAATGAGCAAAGCTGATTATTTAACAGGAGTTTTTCCCTTTACTTCGAGTACAAATCACATACGAACTCCCAGCTGCACCAATAAACACAAAAAGCTCCTATACCACAGCCAATACTGCGGAATAGGAGCCTTTTTACATAGATTTTCACATAGTTTTTTACATAGACGTCATGAAATCAGACGAATTAAATCGCCCAATTGCCTTTGCGGAAGATAGGCTCGCGAGTGCCATCCTGCGTCACACCGTCAATATTCATATCAGCCGAGCCGATCATGAAATCTTCATGCGTAAGGCTTCTGTTTGCACCATGAGCGAGAAGCTCTTCAGGTGACATTTTTGTACCGCCTTGGATATTGACCGGGTACGCTTGACCCAGTGCAAGATGACAGGACGCGTTCTCATCATACAGTGTATTGAAAAACGTCACATTGGAGTTCGAAATCGGTGAATCATGCGGCACTAGCGCTACTTCACCGAGATGTCTTGCCCCTTCATCCGTGTTCAGCAAATTAGTGAGCGCCTCATATCCCTGCTCAGCGGAATGATCTACTACTTTGCCATCCTTAAAGGTCAAACTGAAGCCATTAATGACTTGACCGTTGTAATTCAAAGGCTTGGTGCTGCGAACCGTTCCGTTCACACCATCCTTATTTGGCATAGTGAATACTTCTTCCGTTGGCATATTCGGATTAAAATAAACGCCCTTAGCATTTGCTTTGGAGCCGCCTAACCAAATATGTCCATCCGGCAGGTCTATCGTCAGATTCGTGCCTGGCGCTTCATATTGAAGCTGTTTGTAGCGCTTGCCATTCAGCAGCTCAACCATCTGAAGCAGCTTGGCATTATGCGCTTTCCACGCTTGAACAGGATCTGAAAGGCCTATCCGGGTAGCATCAACAATGCGTTCCCAAAGCTTCTGCACCGCTTCTTCCTGTGAGAGATTCGGGAATACTTTAGCTGCCCATTCCGGAGTAGCATAGGATACAAGCGACCAAGCATTCGTATGATTCATTAGTGAACCGCGATAGCCGCTAAGCGCAGTTGAAGCTGTTTTTGATGCTGTTGCAACGCGCTTCGCATCTACATCGTTAAGCAAGTCTGGGTTCGGAGAGTAAATCGTAATAAATGCCGCCCCATTTTCCACAAACTCTTCCCAAGCTTTGGCACGCCACATCGGATACTCCGAGAAAGCCTCTTCAGGAGCCTGCTTGTATTTGATGCGGGAAAGCTCCTCATCGTTATATTCCACATGGACATTTTTTGCGCCTGCTTTATAAGCCTCAGATGCAATAAGCCGTACGAGTGGAGCTGCTGTAATTGGTGCCATGACAACAACCGTTTGTCCCTGCTGCACGTTGACGCCAACCTTAACGACCAGCTCTGCGTAATTTTCTAATTGTTGCGGTGTTGGATACATGTATGTAAATCCTCCTTCATAATCAGTTCATTTGTTGCATCGTCCATAACCTTCTTCTATTATAATCCTCCAAGGTAAATTGCTCAAATAATGCAGGCTCGAACATATCCATCTTACTATTAGAGGCAATATTCCAGCTTAAAAAAAAAGCCCCCCAACGCTCAACGAATGAACGAGGGAAACCTTTTATAGAAAGCTCATATGTTATTGCTGCCCGGTTATGATATTAATAAGGGCTTTCCACCTTCATAATATCCATGAAAGGAACCTTTGTTACGCTGCCCATGTATTCCACATGAACCTTCTTTGTTCTTGAATCGAGCACCGTAATGACGCCTCTTACTTGCTCTGCTGCCCATATCGTAAGAAGCAGCTCTGTGCCTTCTTGCTTTGCTTCAACCAGCCGCTCGCCCAGCTCTTCCAGCTCAAATTCATCTCTAGTAGGCCTCTTTGGTCCTTTTGCCACCTTGTTCCCCTCCTGCTAGGTATGTACCCGTATTTTCAATAAAAAAGGGCCCCTCCGCTCGAGGAGACCCTGTTCCTATCGATCTAAGTTACGCGAATATATCTATTATAGCATGCCGCAACTTTCTCTGTTAGCGATATTGCGAGAGTTTCAGCAACAATTATTGGAATGCGAGATCATAGCCTGAACCTCTCTATTGAATAAAAAGAAGCCCTCCGTATGGCAGTCCATAGCAGAGGGCTTCGTTACTATTTATGAATGCTTAATCCCAATGGTCAAAATCTCACAAGGACCAACCGATACTTCAAGCAGCGATTGTCCATCTACAGCAAGATTTTCGACTTCATGCTCAAGCACATTACTTTTATAAGCTTGTTCAAGTGACACAGCTGCTGCTTCTGACAGCTTAAGCGCCGTTTCAGAAGGCTTCATATTATACCATCTAAGCATGAAATCGCCAGATTGCTCATTCACCTTCATGGAGGAGAATGCTAGTCCATTGCCGTCCCAAGCGAATAAAGCGCCGTTTGGAGCAAGCTTGCCGGCATGAACGCCTGTCTGACTAACCGTCCACGGCACTTGGAACTGATATGCCGCTGCATATGCGCCGGATGCAACTCCGTCGCCGTTATGCGGAAGGATCGTCAAGCTGAAGCTTTGCTCACCCAAGCATTGTGCTTCTGGTGTAGGGAATACGCCCCAATCGCCAAGCTCAGCAACTGCACGAAGCAATGTAATCGCAATGGTATTACGTCCATCGCGCAATACTTCGTATTCATTCAGGCCAAGGTTAGCAACCGTCAAACCAGCTTGCTCGCCGCTCACATCGACAAACGCCTGTTGATGCTGTGCGTTGCTAGGATTGATCCACTCTGCTGCCGGCTCGTTATCACGCGTTGCAACCTCAAAGATGGAGTCCGCTTGATGAACCGTTGTTTCCAAATCTGTTGGGAACAATACGCGAACCCGGTGATCCTTCGCTTGGTTGTTGAAGGAGGATTTCCATTCTACCCCTTCGCCTTTGCGGCTTATTGCAATTTCAGTCCGGATTGTAAGTGGAACTGTCGTTTCTGTACGTTGTGACTTCCGCTCAGGGAAATAAACAGCCTCTTGCTTCTCTACTTCGAAGTATGGTTCTGCTGAAGCAGGAACTGCCCATTCATGAACGATCTCGAATGCCGCACGGTATGCCGTATTCTCGATTAGACGAATGCTTGCAGGTACACCCTTCGTTGTCAACGTTTGCTCGCCGGTTGGCTGCTTGTACATATATTCGTTGCCGATATCGCCTGTATTCTCATACACGCCAAGCTCGCGATAGATTTGACCGCAGCGTTTATCGGTCAAGTTAAACGATCCGTCCTGCGCGATATCAATTCGAAGCCATTCGTTCTCAAGCGCATGCTCGCAAGCAACAAGCGATTGTGATGGCTGCAATTCTGCTTTCGCATTCCGAACATAGCCATAAGCTGCCAAGCCTAGCGCAGCAACTTCCGCTGCTTCGAATGTCAGCTTCACTTTGCGGCTCATATATGGCTGACGGAACTTGTCATCTGGCAGATCATAACCGAATTGAAGTCCCATATCAGAAGCTGTATGCGCAATGGCTTCGCCGCTTGAATTAACAAGCGTTCTGCCCGTTACATCGACAGCATACATTTTCTTGTTCATCTCATCCAGCGACAAACCATCACGGAAGTAAATGCGAGCGATGTCCAGCTCAACCTCTACTACTCCGCTGCGATCCCAGCCCGTTGTATTGTAGACAACAAACGGCAGTGCATCTTCGCCATATTGTTCAAATATGGAAGTGTCAACCGCATCGGCAATTATCACTTTGCTATCGTCAATAATTGCTTCTGCAATATGACGGCTCTTATCGAAGCGAGTCACCATCTCACGGTGAACCTCGTCCACGCTGCAGCCGCAAATGCTGTCATGCGGATGGTTCTGCATCAGTGTTTTCCAAGCGTAAGTAAACAAGTGATGCGGGTATTCGTGGCCAAGTGAATAAGCAAGCGCAGCAAGCGGCTCCGCTACCTTCTCCAGCATGGCTTGACCAAGCTGATTCATTTGCTTCAAGTAAACACGTGCGGAAGCAGTATTCACAAGCGTTGACCAGCCGTCTGTACGTTGGCTGCGAAGCTCACCTTTCACGACAGACAGCTCGCGTGTAAGTGAAGCATTCACCGACGCCAAATAATCTTGGAAATTCGAATGAATGAATTCTGTATCAGGGAAAAGCTCTCTTGCTGTTTTCAGCGCAGCAGACAAATCCTGCTGAATCGGCTGATGGTCGCATCCGTTCATGAACAGCAATTGGCCTGTAGCAGCATACTTCTCTGCCTCAGCCAGCTTGCGCTCCCAATATTCCTTGGCGCTTGCTTCATCTGTAGGCACTTCCATGCCGTTGCAGTACCAGTTGGCGAACAACACGCCCAGCACTTGCGAACCGTCTGGCCCTTCCCAAATCAGCTCCGAGAAGGATGATTCATAATCGGAATCTGCTACTGTATTGTTAAAGCCCGTTGGCTTCACGCCTCTACCAAATACCGCATTATCGATGCCTGCTTGACGCAAAATTTGCGGAGCTTGACCGATATTTCCGAACGTATCTGGAAAATATCCAACTTTGGCAATCGTTCCATAACGGCTCGCATCCTGATGACCGATTTGCAAGTTGCGAAGATTCGCTTCACTGCTCGTCAGGAAGGCATCCTGCAAAATATACCAAGGTCCGATCGGAATACGGCCTTCTTTAATATAACGTTCTAGGCGCTCACGATTCTCGGGGCGAACCTGCAAATAATCTTCCAAAATGATCGTTTGGCCGTCCAAATAAAAGCTTTTGAAGTCCGGATCCGTATCAAGTGTATGAAGCAGCGTATCCATCAATTTTACTAGCAATACATGGTGCTTCTCATATGGCAAATACCATTCCCGATCCCAGTGGGTATGCGAGATGATATGGGCTGTTCGTTTGTCTTTCATCACTAGAACACCTCTTCTTGTTAATCGTTGTTTGCAGGAATTACGTTCACATTCACCTGATCAGGTCGGTAAACGGACAGCAGCTGACCGTTTTTATCCACTGCAAAGAGTACAGACCGCTCCTTCTCCAGCGTAAAAGCGTAGGAAACGCCGGTTACAGGGTCTTTCACCTCAATATCAACATCCAAGCTGAACTCGGATACGAATGTGAATAACGCGCCGTCTTGGAAGGACAATTTACGACCATAAACGCCTGGCAGTTGCCCGCCTTTAATCCAATCCAGCTCCACGCTGCAGCCTGCATAGGTGAGCGCAAACTCATAAATGGCTGAGATCGGCTCAATGCGATCATTCAGCTCTACTGGCAGCGGACACCAAAGGATGTTTCCTTTGCCGTGCGATAGCTCGATAAGCTGATCGACTTCAGCTGCAGACGTTCCTTTTTGCGCTTCCTTCCATACCTGAGCAATTCTCCGATTGCCATAAGAAACAGGCAGCAAACGATCACCGATGCGAAGCAGTTCTTCGCGGCGTACATTGACAAGCTCTCTTGATCCAAACAACTCAGCATGACGATCGACTTGACGCCAGTATGCATCAAGGCTTGTTGGACCCGTCAGCAGCAAAGTTGCTCCTGTACGTTCAACGTAGCTAAGCAGCTGGTTCATTGCAGCATCTTCAATATTATGGGCACTTGGTACAATAACAAGCTTAACCGGATTTGCTTCCAGCTCGTCCAGGTGATATTCCGAAGCGCCGCGGAATGGCTTGTTCAGCTCATAGGCCAGCACCCGCGTTGCTTTAGTTGTTGCATCAAATGCCAGCTTGCGATTGGAGAAATCATTGGAATAAGGGAAAACAACTGCGGTATCCTCAAGCTCCCGCCCTCTGAACAAATCTCTGATTTCACCCATGAAGCGTCCGAAATCATAAGATACATTTGCCTCAGGTTTCTCCGTGCCATCTGCACGAAGTGCGCCAATGTGCGATTCATTCGCATTGTCCATATAGAAATTTGTATTCCAAATCCATTGCACCGCACCTGCGCCACCTGTTGCAAAAGCATAGGCATATTTGCGCTCAAGAATATCGCGTAGTTCTGCTTCCGAACGTTTCGCGCGTCCTTCTGGTGTTTCCACGTACATAATGCCCGTTTCCTGCACCAAATTCGGCTTGTCTGCCGTCTTAGCAAAAATACTGTCCCAAACCAAATGATCATTCAACCACCAGGAATGCACGGTTGTATAATCGACAGCCTCGCCATAGAAGAATGGTGAAGGTCTCTGCGCGCCAAGCGCTTCATCCTGTCCGACCGTAACCATATGATCTGGGCATTCTTCTTTAATGGCCTGGTACAGCTCCTGTGCCCAGCGATTGTGCATATCCATGGAGAACAATACATAATCAAGCCAGCGCGTACCCTTCTTGCCTTGATGCATATCTTGAACGTCAAAGTTGATTTCCTCTGGCTCAGGCACTTTCACCGCTTCAAAGCTCGGCAGCTGCTCTGGCGTCATATTCCATAGCTTCTGCAGCTTCTCCACAGATTCGTGGCGTTCCTTAAGCCAAGCTGCATAGGCCGCCTGCTCGAATGGATCGCGTGCTGATCTTGGTCCATCAGAAAAAATACGAGGAGGATCAAACATTGACGGCTCGTTAATTAAATCCCAATCAACATGCTTCGATTGTTTGTGACGCGAAATGATCGAGCGGATAAACCGTTTCTGTGCTTCTAAACTCCGCGGATCGAGATAAGGATTTTGGCCTTCCCAAGTTTCCGGAGTGAATGAGAAGAAAGTAAAGGTTACCTGCAAATCATGGCGTTTGGCCGTAAGCAGAAACGCATCAATGGAGCGAAGCGCCTCTTCCGATGCATGGCCATCAACCTGCATTATATTGCGATAAGCCGTCCATATGCCGGTTCTGATCCAGTTGATGCCTGCTTTGCGCATCTGAGCCATATCACGATCCCAAACCGATGCGTTTGGCAAAAATAAAAACTTGCGCGCAACATCCGACGTCATGTAGGTCATGCCGACAACCGGCATCGGTCTGCCGTCTTTTACGAAATAATCACGTTCGCTCGTAACCGGAGTTCCCTCTGCAAGCAGCTCAGCATCAAAACCCCAGAAGCCTTGGCGAAGAATACGTACTTCTCCATCCGTTGACTCCGCGATACAGTCCACCTTGTAGTAACCGCTCACGATTGCAAGTGGAACGGGAATACGAACGATATGCTGTTTGCTCGCTGCTTCCGCTTTGATGCTGCTCGTCCACCGCTCATCTTGCTTGCTTTCATGCTGGATCGTAATCGAAAAGTTCCAGCTTGCAGCTGGCAAATCTGTCGCAGAAGCATAACGGCTAAGCTGTTGTACTTGCAGCGTCAGCATCGCACGCTCATCCAGCTCGAAGGACGCATAATTAGGCTTCAGCCACAGCTCTGTTACGCCTGCTGAGCAGAATTCCGACCAGCGGCGAAGTTCGTCCGCTCCTCCGCTTTGCCAGAATAGCTCCGTTAACGGCTGATTTACGAACAACCAGCGCGCGCCTGCGAACATTCCCTTCGTGTTCTCCCATAGTACGACAGGTGCTGCTACTTCTCTTCCTTCAGCTGAAACACCCTTTAGAAGCGGGTACAATTGTGCATCCATCGGTCCAGCGGAACCCATCTGATGCGGCAAATCACTCGTTTTGGTTACATGAGGCACTAGATTCCAAGTACTTGAAACCTCAAACATGGATTCTTTGCCTTGCAGCAGCGGAAGATCTTCCATCGCACGCAATTTCATAATCGGTGCTGCATCTACAGGCAAAGCCTCATGAATATGAAGCTCGCGGTGATAAGCGGTTTGCTCAGATTCTGGCTCCCAAACGCCAGCTTCGTTTTTTGAAACTGGTTTTTTGAATGGAACGCCGCCGATGCTGATTAAACCTCCACCGCGCTTTAAGTAGGCTAAAATTTCAGACCATGCTTGCTTAGGGAAATACGGTGCATGCATATTTATAAAGCTTCCGCCATCTGCAGCAGCGAGTGCCGCTCCAAGATTATTCGCGCGAACGACGCTGCCGATTTGCAGAAGCTGTCCTTCCGCATCCGAGCTTATGCGAGAATCGATTGGAAACGATGGATCATAGAAAATAATCATGCTCATAGAATCTCATCCTTCATCGCTTGATAGACAAGCTGTGAGAAAAGACTGTTCGACCAAGCGAACCATTTGCGCGTGAACACAGTTGGATCATCCGCATGGAAACCTTCGTGCATGTAGCCTGTGTCCGCGTCAGTCGCTTCCAGCATCGCAATCAAATCTAGCTTTTCTTCGCTGCTAGTAGCTGTAATGCCTTGCATCGACAATGCCATATGCCAGATGTAGCCTGGAGGCGTATGCGGGCTGCCGATACCTTTTGCTGCCGTTCCTTCATAGTAGAAAGGGTTATGTTTGCTTAGAGCAAACTTTCTCGTATTCACATAAATCGGATCTTCTGCATCCACATAACCAAGGTATGGGATCGAGATCAAGCCCGGAGTTCCTGCATCATCCATCAAGCAGTAGTTGCCGAAACCATCCGTTTCATAAGCATAAATAGGTCCGAATTCCGGATGCTGATAAATACCGTAAAGCTGAATGCCATGGTTGACATCCTCTTCTAGCTTTTTCAATTCTTTAAGGAAATCCATGTCACGGAATACCCATTCCGCTATTTCCTCCATTTGACGAAGCGTAACAACCGCAAACATGTTATCCGGGATGTTGTAATGGAAATCACATGCATCATCGCTTGGACGGAAGCCTGACCAAATCATACCCGTATAATTTACAGGCATGCCTAGACCAGAATTGCGAAGTGAATCAGTTGGAATGCCATTATCACGAGTAAAACGATAAGGCGATTGTTCAAAATGGCGCTGTTCTGTCTTCCAAAGCTCTACGATGCGGCGCATCGCTGCTTTAAAGCCGGAATCGAAAATATCCGTCAGCTCCGTTTCTTTCCAGTAAGCATGCGCGAGGCGCATGGAGAAACAAATGGAGTCAAGCTCGAACTTGCGCTCCCATACCCATGGAGACATATCAGTTTCATCCGTAGTATTCCAGTGCCAATCATTAGCGGACTCATTGAACGCATTCGCATAAGGGTCGATTTGAATATAGGAAATATGGCGTTTAATCAAACCACTAAGAATTCTTTGCAAATCTTTATCATGTTTTGCGAATGGAACGTAGTGCATCACTTGCTCGACGGAATCACGAAGCCACATCGCAGGGATATCGCCAGTGATTACAAATGTCGTGCCATCGTCCATCAGCTTTGTCGTTGTTTCCAGCGTATTCGGAAAGCAATTTTTGAACAATTGAAGCAGCTTCGGGCGATGTGCCAGCTTCTGCTCCGCTTCCTTCAGCACGTCTTGAATCGCCTGCGGCAGCGTTAGCTCAGGCATCGGAATTTTCGGTAATCTAAATTGCTCCATCGTATTTGCTCCTTTAGAAATATAATTCGTAATTATTCCTTAACGGCACCAACCGTCAAGCCTTGAATGAAATATCTTTGGAAGAAAGGATAAGCGAATACGATTGGGCCTGTTGCCAGCACCACCATCGCCATACGCGAAGTATCCTGCGGCATCGACTGCAGCAAACCGGTGCTGAGCGATGCATTTTGCGAGTTTTGCATAATGAATTGCATACTATTCTCGATCCGCATCAGCATCGACTGAAGCGGCACTAAATTCGGCGTGTTAATGTACAGCAAGGCGTTAAACCAATCATTCCAATAGCCTAGTGTACTGAACAAAGCGATGGTTGCAAGCCCTGGAAGCGACAAAGGCAGCACCAGCTTGAAGAAGGTTCCAAATTCTCCCGCACCATCGATTTTGCCTGATTCTATAATAGCATCTGGCACCATGGTCGAGAAGAATGTCCTTAGGATCATAATGTAGAAAGCGTTGACCGCAAGCGGTAAAATAAGCGCCCAAATGGAGTCTTTAAGTCCAAGCAGCTGTGTAACAACAATATAAGACGGCACGAGACCACCGTTAAATAGCATCGTAAAAAAGGCGAAAAATGCGAAGAAACCGCGATATTTAAAGCTTTTGCGTGAGATTGCGTAAGCGAAAAGCGCTGTACATACAACACCAATGACAGTACCAATAACGGTAACAGCTATCGTTACCCCATAAGAGCGAAGCAGTTGATCCCCCGCTTTAAATAAATAGCTGTAAGCCTCAAAGCTCCATTTTTCAGGAAAAAGCGAATAGCCGTTTTTAGCTAGCGTCGCCTCATCCGTAAACGAAATGATGGTGACGAATAAAAAAGGAAATACACATAACAATGCAAAAATACCAGCCACGGAATGGAATCCTATATTCCAAATGGGCGTCAACCTATGAAAGTCGCGGGTTTTCGTTTGAGCGGACATAGCGGTTTTCCTCCCTGCGCAATGCTTGTTCCAGCAGTATAGCCTTTAGACTAGAACAAAGCATTGTCTTTGTTGAATTTACGAACAATTCCGTTCGATGTAATAACGAGTACAAATCCAATGATCGACTGATACAAGCCTGCTGCTGTACTCATACCGATTTCACCAGTTGATTTCAATCCGCGATACACATAAGTATCGATAACATTCGTTACGCTGTAGAGTGTTCCAGAGTCCCTTGGCACTTGATAGAACAGTCCGAAATCCGCATAGAAGATTTTACCGATTGCAAGCAGCGTCAATATTGTAATGAGCGGTGTAAGCATCGGGATCGTAATGCTGCGAATTTGCTGCCATTTATTTGCGCCATCGATCATTGCCGCTTCATAAAGGGATTTATCAATACCCATGATGGCTGCCAAATAGATGACACTGTTGTAGCCGACTGATTTCCAAAGAAATACGACGACGATAATAATCGGCCAATAGGTTGGATCAGAGTACCAGTTTATCGGATCGATGCCGAACCAGTTGAACACTTGGTTCACAACGCCTTTATCCAAGCTCAGGAAGCTGAATACGAAATAACCGACGATAACCCATGATAAGAAGTATGGAAGAAACATACCTGTTTGGTATACTTTTGCTAATTTCTTGTTCGTAATCTCAGCCAGCATAATCGCCATTGCAACGGCAATGACTAGACCAAGCACGATAAAGAAGATGTTATAAACGACGGTATTGCGTGTAATGATGTAAGCATCATTGGTACTGAATAGAAATTTAAAGTTTTGCAGGCCTACCCACTTGCTCTCGATAATGCTGGCAAGAAATCCATCCCGGCTGTATCTGTACTCCTTAAACGCAATAACCATACCGGCCATCGGCAAATAAGAGAAGAAGATGAACCAGATTGTTGCTGGCAGCACCATAATCAACATCGCTTTATTTTTATTAATATCTTTGAAAAACCGTCCTATGGCTCCCACGTGATCACCTCTCAGTTGTCAGATTAATGAGCAAAGGTATGAAACGAATGCCGTGCATTCGCTTCATACCTCCCGCATGTTTACTTGTTCGCCGCTTTCCATTCGTCAAGCTGACGTTGTGCTTCAGCCATGATTTTATCAAGTCCAGCTGCTTTAAATTTCTCATTTGCACGTTTGATGTAAGTCTCAGGATCAACTGTTCCTGTCATAAGCGGTGCCCAGAACTCTTCTCTTACGTTTTGTACGGAAGCAATTTCTGTCGTTACTTTCGACGGATCGAAGTTGAAGCCAAGAAGAGGTGCTGGTGTTCCTGCATCGTTAAACTTCTTGAACTCTTCCCACTTGTTCGTAGGATCTGTTGTATTCAAGTACGTAAGCATCACGTTGCCGAGTGAGAATGTTGGCATGTCATAGTTTTTTGACTCATCAAGGTTTTCCATAACATTGTCGCCTGTTTTCTTGTAGTGAACGTTTTCGATACCGGAATCAATCATGTTGCGAAGCACAGGATCTGTGTTCAGCAAGTTTAGGAATTCCATTGCTTTTTCAGGATATTTCGAGTTAGCCGAAATAGCTTGCATCGAGCCCATAACAGACCAGTTGTAAATAAGCGCTTTGCTTGCAGGAGTTGAAACTACTGGGTAGCCATAGCTTGCAGACCATAGGTTGTCAGCGAAAGGCTGAGTTGTCGCACGGTCTGAGAACCATTTGCCAGTCGTTTGAACATCTGTCATCGAATCCATTGTTGCTGCTTCAGTTGGAATGTAGCCAGCTTTATAATATTTGTGCATTGTAGTCAAAGCTTGTTTCATTTCTGGTGTATCTAGAACGTTAACCAATTTGTAATCCTTTGTATCGAGGGAAACAGCCATTGGCAGCTTCTCGATTACATAGTCATATGGCACGTAAGGCATTTGGTTTTTATCAACCGCGAAAGGATATACGCCTTGTTCGTTTTCTTTGATCGTTTTGAGCAATGGCTCAAGGCTCTCAAGTGTGTTCACTTTTGAAATATCGATTTTGTATTTGTCCACATACTGCTTGTTAAAGCGCCATACTTCTTGTGCTGGCAGCTCTTTGTTAGCAGGGATACCATAGTTGTGGCCGTCAATTTTGGAACCTTCAAGGAAGGCAGGATCAAGTGTATCGACGATGCCTTTACCGTGCGATTTCAACAAATCATCGATTTGCATGAATGCGCCTTTTCTTGCGTTCTGCACGTAATCAAACGCCCATGAAGACGTAAACATAATGTCTACTGCTTCACCGGAAGCCGTCATAACTTGCAGCTTCTGTGAGTAATCGCCCCAGTCGATCATGCTCATTTTAACCGTAACACCAATTTTTTCTGCTGTATATTTGCTTACTTCCTGCATAACCTTGTCCACATCTTTTTGAGGCGTACCAATTGTGTACCAGAGCAGTTCTACTGGTTTCTCGGCAGTGCCTTCACCTTCGTTTTTGCTTCCGCCGCACGCGCTAAGCACGATTGACATGACCAGCATCAGCGCAAGCGCCGGCATAAATCTCTTTTTGTTTCTAATCATTGTAAGTCCTCCCTATGTCTAGTTACGAAGCACAATTCAATTGCGTAAGCATACGCTTACTTTATTGCTCTGACCTTAATTCGCGATGCGTTTTAGGGCTAACTTAAAAATAACGGATGTAACGGTTTTCAAATAGGGAACAAATTAAAGGTATGGTGTACAAATTAAAGAAAGAAAGGACAACTCCATCTTGCATTAGAGTAGTCCTTTGTAATCAGTCGGCGAAATGCCAACATATTTCTTAAATTGCTTGTAAAAATATCCAGTTTCCCAGTAGCCGACTTGAAGCGCAATTTCCTGCACCTTCAGATTCGTCTCCTTCAACATTTCCTTAGCCTTGCCTATTCGATATTTGTTTATGTACTCGGTAAAGGTTTCATTTGTCTCCTTCTGAAACAGATGTCCGAGATAAACAGGATGGATGTTGTATTGCTGGCTGAGCGATTTGAGCGACAGCGCCTGGGCGTAGTTCTCATGCACATATCCGAGCAGCAGCTGAATGATTGGGCTTTTCACGTCGCGCATAAGCGAATCCACCGTCAAGGTAGCTGCTTCTTTGACGACGGAGGAGAGCCCTTCAATCGTCTCGGCTTGCATGATTTGCGTGAAACCTGCTTTGAACAGCTCAGGCTGATCTGCCTGCTTAATTTCTTTGAGCTCCATTTTGAACCGTATCATCATCTCAATGGCCATACTTTGAATATATTCCGGCGTAACGCCGTCCAGCGTCTGATAATGCTCAAATTCAGCATCGATTGCCGCATGAAGCTGCTCTAGATCCTTCGCCTTAATCAGCTTCGAGAATAAGGACCAATTCAGCGGCTGCGACGTTACATTCTCAATGCTGTTCTTCTCCGACAACAAGCTATAGTCCAAAATAGCCGGCTCGTCGGATAATAAGAAATATTCCTGCGCTTTCTTCGCATGCGCGTAGCTTTGCGGCGCACCCTCGCCTACCGCCTCCACACTGCCAAGCGAAATACGCATCGGGCTCGGAGCGAACCGCTTCTGCATATTTTCAAGCATACTTATCGCCTTTTCCTTACCCTGCTCCTTGTCCTCCAGCATAAACACGATAACCAAGTCGCCATCAATGTCCACAAACGGCAGCATCGACGAATCTTCCATGGCAAGCCGCTGTACGGCTTCATAGGACGGCTCGAACTGACTTTCCGTTCGAATAATCGCAGTCACAAGATAAGGAGCATCCATCCGGATTTCAAGCATATCGGTACGTTCGATCAGCTCATTAGGCGCAATGCGTCCAGTCAGCCACCGATACAATATATTATCCCTAAGAATTCGAATATCATAATCACTAAATAATCGGTCAGGCCTTGTCGTGTTCAATTTGTCGATTGTATTAGCCAGCGTCTCTTGCAGCTCGTCAATATTAATCGGTTTAAGCAAATAATTTTCCACACCAAGCTTTAGCCCTGACTTGATATAGTCAAATTCGTTGAAGCCGCTCAAAATAATGACCTTCAAATCCGGCCGGAATTGCCGTGCTTCACGAATCAATGTTAAGCCGTCCATCACAGGCATTGAAATATCCGTAAGCAAAATATCAGCCGATGACTCCTTTAACGCTTCAAGCGCATCCTGGCCATTCTCCGCTGCACCGACGACTTCAAGGCCAAACGCCGCCCAATCAATAATGTCGTACAAGCCTTCTATAATAAACGGCTCGTCATCTACAAGAAATACTCTATACATGCTGCGCCTCCTCTAGCACTGGGAATTCAATCGTTACGATCGTTCCGACGCCTGGCGTGCTGTTAATTTCAACACCATATTCCGTTCCGTACAGCAGCCTCAGTCTCTCATGCACACTGCGAAGACCAAAAGAATCGCCGCTTTCCTCCAGCATGTCCATCGACTCACGAATGGACTCGAGTCGCCCAGGCGCTATACCTCTGCCATTATCCTCGACTTGAATTTGTATGCGATCCTCTATCTGCCGAACATTTATTTTCACTTGGTTATCCGGCCTGCGCGCTTCTAGACCATGTACAACGTAATTTTCAATGATCGGCTGCAGCGCCATTCGCATTATATTTTTGCTTGCCAAGCTCTGATCGCAATGAATTTCGTAAGAAAGCTTATCCTTATAACGAATCCGAAACAGCTCCAAATAGAGGCGCGAAGTTTCTAGCTCATCCTTGAGCGTGTTTTCACCTTTGGGCTGAACGAAGCTTTTGAATAACACCGATAAGCTGTATATCATTTCGCCTACGTCCTTCGCTCCTTGCGATACGGCCCGCATCCGAATCACTTCGAGCGTATTGTACAAAAAGTGCGGATTCACTCTAGCCTGCAGAGCAGCAAGCTCTGTATGCTTTTGTTTAATCTCCGCTTTATAGACGCGGTCGATATGCTTTGTCAGCTCGCCGAGCATATCGTTAAAGCTTCTGGAAATTTGCCCAAGCTCGTCCTCTTTCTCGTCTTGGATGCGTGCGGACAAGTCGCCGTTCTCCACTTTGCGCATAAATCGTATTATTTTATTCGTTCGTTTCGCGAAATTGATAACAACCAAGGTCGGAACTAGCAGCACCATAATGATACAAATGATACTAATCAATGTAATCGTGTGCTTCAAGCCTTGATAGGCAGCAGCTACCTCCGCCTTTGGCGCTACACCAACTACGGTATAACCCGCTTCGGTTTGCGTGAACATCTTGACATAAGATTCCTGCTCAAGCATCACAGTGTCATTCAAGGAATCAATTTTATCGATATAAGGGTACCGTTTACCATAAAAGTTGTCTGAGGAATCGAAGAGCACTTCCCCTGTTGGTCCGAGGACAAGAATGTAGCCCTTTAATTGCTCTTTATAGCTCTCAAGTGCTTTTTGAATCCGTTCTGAGTTGAAATAAACGAGCAGCTGCCCTAGGTTTTTCAACGTATTTTTGTCCGTAATGGGGACACGTATCGCGAATAGCTTTGGATCCTGCTGTCCAATTGCCGTTCGTACCCATGCATTCGGCAGCGTTACTTTACTTGCTTCCATCGCCATGGCATCCGGGATATAGGAATGTGCGGCATTCGTAGATATTAACTTCGTTACATGCCCCTGCTTGTATGCGTACAAAAACTGCTTTTCCGAGCTGTATAGCAGCAGGTTCTCGATATCGGCATCATTTTCAACCTTATTTTCAAAATAATCCAGCCCCTTCGGCATGTCGATATTAATAGAAGAGGCATATTGATCCAATTGATAATTGATGTAATCCTCGAACGGATTTTGAAGAAAGTAAGTAAGATGAAGAGATAAGGCTTCATTCCGATACACATCAAGCATAATGGACTCCACCGATTCAAATTTACGAGCCATGTAACTATTCACGCTATCGATCGCTTTTTTCTGATTTTCAAGCTCATTGCGTACAATCGATTCTGACATGACATTAAACATAAAATACGAAAAGGTTACGATCGTCACTGTTGTGATCAATGCAAACAACAAAATCATTTTCATGAAAAGATTATTTTTGACATAGTTGCGGTACAAGCTTTTTGCCTTCAAAATAAGCTCCTTTCCCGTGAATGATCGTTGCTCTATAGGTTGATCGGAGTTCACGATATGGGGTACAAGGTTTAATAATACTTCAGTATGATTTGCTGGCACAAGTATGCTCCTTAATAATCGGCAATTGAAGGGTACGGTTGAATGGCGCCTCGGAAGGGGCGTATAATGTAAAGGTGAGAGAATCCGCAAGATTGGAGATGAGAGCATGACAATTGGTAAAATGCTTCGAAATGTTTCCGTCGGACTGATATTCGGCATACTGGCCATTGGATTACTGCCGTTTCTGGTCATCTTTAACTGGGCGGAGATGCTCAATCTTGTCGAACTCGAAACCTCGCCATTATTTATGCTTCTTGGACGATTTATTAGACCGACCGTTCGCAAGAAAAGCATGAACAGCGTGAACAGCATGGACAGTCAGGAACACAAACAAGAGCTCAATCAATAAATAAGCAGCAGCCTAAACCGTTTGCATGAACGGAGACCCGGGAGAGCACCTTATTTTGGTGGCATTCTTCCGGGTCTTTCTTTCTCGCTTAAACGAGCGATTTATAGTAAAATGGGGCGATGCAACACTATACGATTATGAGGTGCCCTTATGTCCATTAGCTTCACAACATCCATTATCAGCCGCTTAAAAAGAGAAATCGCTGACATGCAACAGCAAACCAGCAACGATAAAAGCAAAAAAGAGAAAGCTCTCTCTAAAATAAAACAACTGCAAAAAAACATCAAAATGAGCTCTTCCCCCACCGACCTTAGCAGCAAGATGACTCAAATTACGAAATTAAACGAAGAGGTAGCCAGAATTGATGCTTCGCAGGCTGCTTTAACTAAACAATTAGCTGCAAAAAATGCAGAGCTTCGGCAGCAGCTTGCCAAAAACGAGCAAAAAAGCGAAAAATAGCTTTAGCATAGAGACCTTTCACAAGTTCAAATGAGCTTGCGAAGGGTCTTTTTGTTATCGGCTTGATATGGTGAGATTGTCCATTCCTCGTATACTTTAACCAAACGCGCGCATCCTATGGAAAAAAAGCAGGGCGGGGATTGTATGCATACAGTTTGGAAAGGTGCGATTAGCTTTGGATTGGTTCATGTGCCTGTTAAAATGTTTACAGCAACAGAAGATAAGGATATTCATTTCCGCCAAATACATAAGGTTTGCGGCATGCCTATTTCCTATGTGAAGACTTGTCCTCACTGCGATGAAGCCGTTAAACCAGAGGATATCGCTAAAGGTTTTGAATACGAGAAGGACAAGTTTGTCCTCTTTAATGAAGAGGAGCTTGAAGCGCTAAAGCCTGAATCTGCACGGGTTATTCAAATTCTCGACTTTGTCGATTTAACGGATATCGATCCTCTCTATTATCAAAAAGCATATTACCTCTCCCCCGACATGTCAGGGGCTGGAGCTTATACGCTGCTGCTTGAAGCAATCAAGCAAACAGGTAAAATCGGCATCGCCAAAATATCGATCCGCAGCAAAAGCAGCTTGGCGGCGATTCGCGTTGTCGGAAACTGCTTATGCATGGAGACAATGCATTATCCAGATGAAATTCGGCCGCTAGCAGAAGTGCCTAACCTGCCTGGGCTTTCTAATGTCAATGAAAAGGAACTGCAAATGGCCAAACAGCTCATTGAGCAGCTGTCTGAACCGTTTCATCCTGAAAAATATACCGATGATTACCGGGCTGCCATGCTTGAAGCTATTCAGCATAAAATGGCGGGCGAAAGCGTTGATATGGTTTCGGCTCCGGCTGTTGGTCGGACAAATGTCATTGACTTAATGGCAGCGCTTCAAGCTTCCCTCGAAGCGGCCAAAACACCACCTGCTGCTCCAAAGAAAAGGAAGAGCACCACTAGAAAAACGAAGGATGCCGGATAATGAACACGATGTCTTTGCTTCCTCTGCCGAAGGTGCCCATGGCGCCAGTTACTTCACCCGATATCCCTACTGGCTCGGAGTGGGGATATCAAATCAAATGGGATGGCGTTCGCACGCTCGCTCGATTAGATGGCAGCGGCGGTGTTGAACTATTTTCCAAACGAGTAGAGCCGAGAAATACCACTTTCCCTGAAATTGTAGCTCTCTTGTCGCCGCTGCGTGTTGGGCCTTGCATCCTTGATGGTGAAATCGTCTATTTTGACGGTACTCGTCCAAACTTTCAGCGCAGCCGCCTAGGTGTACAGAAAAGGTCAGGCAAAGATGATCTTTTATTCGTCATGTTTGATGTGCTCAATGATAACGGTGAAGATTTGCGCAGCTTTCCCTTCCGTGATCGTTACAGCCGGCTTGCTGCCAAGTTTCCTGAAAAATCGCCGCGCCTGTTTGTCACCGACTTGTTTGATGATGGTCAGTCCTTATGGGAATGGCTTATCGAACGGGAGTGGGAAGGGCTCATATCCAAGCGTCTGGATAGTCCTTACAGCGAGGGCAAAGGCCATAAGGATTGGTTCAAGAAACGGAAGGAAGTACGAATCGTCGCGGACGTTGTTGGGGTGAAATTAAGGGATGGCCTCGTGTCGAGCCTCGTGCTGCAATATGAGAATAAATATATTGGGCATGTGTCGGGGCTCGACAACGCGTCCAAAAAACTGCTGCTCCAGTTCATACATGACCACCCGGGAGATTGCCCCTTCCCGTCGCTTTCGCAAGGCATGAAGAAATCCGACGTAGTCTGGCTTGCCGTACATTTCCCATGCAGGGTGACCGCACTCGAGTTTACCGATACGGGCCTGCTTCGCCAGCCGAAACTGCTAGGTTTCGGTGCGGGAGACGGCGAGGTTTAGCGCTGATGAGAAGTTTGATCGGACGATTAAAGAGGAGGTTACCCCACAAGGTCATTTACTTGCGGGACAACCTCCTCTTACACTTTTCCGCCCACAACCCGACAAATACCCCACTATGCGTTGATTGAGTAAAAATAGCGATAGAATCTAGACCTATTTTCAACAAACATTAGCTTTTCGCGGAAATAGGTCTAGAAAGTAGGCTTATTTTGAAAAACTGACTTCCTCTTGTGCTTCAGAGCCGCACCGTACCGCAAAGCAACTTCCCAATGCAGCTACTCCTTAAGTCCTTCATATATCGCGTGGAGCAAACGGTGCGTTTCATCGCAGCTGTATTCCCAGAACATTACGCCGCCAAGCTCACTCGCTTTCACATACTCACATTTATGATGCAGCGATTGTTCGTCGTCATAGGAGATAAAGCTGCTTCCGTCGTAGAGGTATGGCGCCTTCGCTTCGTCGTCCCAATATCGAACATAATTGTTTTTATTGATGTATTCCGCAGCAAGCTTGGTGAAATCTGGTCCATATCCGCCTGTGCTGCCCGCCATTTGATGAAGCCCATTCGCACGATTAGGAACGTTATGCCAAACCCGAGTATAAAACGCCGCGCCAATAACGATCTTTTCCTTCGGCACGCCTGCTCGGATGAACAAGTTAACGGATGCATCCGTACTGATGCGGAATAAATCCCCGGTTGGAGTATACAGATTCGTATGATGCCCCGTTAAAATTTGAAATCCACCGCGCATATCATAGGTCATCAGCTGAACAAAATCCAAGTATTGCTGGACTTGATCCATTTCCGTACCGTCTACGTAATATTGGTCCGCGCCTGCCGCAATCGTAAGCAAATAATGTTTTCCGTCACTTGCGCCCTTCTCGTCCAAAGCTTCGCGGATGGTTTTGAGCAGCAGAGTAAAATTGGTCTTATCATCTGGACTCGACGCTATGCCCGCTTCACCATAACAAGGATATTCCCAGTCGAGATCGACTCCATCGAATGGAAAGTTGGTTAATACACGAACCGCCGAATCTGCGAAGCGGCTCCTCCCTTCAGCGGTAGATGCAGCTTCAGAAAACCCGCCTGCGCTCCATCCGCCGACAGACAATAGAATAGTCAGCTCTGGATGCTCGTGTTTAATCTTGCGAAGAACATCAATATTTTTCAAATGCTCTGTAATAATTTCATCATTGCGCACATGGCCAAATGCCACATTCAAATGGGTAAGCTTCGTTAAATCTTCCCGCGTCATATCTGGAAGCTTCGAATCTGATGCATAACCCGCCACAATATATTTTCGACTTGCCATTACGTATCACTCCGTTTCGTTGGCTGCTGCCATATGCTAGTGAGAATCTGCAATGCTTCTTTTCCCGTACCGATCTTATATCCTGATGCTGTATAACGAATTTGATCTTGGCTATCCAGTACGAGCAGATGCGGGAAACCCGCTTCGCTAGCTGGCGGCACTGCTATAAAGTCCGGCAAAGACGCGTAAGTTGAATCACGAACAAACACGGTACGCGAAGGCAATCCCTTATAACGAGAAGGATCAAAAGATGCCGTCCATTCGGAATCACCTACGACAAGCACAATCGGCGCTCCAAGCTCGGTCAAAGGCTCAGCAAGCTCGCTAAGTTCACGGAATAAATGTTTGGTAGGCTCACGTTCTGGCTCCAGCCAAGCAACAATCGCCCCATTCATACCGATAAGCTCACCAATCGATTGGTCTGAACCATCGAGCATCGTAAACGTATCGTTTCTGTTCAGCGTCCCGAGTACTGGAATACCTTGCTTCGCACTTCGGAAAGTCAACGGAATATCCATTTGTTCTCCTGCACGCAGCTCAAAATAGGAAAAGCGAACGCATGCGGTACCATCCTTTAACCGAATACCTGTGGTCAATCGATAGCTGCCTTGCGCAAGCTCGAACGGCTCATCATATACATCTGATTTACCATTAGGGTAGACCAACGTTTTATATATGCCGTTCTCCAGCCGGGCGAACGTGAAGTTCTCAGAGTATGAAGCTGCCGGAGCTTCATCGGATGACTTGTTATCTTTAAGAAGTCGCAGCTTGCCGTTTTCCTTCTGCTCCAATTGCTGCATCGCTCGATTTGCAAATAACGCATCCTGCCAGCCACCGTTAGCCATCGCCATGTATTGCGGCTTCTGCTCACTCGGATGCAAGCGTGCTGGAATGCCTATGCTGCGGCAGATCGCCACAAACATAATATCGAGAGAAGCCTGATCCCCTTTCTTGATCTTAAAGGTACCAACTGGGTTGCCTCTGCCCTTCAGATTAGGAAGGTCCTCCCACAACGACCACTCTGAATCCAGATGGCGTATAAGCTCAGCAGTATTTTGCCGGAACGATACCACTTGGGCTTCAGTAAACACCTCTTGGAAAAAATGCTTATAAGGTACGATCATTTCATATAACACTCGCGGACAAAGGATATACCGCAAGAAGATGTCTTCGGGAAGCTCGCCGCGCTGCGACAGAGAACCGATGAGATGATCGTCAAGCTCCTTGCGGAACGAATCGGAAAGATCTTTCTCGTTCAAGCTCTCCAGCAGCTTAAGCGGCCATTCTCCAAATTCAGCGGAGCGTTCCTGCAAGAAGGCTGCGATCTCGCGGCTATTTCCCCGTGCCTTACGCAGCACATCCCACACCCGCTCCTGCGGAAGACCAGCAGCCGCGGCAATATCCGACGCCTGCGCTTCGCTTAGAAATGTTTGTTCATAGCTGCTGCGGATGTTCGTGCCTTCTTCCAGGCGGCTATTATGCCGCTGAACCTTCTCCTCGGAAAGCAAATCGAGAGCTTTACCATTACGTTCAGGAGGTGGAACCATATCAAAGTCAGTTATCACTTCGGGCTGCTGCACTTGATCCAGAACGATATCGAAGCGCACACGATCACTAACTGTAATCTTCTTTTCTCCCCACTTGCCATCCATCACAGCACGAATCAACAGATCTCCGTAGCCTGTCTTAAACGCAGCCTCACCCAGCTCGTTTGTCTTCAGCTCAGCAATCGGATAAAATTCAGCCATATTGTAGAGCTCGAAATAAACATTCGCGCCGCTGACCGGTTGGTTCAGCTCATCCTTCACAGCGACAGTGATGCTTCGAGTAGGCGCATAACCTTCAAGCAAATTAATTTCTGTAAACCAATTATCCGCAAGCGTAATATCCTCAGGGCCCGGGTAATTTGCGAATACCCGAGTATTGATCAGCATTGCCCGCCGGGCTGGAGGAGTGAACCAGCCTTGATCAAGGCGAGCTTCCGGCTCACAGGCGCCGATATAGTGCCACTGCCCGTCAGCCCAAGCTTCTACCCAAGCATGGTTATCGTCACAATGTGCCCAGCGCGGGGTGTACACTTGGCGAGCAGGAATGCCAATGCTCCGAAGCGCTGCAACAGCAAGTGTCGATTCCTCACCACACCGGCCTCGAGCATTTCGAATCATCGTAAGCGGCGAGATCGTCCGCAGATCGCTGCCAATGTAGTTCGCCTTCTCATGGCACCAGTAGTTCGTCTCCAGAATCGCATCTTCCATCGACAAATGCGCGGTACGCTCCGCCAGTTCACTGTACAAGATACCGCGTGAATCCTCGATGTTCTCCGTGTTCACACGGTAGGGCAACACAAAATGCAGGAAGAGATGATCCGGCACCCGTTTCCCCCAAGGCACTTTTCCCCGAATGTCCAGCGTCTGCCGCACATGGCTTAGAAATAACGTACCGTCATAATCAGCCATATCGTTTACAGGCATATAGGCGTACAAATATTTGAGCGCCCATGTCTCTTCATCCGTCAGCGGCTGCTGAAATATATCGAACAGCTCATGCTCTCTCGCCTTAGCTAGCAGCTGCTTCTCACGAAACTTGCGTTCAATCAGCTCCATCGACGCTTGCTCTAATGAAAATACAGAGGTTTGCAATGTCATTCGTACTCACTCCTTCCATAGCTTTCCGTCTTGCCTAATGCAGAAGCTCGACTTCCCATCGCTAGACAGCGTTGTGATTTGGAACATGGAGCGGGTCGTCTCAATGACAGGCGTTATGCTCCACTGCTCCCCGCCATGCATCAACGATCCCGCATCCGCAGTAAATTCACCGTGACTTGCGAAGTAATTGCGCTCACGATAATAGAGCTTGCGCAGCTCCCACTTTATGCGTTCATCCGGCGGCTGTTCGAACGAATCCGGGCCATCTTCCCCTGCAAACATGACATAACCCCATAGCTCAGGATAATGCATATTAATAAGTCCCATCGGAGACCATACCCAGTTGTCCTCTGGATAGGATTTGCCCGTATCCGGATTGATGATCTTGCGGTATTCGCCATCCTTCACTTCAACGCGCCATTCAACGCGGGAGAAATTGACGCGCCAAAACTCGCCATTTACTGGCGCTCTGCCTTCAGGCGCGCATTCGCGCAAGCTTTTCCAAGGCATCGCTACCTCAATGCTCCACTTCCGATTCGCTGCTTCCGGCCGATTCAGCTCGCCGTCAATATGTACGGCTGTCTGAAGCCCGTTAATGTCCCAGCCGTTAATCGGCGGACCACCGTCGCGGTATGGCTTAACCAGCAGCAGGTCCCACACGGTATTCAGCGCGTTAATTTCAAACTCATAATAATTGTGGCTGTCGCCATCGGGATCAATAAATATTTCAAAATCATTATCATAAAAAATGACCGAATCCCGCTCCGTCAACGTCGCCCAAATCTCGTCTTCAATCAATTCTGCCGCAAAATAGAAATAGTCGTCATCCCACAGCATTTTCACGCGGGTCTGCTTCGCAGGTTTGGGCCGAAGATCGCCTTCAATATCTACAAAATCATCCGTCCAGTCCGCTGCTGCCCAGAACGGCTTATCTACTCGCCCGTCAAGAATGAGCGGCTCCGCCGCGCGGCGACATACATAATGTTTGGGTGCATATTCGATGTTCGGCTCCTGCAATCCGCTTAAATTCATGTTATCCCTCCGTTTGAATTGCTATGAATCTATGAAAACGATGAAGCTCGCTTAAAGTACACATTCATGCCAGAAGCGGCGCAGGTTGTCCATCGCAATGCGGGAGGCGGATTTGCACTCTTCCATGCCTTCGAATTCGATCGTCATATAACCATCGTAACCCGATTCCTTAATAAGCTTGACGATTTTACGGATCTCAATATCCCCTTGACCTACAATCGCCCCGCGCAGGTAGTTACCGTTCGAGGTCAAAAACCAATCACCGTCACCCGGATGCTGATCATATGGGCGGAAGTAGAAATCTTTGAAATGGATAAGTGATGCATAAGGCAAGTTTTTCTTAACGCCGATGATCGAATTCTCATCCACGCACATAAAGTTGCCGATATCGAGTGTCGTCTTGAAATTTGGCCGGTCTACCGCATGAAGAACACGTTGAACCCGGTCGCTGGACTGTACGCTGAAGCCATGATTCTCTATCGTCGTTGTAATGCCATATTGCGCGGCATAGTCCGCGATGAGCTGGCTGCCCTTCACCATGAGATGCAGGTTCTCCTCGAACCACCGAATCGTCATCTTCTCCGGCGGAATGGTGAAGGCGGTTACATCATGGCGCATATGATTCATGCCGAGTCGATGCACAAGATCAACATGCAGCTTGACCCGCGCGACTTCCTCTTCAAACAATTGCTCCGTATCCTGCACGAAGTTCGCCGGCATCGAATAGTTGGAGAGGGCAATGCCAACCTCCTTTGCTTTCTCGCGTACAGCATCCGCCAGCTCAGGGTTGTCAACGAGCGTATAGCCATATGGAACAATCTCCATATGCTCGCCGCCGTTACCCGCTATCCAAGAGATGGCATCAAGAATGCTCATCTCTCCCGATTTTATGGCGCTTAGCAAGCTGTAAGAACTTAATCCAATTTTCATCGTTTCTTCCTCCTAAGTAGACAGATCACATGATTAGTTATGCGTTACAACTGCGCCTGAACCACCATACATATCAAGCTCCTCATCAAATTCCAGCTTAAGCACGGTCACTTGCTTGTGAGTGTCTTCCGCTGTCAGATGAATCCATGTCGTCCCCGGAATATTGAACCATGGCACTCCGCCATGAATTTCATGCGTAAGCTCTTTGCCGGAATGCAGCACAGTAATCTTTTTGACCTTGTTGCATAATCCCTTTAGGCATACATTCTCTTTCGGATCATCATACACGAACAGATACAATGACTTTTTATCTTTGGATATGGTGCTGCCCCCCAAATAATAGCGGGTCATAATGCCTTCATCAGTCCCAAACACCGCTTCTTCGTGCGTTCGAATCCATTCGCCTAATCCCAGCAAAATATCCTCTTGCCGTTTATCTATCGTTCCATCCTCCATCGGCCCGATATCAAGCAGCATGTTGCCGCCTAGGGTAATGCAATCACAGAACATTCGAATGATTTGATTTAATGATTTATATTTATCGTCCGTCGGTACATACCCCCACGAACTATTAATGGTTGTGCAAAACTCCCAAGGCCCCTCCGGCCGCGTTATCGGAATCCCTTGCTCTGGCGTCTTGTAATCCCCGTACCCTTGCAGGCGTGAGTTGATAATAATGTCTGGATTAAACGATTGCAGATACTGCTTGAATTCGGGCAAATTCCACTGCTCAGCGCTGCGTTCCCAATCGCCGTCGAACCAAAGAAGATCAACCTTCCCATAGTTCGTTAAAACCTCCCGCAGCTGATCATTGTTAAACTTCAGAAAAGCATTCCACTTTTCTTCATCCTGAACACCGTTTACCGGGCTCGAAAACTTGTTAACTTTGCTCAAATCATCCGGCACCTTGCCGCCTTCAAACACAGATGGATAATCGGGATGCGACCAGTCGATGAGCGAATAATACATCCCAAGCCGAATCCCTCTTTTCGTGACGGCTTCCGCATATTCCTTGATCAGATCCCGCTTTGCCGGCGTTTTCTTCACAACGCTAAGGTCGCTGTACTGTGTATCAAACAATGCTACGCCGTCGTGGTGCTTGGTCGTAAGCACTGCGTACTTCGCTCCCGATTGCTCAATTAAATCAGCCCATTTGTCCGCATCGAACTTCGAAGCCGTAAAGCCGTCCAATTGTTTCATATAATCGTCATAGCTCATTCTTCCGTTATAGAACGACCATGACTCCGAGACACCATCTACTGCATAAATACCATAATGAATAAAAATACCTAGCTTAGCTTCCTTAAACCATTGCTGCATAGCAGACTACCCCTCTCGATTAACGAATCCGAAACACATGCGCGATTGGTGCTTGTTCTGAGTATTCATTCACTGGCAAACGGACAATAATGCCGTTTTCTGCTTGGCTGTACTGCAAATGGTCTTGTCCGCCTACGAGATCAATCTGGCTGAAAGACTTCTGTATAGGGAGGTATAATTCCTCTTTCACAGCCTCTTTTTCATCCTTGTACAAATAAAAGGCATAAACCGTATCTCCTTTTCCCGTAAAGTGGCAATTGTCAGCAGAAAAAGGCTCACAAATTCGTGTTCCATAGATCGCCTCACCATAAACCTTCAACCAATCGCCCATCCCTTTGATACGGCTAATGGCTGTAGTCGATAACCTGCCGTCAGGCTGCGGACCAACATTCAATGCCAGGTTTCCGCCTTTCGCAACGATTTCAACAAGCAGATGGATCAGCTGTCGAACCGTCTTGTATTTGTCCTCATAACGGAAGGAGAATGAGGTGCCCATCGTAATACAGCTCTCCCACGGCACATTAAGCGGACGCTCAGGCAATGTCTGCTCTGGTGTTATGACATTTTCATAAGGGCCGCCGACCGTACGGTCAGCCGAGAGCAGCCAAGGCTGAATTTCCCGCGCCTTCTCAACCACCTCGCCTAATCGGATGTTTTGATCGCGGTAATCGTTTACCCAACCTGCATCGAGCCATAACATATCGATGCGGCCATATTTCGTCATCAACTCCATAATTTGCGCATGGGTGAACTGCACGAATTGCTCCCACAAATGTGGATATTGCTTCGGGTCATAGGAAGGTCCGCGCGCGGTAAACGAACCACGCTCCATGCCTGGCGCCCAGTAATATGGCGTATGCCAATCTGCCTTCGAGAAGTATGCAGATATTGCTAAGCCCTTTGCGCGGAAAGCATCAAACAGCTGCTTGCAAATATCGGCGTACTTATGCGAATGGAAAGGACAATCAGGGCTCGTAATCCGGTAATCCGTCGTATGGGTATCCCACATGCAGAAGCCATCATGATGCTTGGTTGTAAAATTTAAATACTTAAAGCCATTCTCCGCAGCAAGATCTGCCCATAGCTCAGGCTGAAAGCGAAGCGGGTTAAAGGTTTTGTTTAGCCCAAAATACTGCCGCTTCAATTCCTCTGCGTCTACATTCCAATCGATGCCATCGCGTGACCATTCCTCATCCTTGTCACTAAGCGCCCATGATTCAACTACACCTAACTGTGAATAAGGCCCCCAGTGCATCATAAGGCCCAGCTTCTGATCCTTGAACCACTCCAGCCGCTCCTGCAGAAGCGGGTCCTCTGGCTTTACCCATTGCTCTTCACTGCTGTAATTGTGGACACCTTGCTCAACAACTTGCTCTATTTCGTCTGTCGTCTTTATTTCGCTCATGGTTACCTCCAAGTATAGTAGGACTTTCGTAAGCTTTACGTTCATTGCCTTCTTCTGCTCTATGTCCAAATTGTAAATTTGTTGCTATGATTAGTAGCGACGAAAAGGATTGATCGATCATAGGGGGCAGACGAGATGAAACGAAACTACTTCAAATCCAAACTGTTTTTAAAATATATCTGGTCCTACTTGTTTATTTTGCTTATCCCATTAGTACTTATGACGATATTTATCTATCAAAATGCGGTAACCAATCTACGTACTGAAATTGAGCAATCCCGCCTCGGCCAGCTCACGCAAGCCAAAGTTATTGTTGACGGGCGGATGAAAGAGCTAAGTGAAATTGCTTCACGCGTCTCCTATGACAAGAGGCTAACTCCGTTTCGGGTTCACGATTCTTATTACAGCGGTGAAGCCATACAAGCTCTGGATCAATACAAAGCGACCAGCTCTATCATTAGCGAGATGTTCTTGTATTTTCACAAGGATGAAAATATTTATTCCGCAAAGGGTCTATCGAGCATGGATGTATTCGCAAACACCTTTACCTTTCACAATTGGAGCAAAGACACTATTTTTCAAGATTTGAATACGGTTAAATATCCAACGATGCGTCCAGCTGACACCGTAGTCCTAAGCGCTAATTTGCAGGATTCAATGCTCGCTTATCTTGTTCCCATTACGCCGTACAACCCTAATCCACATGGAACGATTATGTATCTAATTAAAGAATCAGAGCTTACGAGTTTAATCGATTCGATTCTAGGCAATTATCAAGGTTTGACTTATATTTTGGACAACAAAGGTCAAATTCTAGTAGACAATCGCCAGGGCGAAGCCTTAACGAATGCAGAGGCGCAGTCTCTATATAGTCTCGCGCCAGGCATTCACGATAAAACCTTAAATGGCAAGCCGCATTCCATCGTATCCGTAAAATCAGAAAATAATGGCTGGACTTATGTGACCGTCATGCCAAGTTCCCAGTTTCTCAGCAGCGTAGTGCATGTCCGCAGCTTCATCGTCATGCTGTTCCTCATCGTTGTGGTCGTTGGAGCGGCGATTGCCCTAGTGCTTGCTAGAATGCAATATCTGCCGATCTCTACGCTTGTAGAGTTCGCAAATTCCAAATCCAAGCCAAAGCATTCCGCTGATCAATCAACCGAAAACGGAAACGAGCTTGATCGAATCCGAACAGCGCTGCAGCAATACAGCTCGCGAGTTGATCTTCAAGAGCCATACGCTCGCAATCACTTTTTGTCCATGCTGCTGAAATATGGGAATGCGCAAAGTCTTTCACCAGAGCTGCAAGAGGCCTTCGATCTTCATTTCGACCAATCTCATCACTTTGTTATGGTGATTGGCTGGGATGAAATCGAAGATACGCAAGAGGAACGACAGGAGCGGCAAGAAATGATAGAACTGCTCTCCCAAATCGAATTCCCGGAGCTGGCTGCTCATGCCTATGGCGTAGAACTCCCTCAGCTGGATCAGCTTGCACTCATTATCAGCTTTAATAGGGATCAAGCCGAGCAGGAATTGGTTCCTGTGCGCCACATTGCTGAAGCGGTGCTCTACACGATACTAGAGACGTTTGATGTTACGCCTACGATTGGCGTTGGAACCTGCTATTCAAGCCCTGACCAGCTGAATCAGTCCTTTATTGAAGCTTGCTCAGCTTTTGAACTGCAAGCGACAAGCGGTCATGGCACGATCACTTATTTCGAGAAGCTGCAAGATACACCGGATCATACCTTCTGGATACCGAATAATTCGCTGCTCAAGCTTTCTCAAAGCTTGAAGCAAGGAAGCTATGATGTAGCTGCGCAAATGATCAGCCCATCGATCCGCAGCCTGCAATCATCCGAGCTGTCTGCCCTGCTCAAACGCTGCATATGCTTTGACATTTTGAATACAATGCTAAAAACCGCGTCCGAGCTTGGCATTCAAAATGTGATTCAAGACATGGCTCCTAATATGATTTACAGCCATTCCTTGGATGAAATCGAGACTGGCTTTCTGAATCTCGCCTCCCGAATCTGCAATCAAGTGGAGCGCAACAATCAGAAGGAGGAGCAATCACAGATTGATCGGATCGTTTCCTATATCGATGAGCATTTTAGAGACCATACGCTCAGCCTAGAAACGATTGCATATGAGTATGCCATTTCGCCATCACATGTGAGCCGTTCATTTAAGGAAAAGATGGGCCTTAACTTCATCCAATACATTTGGCAAAAAAGAATGGAAGAGGTTATGCATCATCTGAAAACGACAAACGCACCGCTTAAGGACATCATTATTCAAGTCGGCTATTTGGATACGCCTAACTTTATACGCAAATTTAAGAAAGAAACCGGCTATACGCCTGGTCAATATCGCAAGCAATTCTGGGAGAACGAACAGGCGCAATTGCTTTCTGATTCAGATGATGAATAATAAACAAAACCCGGTCAGCATTTCGCATGACCGGGTTTTTGCTGTTTCTGGGTTCATGCTCTTGTTCGTTTATTTATCTGTCAATTATCTGTCGTATGCGCTTTGGTAAAGCTCAGCAATCCGATTTCCGCCCATTTTTTTAATTTGCTCTAAATACTTGTCCCAATTGGAGAGCGGCTCCTGGCCCGTTACGAACTTCGCTTCCATCTGTGTAACGTAAGTGTTCAGATCAGATAACAAAGCAGAAGCCTCAGTTTGCTCTTCATTTGTCAAATAAACGTTAGGGTAAGGCGGTTTTGCGATTGGTGTAAGTTTCTCTGCATTTTGCTTATCGATCCATAGATCGAATTCGCTACGAAGGCCTACGGCAACATCGCTTGAGTTCATACCCGGCGTTAGAATACCATAGTTTGGTGTCATCGTTCCGCGGTATTCTTCACGGTCGATGCCGCCTGGAACAGGAAGCCATTCCTTTTCATGCGTTTCCTTGTTTTTATATTTCCACAGAAGGTTCTCAGGACCTTGATTGAACAAGGTAGCGCCTTCATAGCTGTATAGGTAATCTACCCAACGCATAGTTGCCTCTGGAGCCGGATTGCTGCTTGTGATGGCGAAGGTACCATTCGCTGAAATACCAGGGTGCTTGCCATAGACAGGAGAATCAGCAATTTCACTTTTCACTGGCGTCATCAACGGGTTGTCTTCGCTTGGTTCGCCGCCTAGCGTAAAGTAAGGGTAATAGTCGTTGAACAAAGCAATTTGATTGTTTTTCCCTTTTGCTTTCTTCTGTTCACCTGTTTGCGAGAAGGTCTCGTGGTCCAGCAATTCCTCTTTCCATAGACGGTTGAGGAACGTTAAATATCCTTTGTAACCCTCTTCTTGTGGCGTGTAATGTACTTTGCCATCCTTATCGGCATAAACGACCTCATCATAAATGCCCCAGAAACCGAGGAAGTACATGCGCAAATCGTTTAGTTTGTCGGATGTGAGCGGAATTTCATCCTGCTTACCGTTTCCATTCGGGTCTTCAGTCTTAACACGCTTCAGATAGGTGTACAGCTCTTCTGTCGTCTTAGGCTCTGTTGCCCCAAGAGTTTTCAAGAACTTGCCGTTGTACCACATCGGACCGCGGTACCAGACTGCTGCTAAGTCAACGTTCGGCAGCGCATAAATATGTCCATCTGGCGTGGTGAACGACTTGCGGATGTCCGGATTATCATCAAAGATCTTTTTAATATTTGGCGCGTAGCCTTCATCAATATATTTTTCAAGAGGAATAAGAACACCTTGAGTTCCGTAAGTGACTTGTTCTGCAGGTTTCAGATCCGCTGCATAGAACATATCCGGCAAATCTCCGCTTGCAAATACTAGATTTTTCTTGGTCGCAAAGCTGTCGATCGGGGCGTTCTGGTATTCCAGCTTAATGCCTGTCAGTTTCTCCATCTCTTGTAGTACAGGCATTTTGTTCCAGTCAGCAACGCCAACGTCCTGTGACATCATCTTCAAGGTAATCGGTTTACTGACAACCGGAAACCCTTCTTTGTTAACCCCGTCAGCCGTATTGGACGCGGACGTTTTGGAACCTGTATTGCTGCTATTCGTTTTCTCCTCATTGTTCGGCGAACCACATGCCGCTAATACGGAAGCAAGCAGCGTAATGCTGAGTAACAAAGATGATGCTTTTTTTAGCTTTTTCATCCTAAACCCTCTCCCTTTTTTAAAATTATTTATGAGCAAAATCAGCCCTTAACGGAACCAATCATGACACCTTGCACAAAGTAACGCTGAAGAAATGGATAAACGGCGATAATCGGTGCTGTCGCAACGATAATAACAGCGTATTTGACCAGCGCAGCGATTTCAGCTTTGTTATTAAGAGCTGATGCTGATGAAGCATCAATTACGCCCCCGCCCYGAGCCGACATTTCCTGCAAAACAAGAATTTGCCGCAACACAAGCTGTAAAGGATATTTTGCGGCATCATTCAAATAGATAAGTGCCGAGAAGTAGCTGTTCCAGTTGCCAACACCATAGAACAAAGCCATAACGGCAATGATTGGCATTGACAGCGGCAAAATGATTTTGACGAACAGCCGCAGGTTGGTGCACCCGTCAATTTGGGCAGCCTCTTGCAGTTCTTTTGGTATAGAGGATTGAAAAAACGTGCGCGCTACAATGATGTTCCAGATTGAAGCGGCCGAAGGAATAACGATCGCCCATATCGTATTCACCATTCCGAGTTCCTTGATGAGCAAGTAACTTGGTACGAGCCCTCCTCCAAAAAACATCGTGACGAGGAACATCCCCATAAAAAAGTTGCGTCCCATAAAGTCTTTGCGGCTTAGAGCGTAGGCAGCAGGCAGTGTAACGAATAAATTGATCGACGTACCTACTACCGTATAAAGAATGGTGTTGCCGTAACCTGTCCATATACTGGAGTTTTGGAACACCCTCTTATAACCTTCAAACGTAATGCCTTTTGGCCACAGCCACATCTCGCCGGAACCCACCAATTTCGGATCGCTTATCGAAGCGCTAATCATATAAATGACAGGATAGGCGACTACAATAAAAGCGAGAAATACATAAATATAGTTGCATATCAGAAACACTTTATCTCTTCCGGACTCTTTAACGGCGGAAATCATCGGTCATACCCCCTTCTTCTACCACAGGCTGTTTTCGTTGGTGCGTCTTACAATCTGATTGACAAGCACTAAAATAATGGCGTTAATGACGGAATTGAACAGGCCGATCGCCGTCGAGAAGCTATACTGGGCATCGACAAGCCCTGATCGGTATACGAAGGTTGAAATGACATCGGATGCTCCCATGTTAAGCGAGTTTTGGAGCAGCAATATCTTCTCAAATCCAACCCCAAGCAAGCTTCCCATGTTCAGAATTAAAAGAATGGTCATCGTAGGGATAATCGTCGGAATGTTAATATGAAGCACCCGTTGGAAGCGTGAAGCTCCGTCTATAATGGCTGCCTCATGCAGACCCGGGTCTACTCCTGAAAGCGCAGCCAAATATATGATTGTTCCCCATCCTGCGCTTTGCCAAACACCAGAGAATACGTACATCGTCTTAAACCACTTCGGGTCCGTCAAGAAATCTGGAGCATCAAATCCAAGCCACTCAATAAGATGTGTCACTATTCCCGATGAAGGCGACAAGAACGTAATGATCATGCCTGCCATAACAACGACTGAAATGAAATGCGGCGCATAAGTGACGGTCTGAGCCATTTTCTTGAAGGAACCACCCTTCAGCTCATTGAAGGCAAGCGCCAGTATAATCGGTATTGGAAACCCAATAGCGAGTTCATACAGGCTAATACTTAACGTGTTCCATATCAAGTCCCAAAAGTAATAAGAATGAAAAAATCGGACAAAATGGTCGAAACCGACCCAAGGGCTTCCGAAAATCCCTTTCGTTGGTATGAAGTTCTTAAATGCGATTTGTATGCCGTACATCGGACCGTAAGAGAAGATTAGAAAGTAGAAAAATGCGGGTGCAATGAATAGATACAATTCCCAATTTTGAAGGAGTCTTTTCCACATTCTGCTCTTCTCTTTCGTCGGTTCCGGAAGCATATTTGGTGCGTTCATTGGACTTGCTTCCTGCATAAAATCACTCCTTTCCCGTTTCGTTATAATTGCTTTTGTTTGGTGATTAGCGACAGGAATTTCGGAAATACTATCGCTTACATTCACAACAATACGGAACATAACAATTCTCGTAAATATGTCATTTCCCGTATCGCATGATAGCGCTTTATATTTATGAGGAAACATCAATTCGCGAACTACTGCGACTATTCAGATAACTTCTCAAATGTGTCATTTTTGTTGATAAATCGCCTATTTATCGGCAACCGCAAGATTTACCAATCGATTTTCGCCCCCCATACAAGCCCAAACCCCCTCAAAGAGTGGTCTATTCAAGAATGACATGTATGCGTTTTCATTGTTTCTAAGCCCATTGATCCTTTTTCTTATTGCGGTTGCCTATTTAGAGAATTTCCTATCGTTCAATTGCAAAAAAAAGAGCATCCGCATCTGCACGCAGCTACTCTTCCATTGCCATTTCAGCATCACTTATCGTTATCATTTTTCTCTTTGCTTGAAACAAAATTCTTTCTGTTCATTGCTCCCCATGAATGACGGCCTCTTCTAAAATTAAAAATACCTTCAACACGGAACAGAACAGTAAGCTGACGATAACCTAAGTTCTCCAACACGCCGAACAGCACAAGCAGCAAAGTTTCCTTAAGCGAGCTGTATTTGCGAAATGTAATTTGCTCGAGTAAGATGCTGCCCATTGATAAGGTAGTGCCGAGTAAAAACGCGATAACAAAAAAAGTAATAAAGCTGTCAAACGCAAGCAAGCCAAATAAATAGGCAAGTGGGATAAAGATATAGCCGAGTGCCTCAACAATTGGCCCGATTAATTCGAAGATCCAATAATAAGGCAGTGTCACCATGCCAATCTTGCCGTATTTCGGATTAAAAAGCATTCTTCTATAGCTTATCAGCGTATCAAAAAGACCAATTTGCCATCTTCTCCGCTGGCTTCTTAGATCCTTCATTGTTTCTGGAGCTTGAGTCCAGCAAATCGGGTCCGCTAGAAATTGTATTTTGTACTTTCTCTTCTGGTCTTTCATCGCCTTATGAAGTCTAACGATAATATCCATGTCTTCACCGATCGTATTCACTTTGTACCCGCCGCACTCAATAACGACCCTCTTATTAAACGCACCGAATGCACCGGAAATAATGAGTATGGAATTAAGCTTGCTGAAGCTCGTACGGCCAGTCAGGAAAGCACGGAAATACTCAATAATCTGAAATTTCGCCATATTGCTTTTCGGAATATTCATCTCCATAAGCTTGCCGTCTTTAATGATCGAGCCATTGGCAATTCTGACGATCCCTCCAACAGCAATCGTTTCGGGATTTTCCACAAATAACATCGTGAGCTTGATCAGGGCATCATTTTCCAAGATGGAATCGGCATCGATGCATGCAAAAATAGGATAGACAGACACATTAATGCCCGCATTAAGGGCGTCCGCTTTGCCGCCGTTTATTTTATCTACAAAAATTAATCGCTCGTATTGATTGCTTCGGTAAATGCCAGCTACTTCATTCGTAGGCAAGCTCTGCATAATGGGCTGGTTTACCTTTGTTAAATTGAACTCGTTTATGATCTTCTCTTTTGTGAAATCGGTAGAGCCGTCATTCACAATAATAATCTCATACTCAAAATAATTTAAAGCGAGCAGCGATTTAATATTATCAACTATCGTTTTCTCCTCGTTGTACGCAGGGACAATTATCGATATCGGAATCATATTTTTTGAATCAATGTATCGTTTATAATCCGAGGCTTTCATTTTTCGTAAATAACTAAACATATCTAGCGAAGCGATCAGCATTTGCCCATTATAAAAGATGTTTATTCCAATCGTATACAGCATACAAAACTCGCTGAAATAAATAATAAACATTCTGAGAATATACATGTTGTTAAAAACCATCCTCGTTTTTCTAAGTTGTCATTAGGAAGTCATTTCGATCACACTAATCACGGCATCCCGAGCAAATTTATCGTCTCCATCGATGATCCTTGAAGCGTAAGCAATACCTCCAGGAATGAGAACAAGTGCACTGGCGGCATGATGTCTTACCCACCACACACTGTCGCCTGTTGTTTTCCCTAAATCCGCTAAACTATTTTTGGTCCCAATCTTCTCAAGGCCCTTAGCAGCAGCTGCTCTAACCTCCCAATCATGATCATCAAGCTTGGTTAGCATAGATGCTTCATAATCCGGATTATTCAGCTCGCTCAGCGCTCTTATCGATGCGATTCTAAGATTCTTTTCCTCACTATTCAAATATTTAATATAATGCTCGCTTAAGCCTTCAAAACTGTAATCAGCAACCGCTTTTATTAGAATGCCCTTCATATAGTCATCACTTCTATCGATTGTTTGTCGAAACAGCTCTTCCTTTGAGCCGTCAAAAGCAGAAATAATTTCGATAATAGCTCTATGGGACAAGTTCATATTTTGGGAGTCATAGGTTAGAACATGAACTAGCCCCTCCAAATCACCAAGCTTCGCAAGAGCCAGCATCATATTATATATCACATCATTATTTTTGCTTGAAATAAGCGTAAGGATAGATGCCGTTGTATCTCTGAGCTGCAATTCCCCTAGATGCCGACAGGCTAAGGACTGAATATGAACGCTGTTTGATTGCAGTCTTTTGAGCAGAAAAGCTTTCGTTCCCGTTAATTCGTATATGTTCATCAACTGATCATGATGGGTATGGATAAAGGCAGCATCGTGATTAATGACGATATTAATGAACAGCTCTTTTTTTCTAGCACTTTTTCCGACGATTTTGTTCAGTTTTTGCACGATCGTTCGTTTATTTTTATTTTCAGTGTAAAAGTAGGATGTGAATACTTCTTCGAGCTGCTTCTTCAATTGGCTAGTCGCGGACTCGCTAAAGTAACGAAAAAACCAAATGACGATAATCGATATGAAAAAAAATGAAAATAACGCTGATGAAATGAGCAGCAAATATAATGCTTCTTTTGTCATATATCCTCCTGCGCAAAAAGTTGTTTAAGCATGTCGTAGCCTTTCTTATTGCGAGATACGTATTCGGGTTTCGTCCATGTATTCCATGTAAAGGTTCGGTAGCCGGATGACGTAACGCTTTCGGGAAATTGATAATCGACCTTCTGCGTTTTTTTATCCATAATAACGAGTGAAGCGACTATGCCATCCGTCATTCGAACAGCAACGCCGTCTCTTATGTTCTCGATTGCCCCTTGTTTCTTCTCATCATCGAATACGAGCAAGCTGGACGGGTCAGTAAAGTTCAAGCTTGCCCATGGAATTCTAAGATACAGCGTCTTGCCCTCAAAATAAAAATGGCTGCTGCTGTTGTCAAAGCTACCTGCATTCAAGGTTGATCCATCCTCATAAGCAGCGGGAACCGTTTTACCTTCGGGCGTTTGGTATGCTTTTGAAAGCTGCCGCATCATTTTCTCATAAATGCCGTTAGACGATACGGAAGTGTAATAACTGCCTTTGCTCGCATTATATTGCGGAATTACGAGTAATTCGGCTTGCTTCGTATTTTGAATGCTGACATTAAACTCTGCTCCAGACCAGTTTTCATTCACATCAGGAGCCAGCATATATTCGCCATTTTTTCTGTCAACGGTGTCCAAATAGATCATAATGTTCTTCTGATCAAACTTCGGCAGTTCACTGAATTCGGCTGTTATATAGAAATAAGATTCGTTAGCAGCATAAGAAATGGTGCGCAGAGGATCTGTTCCCCGCAAGGTCATGGCATACTCCGTCGGCGTAGGTGATTCTATCGCTAAAATACCGTATCGCTGAGCAGGATCAATGACATTGTGCCAGAGGCTTCCATGCTCATAAGGGATCATCAGGGAAGAGGTAAACCGGCTGCTTTTTCCCCATTGATCCGCCCATTCGTAAACAAGCCCGCCCATACTGCCGCTGTCCTTAATCATATTCATCATCGCAACGATGCCTTCTCCTTGCTCAGCCTCGCTGTTTTGACCATCCTTATGGCCAGAAGCGGATATTTGCGATGAACCTAGGCTTGTAGACAATCCAAATTCGCTAATAAGTACGGGATACTTTTTTTGAGTGCTCATAAAACGATCCAAATACTGCTTATAACCTGCATAGTCAGGTTTTGCTTCCTTCGTTTCCCCAGCTATAAATGCCGGATGATCGGGAAAAACATTGTACGCGCCAAAAAATCCGCTGATCACTTTGCTAGAAATAACAATATGATTAATATCCACTGAAACCGCGTCATCGAGCGTCTCTGGATTTGATGCAGCATGTTCGAGAATGTCTAGCTCTGGAATGCTGGTAATAGCTGCTGGATGCTGCATGTTGTAATTACTTTGCTCATATTGAAAGATACGATCCGATAGGGAAGCAAGCCACGACTCGGTAGGCGTTGCGTCTAAACCTGATGAAACATAGTCCCCATTATAGTTGTAAGAGGGATGTGCTTGATCCGTTGCCTTTACCTTTTGAGGACTTAAGCCTGGGTCAACTAAAAAACCAAGGACATAGCCTGACACATCATTCATGTACAGATCGGAGTTCATCCCCTCTTTTGTTTTTAACTTGGCATTCCCATGAACTGCGTTAATGGTATCTTGAATCGCTTGTTTGTAGGCTGTGTTGTACTCTTGATTCAGCAAGTCGCCTGATGGCGGCTCACTGCTCGGCGATATATTTTGAAGCAAATACAGCGGTTTATCTTGATGATTCGTATTGTAAATATCAAGCGCTCGATAAAAGCCTGACGGCATCAACGTGTATACTCGTATCGTATTGGCGTTCATTTGACCAATCTTCTCAAGCCACTCTGAATAAATAGCCGTATCCTCCGGGAAGCTTCCTTCAGGAATACCTGGTATTGCTGTGCCAATATTCATCCCTTTTACGAACATGCTCTTCCAAGCTCCGTTTTCATAAACGGAAAATGTATTGTCGACTATTTTGGATACGAGCTGTGTACCATTTGAAGCTGTCTCTGCTTTCGCCTGGAATGTAACGCTTTCATCCAATGGCTTTGTTTCCTTCAACAGCTTGGACATAAGCGGCACATAAAAATGCCAATAAAAATACGAATGATCCCCTTCGCTGTTTACACTGAATATTTTGTATAGAGGAGAAGCACCCCAAAACCGTTTAATCTTCTCCGGTTCCTTATAATCACTAAAATCACCCGCAAAATAATAGGAGCTCTTCTTGCCGGATTTATTTTCAATGATTGCTGGGAATCTAGTATTTAGCCCTAAGACCTTCAATTGCTCCTGACCTGCTTCCGTAGCGTTTAAGTCATACCATGCGATTACCGACTTATCGTCTGCAGGCTTAATGATTTCAAACCAGTTATAGTAATCAATCGTGTCCGTATGATAGCTGCCAGCATGATCCTCAGTCATGAACAGGCTGATCGATTGTCCTGTAAAGTCTTTGCCGCGCTCCAATATGATGATTCTGTTATTGCCAGCAATAACGATTCCCGCTCCCGTTAAGCTCCACTTTTTCCCGTATTGCTGCTCATAGGTTGCTCTTATCCAATTCGGTACATCTTCTGCCGACGATAATTCAGAGAAAAACTTGCCTGCCCACCCCTTAAAGCCGACGTTAAAAATAGCTTCAAGCTCCTTGGATACGTTTGGTGCAGTAGGCTCGCCTGCAATATTGTATTCGCCAATAACCGTTGTCCCTTTGGTATAGCTGGTAGCTATTAAACTAACCTCATCCATCGTCAGACCTGAAACCCCTACTGGTTCCACACCATTCACCTTCGAATTGCCAGTGCCATACGCATCCGAAATATAGATCAGATCTGGCACATTAGCCCGTTTATCAAAAGGAACAGCCGTTAATTTCCCATCAGCGAGGAAATTCCCATAATAATCCTTCGTGGCGTCATACGCTTTATTCGTTAAGGGGTTATTTATGCGCAGATGATCCATAATCCAAAACAACCCGCGCTGCTTGCTGTAATCCAGCTCCCTTATGCCGCTCGTTTCAGATGCTTGAGTCGGAAAGGTTTTATTAATGACAACGACATCAAGGTTTTTGCTCGGTGTAAGCAGCCAAACGATGAAAGGAATCGATAAACCAATTAATAAAGCTATAAAAATGATATAGCGAGCTTTCATATTTCTTTTTTTCATTTGTATTCCTCATTTTATATATGAATTAATTCATCGCTTGAAATCCCTTTTGCAAAATGTAATAGGAAGGCTTCAATCGTTCATGAAATGTCGGCTGCTCCCATTCCTTCCAGCTATATTCCTCCATTGCTATAGGCTGCTGCGTCGTTCCCGGCGTGCTGCCCGTCTTGATATGCTGTATGCCAAAGCTCATTCCATCTACCTTCAGCTTTGATATTTTTCCACGAGCATACATATCATCAATGACATATTTGTGGGAAGGGTCCATCACATTCAGCAGCTGCCACGGAATTCTCATTTCCACTTTTCCATCTTTATAATAAAAATCACTTAATGAATTAAAATCAGGGTTATCCGGATTGCCTATTCCGTATTGGAGCAGCCCCGTCTCATATCCTGCAAAAGGAACGACCGTGTTCAGCGGCGGAACTACATAGCTTTTATTTAAACTAAGCCTGATGGGGTTAAAAATACCCGTGTTCTTATGATGAAAGGCTGGGGTCTTATTGATGAGGCTCGTTTGAACCGCATATCTAAAATAGTAGTTGTCGTAATAGGCATCTACTAACACATGTGAGTCCGTTGGTCCATGAATTTTCACTACAAAGTCTGCATCCTTGCTAAATGTGGAGCCAAGCTGTGAGAAGCTTGTGTTCCCTTGTTCCTTTATCGTATCGATCGGTATGATCAACGTGTCCTTATTAAAATCATAATTTTCAGCATCAATCTTGAGATAGACATATCCCTCATCACTCTTAACGTATAGCTTGGTATGATCGTCAGCATACAAGGGAGTATCGTTTGCCCAATCATCGAACGAACCGTCAATATAACTGATGCTTTTGTCGTTGCCAGGATCAAGCGCTAATAAACCAAAATGCTGCTCATTCGTTTGAGCATTAAGCCAGTATGGCCGTGAATCAGGCAAATCCAAATCATTGTTGTTCCATGTTCGCTTAAACCATTCATCCTGCCACGAAAAAACCAATCCCCCTGCTAAATTAGCAGCGTGAATATCCTTCATCATTTTCATCAGCATATCGCCTTGCGTACGTTCATCTATAAAGCCCTGATTAAAGCCTGTAATTTTATTTTCATGCGCCTTGCCGCGAGAGGCTGGAATGCCAAATTCCGAAATAAGAACAGGCATGGAATGGAACTTCTTAATTTCCTCTAAATAAGCCAAGTAAGGATTTGGTTTGCCCCCGGCATCTTTAAAGTTAATATAATCGGTCTGATAGCTAAATGTATCGGGGTAATAGGGGTACACATGATAAGAGGCAAACATGCCGGCTTTATAGCTGTCATGCCATTTAATATGCTCGACGTTTACTTCTACAAGGTCTTCATTTTTATAAGGCTCGTTAGGATGCTTTAGCGGATCTGTCGTTACCCAATTGGAAAAGGCAACCGGGCTTTGCATGTTATAGGTTGTCATTTCATAATCAATCAGCTTATCTCCTACTTCAGTGAGAAAAGCCTCAAACGGAGATGCACCTACGGTATAAAGGTATTTGCCATCATAATGGCTGCGCTTTGCGTTATTTTCATTCGTGCTGACGACAAGCGAAGGCTCCCATTCAATACCAACAATCCATCCGATGACATACTTCGAAACATCCGAGGTATAATTGCCGTCCGCATGGCCTTTATTTACTGGCAAATAATGATTGCCATGCAAAATATTAATCGTATCTTTTACCGTAACATTCATAYCATTTAGAATCTTGTCATTGCTGCCAAAAGCATCATCGATTGTTGCTAGATCGCTCTCATTAACCCAAACGCCATGAAACACATAAATAGGCTTCTTGCCATTTTTCACTGCATTTTGATTAAAATCAAATAAGGCATTATAAAACTGCGGCCGCTGTATCGTGTACACTCTGATCGTGTTTGCATGCATATCCGAAATATAGCCAAGCCATCTATAGTATTCATCGTATGTAATGGCAACCTCGCCGGGAAAAGCGCCTGGTTTTCCAGCTCCAAGGTTCACACCTTTAATAAATGTTTTCGTCCATTGTCCATTTTCTAATACATAAAAAGAGTTTCCATCCACCTTGCTTACATACTCCGATGCCATTGGCGATGTGGGGTTGTTATGATCTGTTGCATTTATTTTATTTTTCAAAATAAATATGCTTGAATAGGCTATAGCGATTAAAATAAAGATAATAATTGAACCATACATATAGTTCTTACTCGAAATTTTCATTTTAAGCCCCCCGAAAACATTATAAGTATAGATTTGTTTCACTGTCTATTCGGCGCTATACCTCAAATATATCCAATTAAAAATTTATAAGGTTTGAAATCCAATCATTCTCAATTTGATCATACTATATCCAGCAGTTCATGAATGTCCTTTTTTACGACAGGCTCGAGCATCTATTCCTTCACATCGTACGCCATACATTATTTCGCATATTCAAACTCCGCAAAGCTTACCATTCCTTGTCTACCTGAATTTATGACGTTTCAGATGTGTACCGTTTCTAACAAACCGAATGGTGTTTACATGAATTTATAGCGGAATGGAGAAAATACGTTTGACATAAATGTTGGAATTGCATATTATATGAACAAGTATTCATATATTCAACTGGAAGAAGGATGTCTTATGAATGAGTATCGAATAAAGGGACTCTCTTGTGGCGGCTGTGCCCTCCGAATGGAGGAAGAGATTAAACAATTGGAGCATGGCTCGGATGCAAAGCTCAGCTACAACTCAGGAAAATTAACGGTTGATCCGCAAATTTCCATGGCTGCAGTTAAGAAAATTTTAAAGTCAGACAATGCCTATATCGAAGCAAGCTCGGAAGCAAATACGGGACACGATCATAGTTCCCATAGTCATGCTGGACATGATCATGATCACGATCACAGTCATTCCGAAGGCCATTCAAATATGCTCAAATTGCTCATCGTATCGGGCATCATCTATGTTGCCGCATTATTCCTTGATGGTGTGCTCGACAAACAAGCAGTCATTCTATTATATTTGACCGCAACGATTATTAGTGGCTACACCACATTTTTCCGCGGACTTAAAAATTTAATTAAAATGAAGTTTAATATCGATACCTTAATGACGATTGCGTTAATCGGAGCTGTATCCATTGGTGAGTGGAAGGAAGCTACTCTCGTTGCCATCTTGTTTGGACTAAATGAGCTGCTTGAAGGTTATGGTATGGAAAAGGCGCGCCGCTCCATGGAAGCTTTATTTCAAGTTGCGCCTAAAGAAGCTTTAAAAGTAGAAAATGGCCAAGAGATTATCGTTCCGATTGCTTCTCTTCAAATCGGCGATCTTGTAAAAATTAAGCCAGGTGAAAAAATTCCTTCGGACGGCATCGTCTCTGAAGGAAAAAGCTCGGTGAATGAATCGGCAATCACAGGTGAATCACTGCCGGTTGAGAAGGAAGCTGGAGAGCCCGTTTACGGGGGAAGCATTAACAACGAAGGGCTGCTTCTCGTTCAAATTGATAAAGCATACAAGGATTCCTCCTTGGCAAAAATTCTTCATCTCGTTCAAGAAGCACAGGAGACCAAAACGCCAACGGAGCTTTTCATTAATAAATTCGCTAAATATTATACGCCGCTCATTATGATTGTTGCTGCACTTGTTGCCCTTATTCCTCCGCTCCTCTTTCAGGGAGACTGGATTACATGGCTTTATCAAGGTTTATCCGTATTAATTGTAGGCTGCCCTTGCGCATTAATTCTTTCTTCGCCAATTGCTATTGTATCGGGCATTACAAGAAATGCACGGAACGGCGTACTCGTCAAAGGCGGCGTATTTCTAGAGCAGCTTGGCAAGATCGACACGCTTGCTTTTGACAAAACAGGCACGTTAACAAAAGGCGAACCGCATGTTGCCAAATTGGAAGCGTATGATGAAGAACGGTTTTTCCAAGCAGCTGGAGCTATCGAGAAATCGTCCTCCCACCCGCTGGCGAAAGCGATTATGAAGGAAATAGCGAGCAGAAATATGACAATACCAGAACCGGATGAAATTCAAACGATATCAGGTCGAGGAATTAAAGCGAAGGTTAACGGCATTGCATACTGGCTTGGAAATGAAAAAAGCATCGAGCATATTACGATTCCGGATTCTGTCCAAAATCGCATAGAACAATTAAAAAATGACGGTCTTACTCTTGTATTGGTGGCAGACGAGCAGCAAGTACTCGGTATGTTTGGCATTTCAGACGAAATTCGCGAGGAAAGCCGGTCTGTAATCGCATCCTTACACAAGCTGGGAATCAAGCGTACCATTATGCTTACCGGGGATCATCAGAAGACAGCGGAGAAAGTCGCTTCCGCCGTCGGGGTATCCGAGTTTTATGGCAATCTTCTGCCGGAAGATAAAGTGAAGAAGATTAAAGAGCTTTCAGCAAGCCACCATGTCGCGATGATAGGTGACGGTATTAATGACGCTCCTGCTCTAGCCTCTGCGCAGCTCGGCATTGCGATGGGCAAAGGAACAGACAGTGCGATTGAAACAGCCGATATCGTCCTCATGCAGGATCACTTGGGGAAGCTGCCCGAAGCCGTTTCCATTGCCAAAAAGGTCAATCGCGTCATCCGCTTTAACATTTGCGTCTCGCTCGGACTGAAAATAATCGCATTATTGCTTACCATTCCCGGCTGGCTTACCTTATGGATTGCGATTCTCTCTGATATGGGAGCGACTATATTTGTTACGCTTGTCAGCTTGACCATATTAATTGAACGAAAAAAGCGTGCAGATTAAATTCATACGCAAATAAACAAGAGCCGTTAGCATTATGCTGACGGCTCTTCGCTTGTTTGATCATTCGCGCTCCTTCGGCTGATCGGGTTTTTCATCCGGGTCTATCAGTCCTTTTGCCCCTTTTTTAAATTCTGACAGCGTCGTTCCAATCGCTCGCCCAAGCTGAGGCAGCTTGGATGGTCCAAACAGCAGCAAGCCTAAAATCACAAGCAATACAATTCCTGCAACACCTATATTCGGCATTCTGAACTCCCCATTCCCGTTTGGTTCTAGAAGTTAACTAACAAAGCTGTTACATACATCAGCAAAATGCCAAGTGTTAAACCTGAGAAATTGAGCCACGAAACGGCAGGTGCTTCTGCAGCCTTTGCATCCCTAACCATCATTTTAAAAATGACATAAATAACTTGTATAATGGCCCCTGCGCCAATACCGAAGAATAAGGCCGCCAGCGTTTGATTAAAGACAAATCCACCGATCCACGTTCCGATAATAGCAGGACCGCCGCCTAAGAGTGCTAATGCGAGGAAAGTCTTGTAAGTTGGTTTTGCTTTTAAAAGCGGCGCCGCTATGCCAATGCCTTCAGTAATGTTATGCAGCGTAAACCCAATAATAAGGAAGGATCCAAGCGCAGCCTCACCCGCGGCAAAAGCAGCACCTATCGCAAGCCCTTCACCGAGATTATGGAGACCTATTCCACTCGCGATTTTGAAGGATACCTGCTTGCCAGGATCATTATGCTGGATTGCCTTTTTGGATTTCGTCTGATCAATGGCTATGAGGAATAAGAAGCTTAATGCCGCACCGAACCAGACTAGGCCAGTGCCTTGAAATACGCCGGGTGCTTCCGCACCAAGCTCTAATCCTTCTTGTATGGTATCCACAGCAAGAAAAAATAAAAGTCCAACTGTAAATGCCAATACCGCCTGAATGCCTTTGCTTGAGAAACGACGCATAAAAGGATACCATAGCAATCCCAGCCCAACTGGAACGACACCGACATAAAAACCAATTAGTGAATATTGCAGAAATCGATTGGTATCGGCAGTTGGCGTTTTCATTGCAGCAGGTACATCCCCTGTAAATATTAATCCGTTAGAGGTGATAAGCTTAATTTGATGAGGATCTCCCTCCACCCAAGGATAAGGAATATAGATCGTCGAGCTGCCGAATCTCTCAAGCGTAGGACTAGGTGAGAAGGAAGCATTCCAAAAAGAATCATCGACAACAACTTGAGCAACCGTCAGCTCCTTTGGCCCAGAATTAAGTATACGAACTTCAAATCCATCATCCGTCAAAATAATACGTTCAAAATTGAGCACTTCAATCGGAGCCGCTTGCTGTTCTTCTACACCTGTACCCCATGAAGCGATAACAGAAATCAAGCCAGCCAGCAGCAGCAAGGGCATTATGCCAAGCAGCCAGACTGCTTTTTTACCCAGCTTTTTATTTATTATTTCACTTTGCACATCGCACACCCCCTCTACTTAACCGACTTCAAAAAATCCCATCCAGCCGAGCTCCGTAAACTCACTTTGATGAGCATGGAACATATATTTTCCAGGAGCGGGAAACGTAACTTCAATGATGCCTCTCTCCCCTTGGCACTGCATAATCGTATCTGTATATTGCGGCCTCGCATCTGGGTCAGCGCCGGTGGCATAATAGTGAAAGAAATTAGCATGCAAGTGAAAGGAGTTAATCGGATCAAATTCCGTTAAATTACTTAAATAAATACGAACCAGCTCACCCGTTTTCACCTTAATCGGTCTAGATTGGTACGCAAATGCGTAGCCATTGACCGTGTAAACCTCGTTCTCGCCATCTAAGTCCAGATCAAAGCCATTCATGACCATACTTAGCTCTTTTGCAGGTTTCCTTGGTTTCTTAGGATCAATAATGAAGTGACCATATAGGCCCTTGTGAATATGTCTAATCAGCGGAGGAACATGACAGTGATAGGGCTGCAGCCCTGCTGGCTTGGCTTCAAATTCATACACAAATTCACTGCCCGTCGAAATAGGCTCTAAACCATCCATGTGGGTTGGATGAATACCGTGAAAATGTATGGAATGCGGGTGCGCGGACCCGTTCCCGAACTTGACTCGTACGATATCCCCCTCCGTACAACGAAGTGTCGGCCCTGGAATCGTGCCGTTGAATGTCCATCCTGGAAATTTAATGCCCTTCGCTATTTCCACCTCAGCATCCCATGCCTGTATATCGTATTCTCTAATCGTCCTGCCATCTGGAGAAGTACTAACGACCCCATAATCAAAAGCCGTTAATGCTTTTACTGCCGCTTCAAGCCCCGGCGTTGAATCAGTTCCCGGATCATAACCATGCGCCATCCCTTGTTTCATCTGGTCTTTGAGCGTATGATGCATTTCTTCCTTCCCCATCGCATGAACAGACCTGCCAAATAATGCACTTGTATTTAAGAAACTGCCTCCGATCACACCTAGTACGCCGGCAGCCCCGACCTTAAGGATGTTTCGTCTTGAGAACTGCCGATTTGGATCAAATACCATTCGATTCACCTCCATGTTAATATAAGGGATTAATTTTGCCCTAATGCAAAATTATTGATAAAAAAAATTTATTTCACTTAAGGACAATTAGTTTACCTGAGGAAACTTTTTTGGTATGAGTAAAATATATGCTAACCTAGGCATGTTGTAAAGTGTTTTTTTTGAAGCTTGTATATGCTCGGGAGCATACTGCATCATTGAAAAAAAGGCTTCCCTCGAGTTCGATAAACTCACGGGAAACCTCTCTCTCCTATTTCGTAGAAGAATATGAATCACAATAGCCTGCAACATACGAGCAAAAATCTTCGTTTAGAATTGTAGTTCATTATTAATTAAAGTGGAGACAAAACTAGATGAGAAAAAAAGTACTGCTACCTCTTCTTATTCTTTTGATAATCGCAACAGCTGTGTTATTTATCATAAAAAGTCTTCAAGCTGATCCATTAAAAAAGTCCCTTTCCATTGAACAGAAACCATCCGAGAATTCATCTGATACACTCTTAGTCAAAGACGAAAATGGAAAAAACTTAAAGCTAAAGATTAATGATATTCCTCCGTATAAGCTATATTTACAATCGCAAGAGGATAGCAAGACTGAAATCGAGCGGACCCAATCAGAAGCGCTCACTCTCTCCACTCCAGAACATTTCATATTGTTAAAGTACAGTTGTGGTAATAAGCAATGTTCAACCATTTTAGTGAAGGAAAGCAACTCCACAATTACAAGTCTCGCTTTGGGTGACGGCATTTTTCAAGACTATCAACTATCTCCGGATAAAACAGAGCTGCTGTTACGATACGGTTATAGCGAAGGCGGAGAAATTGTTCGTCATACGCTGATTGCTGTTGATTTATTAACTATGGAAAAAATACCTTTTGAATCTACAGCGTTAACGAACGAATACATGTCTACTCCAATCTGGCCTATACTCGACTATCAATGGATCGAGAAAGATCGGTTTATGATCGAGTCGGCTGATTTAGCATCATCAGATTATGAAGCAGTGAAGCACTGGTACACTTCAACTGAAAAGAAAACAAAAATCGTTGAAATCTTTATAAATAAAGCTAAAAATTAGAGCCCATTCCTTTTTTATTTCTTTGTGGGCTCTTTCGGTGTGTAGATCGTTTTATCATTTCCATCAAGGATTAGCGCTGATTTCGCTGGTATGACCTCGCCTTGAAAGTTAAAAGAAGCTTCCGAGAAGTTAGCCACTACTTTCAACGCTTTACCATATTCCGTCATCTGAACGAGTTTGTCCTCTGTTAGAACTTTATAATCCGTCATTTCTTCCTTTATCGCTTTTTTACTAAAGTTTGACCATACCTTAGAATGATTCACTATGGTTTCCTTATGTTTTTCCCACTCATGTTTATCTAGATGATATAACGGAGGCACATTATAAAGAATTTCATACAGCATTCGATTCGAAATTTCATCTTCTATTTTTAAAGTTCCCCAGCCCCACCAATAAGTCGTGATCACGGAATTGTTGTAAACTAACTTATACAATGGGATCGTGTAGCTAGAATCCAAAAACAGTTTCTTGTACTTTTCCTTTAACGGTATTTGTTTAGCAAATAATTCAGGAACTCCGCCGTTGCTCGAATAATATCTTCCTACATAATATTCGCTTTCTTTATTTGTGCTCATATCCTTATCCATCCATGAGAATGATGGCGTCTCTATTCCATGCGCAAAAGCAACCGTTTGGTTAGCAAAATCGTTGCCACCCTCTGTTCCAACGACCAGCTTCCATTCTTTTTGCAAATACGCCATTCGCTTTATTCTAGCCTGAATATCTTCTTCTTCCGTAGTAATATGCTCTGGCGAATAGTCATCGAAGATTTCTCCAGTACCATCCGTATCTAGAAACCATGAGTTAAAAGCTAAACCTGTATTGAAAATCGATGTTACTCTTTCTTCTACACTAGGCAGGGCAAGCGTTGGGTTGAGTTTTCTGCCTTCTCCTTGGAACCCTACAATTTTTTTCCCATTCTTATCGGTTACTGTTGCATTCTCGTAAAGGGAAGTATCCTTAAACTTAGCCGTCGTCCATTTCTCTTTTCCTGGTTCATGGATTGAATGATACGAGTCATAGGTGCCAATTAAATAACCAAGACTTTCTGCCTCTTTGACAAACGCAGGTTTAATAAACCCTTCCTGCCAATCATCCAAACCAATCCACATATTGTCGAGCCCAGACTGCTTCATATCCTTTATGACATCAATCGTATTGGCATCTGCCCACTTCTCAATGAGATCCACTGCAGCACCAAGCACGCTTTTTAACAATCGTTTATTCAGATCAATCAATTCAACAGCGTTCAAATTTTCTATACCGCTGCTTAATAATCGCTGAGTTTCTTCATCTAAGTCAGTAAATATTTTGGAATCATAAAATTCTTTTAGCTGCATGACCGCACTTAAACTTTTTACGATTCTGTTTATCGTGTATTTGTCTACATAGTCTAAACGATTTAAATCGTCAAAGGCGGATGAAAGCTCTGCTCCATCTTCCACTTTAGTTTTTAATAGCTCCTGAATCCATAATCTCAGTTTTTCGGGAAGATTGCTCCTCAGCTTTGCCCATTGTATATTTTCTTCTGAAATGACCGTTCTGTCCCAAAAATAAGCATGCGGTGCTCCGTAAAGCTTTTCGATATTGCTATTTTCTTTAGCCTTATCCGCCAAGCTTTTGAATTCACCCTGTTCAATCAAATAATCTTTATATTTTTTTGCGACAGCTGTTGGATTTTTTTTCGTTACATAAATTCTAAAACCGTATTCCTTTTGTTTATTAATCACTGGAAATTCATGATGAAAAGTAAACTGGATGTCGCTATCGGTATTAAAAACAATTTCATTGTTATATGCATTTTTAATGATGTACATCAACGAGTATTCGCTTTTATCAGCTGCAAAAAATGGCATCGAGAAAGACTCAATGACTTTCATTTCTTGTTCACTCAAATACTCTTTCCACGTCTGATCATCGCTTGGAATATACTTTCCTTGGTTTAATGGAAGCATATACCCATCACCCGTTACGATTGGCCATGCAAAGCTATTTTCCTCCGCCTTGCTGGATTTGATCGTTACATCTACATAGTTCGCTTTTTTTTCAATTTCAACGTCCATTTGTTTCTCTGGATAGGTCCAGCTAATTTGGTCTCCGCTGTTTTTTACATTTGAAACTGTCATTTTGTCCAGTGGTTCCGATGCTTTTTCAGTCATTCCACCCGACTCGACCTCAAGCGCGAAGGTTTCTGGATCTACGTTAAAGCTAAAATCCACATCTTCTATTTGTGCATTTACTTCTCCGCCACGCGTATTATTGTCGTCCTTGCACCCCGCAAGAACACTTACTGTGATTGCAGCCAGCATGATGATGGCTATTATTTTTTTCATGTCTCGCACCTCCTGAATCAGACTACATCAGGGGTGTTACGCCAATGTTACAAAAAATATGTTCAAGCAACTAAATATTTTTTTTCCAATCATAAAGTCCGCGATAAAGCCGTTAAGCGCTGCATTCCTTCCCTCAATAATGCCTCACTCGCAAAAGAATAACTGAGCCGGATCCACGATTTCAGCTCGCCGAGCGGATCAAATATTTCTCCGGGAACGAAGGAAATGGATTGCTCCCTGCTTTTTTTAAGAAGAGCTTCTCCTGAAATATTGCTTGGAAGTTTAACCCATAAATTAAGCCCGCCCTGTGGTGCCGTCCATTCCCAGCCTGCTATGGCAAGCTCCTCTTCCATGATCTCTTTATGAACCTGCAGCGCAATACGAAGCTTTTCCACATGCTGCTGCAGCCTCGGTGAGGCGAAATAATGCAAAAATATTTTCTGATTAAGCTGCGGAGTCCCGTTATCCGCAAGCGCCTTCGCTTTGATTAACTGCTCCATGAATGGATAGCGGCAGGCTGCAGCACAAATCCGCAGACCGGGCGCAATATATTTGCTGAAGCTGCTAATATAGATGACCCAGCCCTCCGTGTCATAAGCGAATAAGGGAAGCGGGGGCGGCTCAACAAAATACATATCTCGAAACGGATCATCCTCCACGATAAGGCAGCGGTAACGCTCCGCCAATTCCACCAGCAATTTGCGCTGCCAAGCTGGAACAGTATAACCGGTCGGATTTTGGTGGGTTGGATTCATATAGAACATACGCGGCTTATGCTTGCGCATCAAGGCTTCTACTTCTGCCAAGTCATAACCTTCCGGTGTAATCGCAACAGGAATAAGCCGCGCGCCTTGCCTGCGAAAAATATCCATCGCTACGCCGTAGGTCGGTCGCTCAATCAACACCGCATCCATCGGTCCAAGCATAATCTGGGCAATCAAATTTATGGCCTGCTGAGCACCTGATGTGATTAACAATTCCTCCGATGACAGCTGTAATCGATGATGCTCTCTGAAATGCTGGCTCAGCGACTCGCGAAGCTCTTCATCCCCCTGAACACTGGCATAAGTCCCCATAACCTTAGGATAGAGATCAAATACTTTTTTCACATAGTCCGATAAGAACAAATTCGGCAGCAAATTAGGATCAATCAGCGCTTGAGAGAACTGATACTTAGCTGGAATTCGGTGAATATCAGATAACGAGTTATTCACCGCATAAGAGGTAACGACGGTGCTCTCTTCCAACCCTTCAGAAAAGTCATCGTCCTCCGATACGTAATATCCCGATTTGTCTTTTACATACACTTTGCCGTCCTCAGCCAGCAATCTATAGGCTTTAAATACCGTGAGCCGATGCACATTGATCTCTTCAGCAAGCAATCGTATCGACGGTAATTTTTGATGGGCTTTCCATTCCCCTCGCTCTACACGGTTCAAGATATAATCATACACTTGCCGGAATAACGGATGGGCTTGATGCGCTCCCGATTCTTTTTTCATCTGTTCATAACACCTCTTCGCGGCTACCTATTTCTATTATTGTACACGAAATATTTATCCTTCTGTTCTGTTCCATACAATCTGTTCTGCCTTGCTCCCTATATGATTAACAAAATACAATCTCGATCCGACATCTAAAGGGGAAATGAACATGATTTTTTTGGCTTATGCGCTCGTATGTCTTATATTTGGCACAACCTTTCTGGCAATTAAAATCGGAGTAGACGCCGGTGCTCCCCCTTTCTTCTCGGCAGGGCTTCGCTTTTTTCTGGCTGGCGCTATTCTGTTTCTCTGGATGGTTTGGAAACGCAAGGCTAGCTTCTCCCTGCTGCTGCGCAAAGAGATGCTGTTCACTGGGGCGACTCTGACGTTTGGCACCTTCTCTACGCTGTACTGGGCGGAGCAATATGTATCTTCTGGACTCGCGGCTGTGTTATCGGCTACGGGACCCATCATGATTTTGCTGCTGCAAACGGCTATTCTTCGGCAAAAATCTCCCAAACACTCGCTATACGGCTGCATTATTGGCTGCATCGGCGTGCTGCTGTTAGTTTTGCCCAATCTTTCGGTGGATGTATCACCCTTGTGGATTGTAGGCTGCGGAGCCATACTCATAGGAGAATGCTGCTATGCAACAGGTGCGCTATATTCCAAAAAAGTAATCAACCGCATGTCCGATGTTTCACCGATAGCCATGAACGCGGCACAAATGATGGTTGGCGGAGCGATGATGTTCATTTTATCTGTGTTCACCGAAGAGGTGCACCTTGAATCCTTTGCATCATTTCAGACGGCAGGCTCATTAATTTATCTGATTGTGATTGGTTCCATGGTTGGGCATACCTTATTCTACTGGCTCGTAGCAAAGACGAATCCCGTTTTCCCATCTACATGGCTCTATATCTCTCCTCCGATTGCTGTAGGAGTCGGCGTACTCTTTTATGATGAGACAATCTCTTGGATTACACTTCTTGGTATCATTACGATTATTGGTGGAACCGTCCTTGTAAATGCAGGTGCACTCAGACAGTTAATTGTTAAGCGAAGATTGAAGGAGTAGAGTGTTTAAAAGATWAAAAAAGGCAGCCAATAAGTTCATTGAACTTATTGGCTGCCTCTAATTTTTAAAAAGATGTATTTTGTCCAAGTTACTCGAACAAATCTGATTAAGCAGTCTGCTTCTGCTCATCCTCTTGTGGTGCCTTCGTTTTGCGAATGAAGAGACCGATAAGAATTGCGAGGACAGAGAGAATTCCGCCGACGATAAACGCACTGTGAAGACCAGCTACCATTGCAGGTATTCCTTCAGCAGGGTTGGTCGGATCCGGAGATGTAGACATATAATCTCTCATGCCGGAAGACATAATGCTTACGAACAAGGCTACACCAACCGCACCTGCCACTTGCTGCAGCGTGCTCATAACCGCCGTACCATGCGCGTACAATCTGCGCGGCAGCTGATTAAGCCCTGTCGTCTGCGCTGGCATCATCACTAATGAGATACCAATCATCATCAAGATATGTAGGAATACAACATATCCGCTCGTCCATGCTGCATCAATTCCAGAAAACAGCCAAATGGATACACTCATCAAGATGAGACCCGGTATAACGAGCACCCTTGGTCCAAATTTGTCAAACAAAATACCGGAGACCGGTGCCATAATACCATTCAAGATACTGCCGGGCATCATAACAAGACCAGCGCTAAGTGCAGTAAGCATCATGACATTTTGCAAAAATAGCGGAAGCATAATCATTGTAGAGAACATAGCCATCATAAGTACAAGCATTAGCACCGTAACGAGCGAAAACATGGGGTAACGGAAAACACGCATATCGAGCATCGGTTCCTTCACCGCAAGTTGACGCCATACAAATGAAATCAAGCTGATTCCGCCTACAATCAGGCACCAGACAACTTTAGGATCTGACCACGAGCCTTCTCCTGCGCTGCTAAAGCCATAGACGATGCCCCCAAAACCGATGGAGGAGAGCAGGATGGAAATAATGTCGACCTTTGGTTTCGTCAATTCACTTACATTTTTCAAATAAATTGCTGCATAAACGATAGAAACGACCGCCAAAGGAATGACCAGATAGAAGAGCCATCTCCAGTTAAGCGAGTCAACGATAAGACCAGATAATGTAGGCCCAATAGCCGGAGCGGACATCATGACCAGACCGATCAATCCCATTGCGCCGCCCCTCTTCTCTGGAGGGAAAATGATAAGAATCGTATTCATCAATACAGGTATCATTAATCCTGTTCCCAAAGCTTGAACAACACGTCCGACAAGCAGAAACTCAAATATTGGTGCTGTCGCACATATCACCGTACCCGCAAGGAATAAAATCATTGCCCCGAGAAACATTTGACGTGTGCTAAACCATTGTTGCAAAAGTGCTGTTATAGGGACAAGAATACCGACTACGAGCATATAGGCTGTAGCCAGCCATTGTACAGTCGTTTCCGTGATGCTGAAATATCTCATGAGCTCTGGGAAAGCAATGTTCAGCAAGGTTTCATTCAGAATCGATACAAATGCGCCAATAATGAGTGCAGCAACGATCGGTCCTTTCTTGATTTTGCTCAAATCTAGGTTAGAATTAACCTCCATAGTAGGGCCGTTCAAGAATACTCCTCCTCCAATTTTCTCTTCTCTTTTCGGACAATTGTCCGCATTACTTACAAAATATACCGAACATTTGTCCTCATTGTCAATAACCTAAATTATGACACTAACGAAATGAACATTCAACTTCTTTGCTTCATGAATTCCGTTGAATATTTCAAAACTTTACAGCTTGATCCCTCAAGTTAGCATCTATGCTGAAGGCATAAAAAAAGAGCCCTAATCTTTCAAAGGCTCTGTGGGACTGACTTATCTTTTTACTTTTCTTTGTTTCATATCTGTGCTAATCTTTTTCCATTTTGCTTTTTCAGAGGCTGCCAATCGCGCATCTTCCTTACGTGCTAGATACGCCAACTCACGTTGGAGTTTGAGATAGCTTTCAAAACGAGCCTGCTCCAAAGATCCATCAGCTATTGCCTTTCGGACAGAACAGCCTGGCTCTTGCTCATGCTTGCAGTCATTGAATCGGCAAGTATTTGCGATTGAATCTACGTCATCAAATGCACCACGGAACCCTTCATCGGCCTCCCAGAGCTGAAGCTCCCTCATACCAGGTGTATCAATCATCAGTGCTCCACTCGGTAATTGAACAAGCTCGCGATGCGTCGTCGTATGACGACCGCGATCATCCCCGCCACGCACATCATTCACTCGTTGCAGATCAACACCGCTCAATTTGTTAATCAGTGTAGACTTACCTACGCCCGAAGAACCTATCAGCGCAATCGTGTTGCCTATACTCAAATATGGTGCGAGCTGATCTAGCCCTTCTCCTTGCGAAGCACTGACTACATGAATAGGGACAGCAATCGCAATGGACTCTACCTCTGCGATGCGTGCATCCAAATCGTCGCATAAATCTGCTTTGCTTAGCACGATGACCGGCGCAGCGCCGCTTTCCCATGCAAGGATCAAGTAACGTTCCATCCTGCGTATATTAAAGTCATTATTTAAGGCATTCACTAAAAAAACAGTATCAACGTTAGCGGCTACAATCTGCTCTTCTACCGTGTCTCCAGCCACTTTACGGGAAAATTTGCTCTTTCGTGGCAGCAGCGCATGAATCGAAGCTTTCTGTTCCTCCAGCCTCGGTTTTATAACTACCCAGTCACCGACTGCTGGAAAATCCTCTCGACCTGTTGCTTCAAAACGCAGTTTACCCGTTACTTCGCCCATGAGCTCGCCATGCTCACTCAATAGACGGTACATGTTTTTATGCTCCAATATAATTCGCCCAGCACTATACCCTTGTTTGGCATAAGCGGCAAAATGATTAGAAAAATACTCATTCCAACCTAATGATTGTAATACCGTATTCGTTGTTTGTTGATTCACTGCGGATTCCCCCTGTAATTGGTTATTCATATGGCTAACGCCAAAACCAGTCACAGTTGAATCCTCATTTGGGAAACGAAATTATTGTTCGCTTGAAAGGAGGATTCCTGTGACCCCGACTGCCGCACCTTCAATAATAGTTAATTTCTCCATTTTCATCTCTCCCCTCAAGCCAGCTTAGCTAGCTTGCAACTAAATTTCTCCATTATTGTAGCATGAAAACGAAACATTGCGAAATAACGAAAACATAAGGTTTCTTTCTCTCCTTCTATAGCTATAGAAAAAAGACCTATCGCCAGTTCTAATGAACGAGAGATAGGTCGTACTCATTAATTCAAAAAGCCGTCAAGCGCAATTGTTGGTTTGCCGTCCGCCTGCCAAGCTCCCTTATTATAACCTCCGTTATAACCAGGGGTCGCTTCCGGTTCCCAATAAAACACGCCAAGCCCTTTTCCACCTGCAATATTACGTATTTTTGTCTTTATATCAGCGACAAAGCTTTTGGCAGCGGCAGGCTGGTTATAATCCATACCAATTTCGGTAATCATAACCGGCTTGCCATAACGCGATATCATATTGTTGGAGTTGCTGACCGTTTGCGTAACCTTAGTCGACCAATCAGCACTGGTAGGATAAAGTGACATCCCGATAATATCGAAGGTCGCTCCGCTCGCGATCAGTCCGCCGATATTCCAGACAAATAAACTGTTGTCATAACCGTTGGACAAGTGGACAATCGTTTTTGTAGCTGAACTAATGGACTTGACCGCATTGTTGCCAGTGTTGATCAGCCAAGCGTAGTTTTGCATGTTTAAGGAAGCTTTCCCGTCATTCCAGAGCATGCCATCGTTCGTTTCGTTGCCGATTTGCACCCAATCAGGCGTGACACCTTTGCTTTGCATAGCTGTCATTACCTCACGCGTATGATTCCAAACAGCATCCATCAGCTGCTGGAACGAATAGCTCGCCCAAGCAGCGGGCTTAGTCTGTTTTCCGGGGTCCGCCCACGAATCGCTGTAGTGCAATGTAAGCATGACGCTCATCCCAGCATCCTTCGCCCGCTTCGCCAAGGTTGCAGCGCGATCTTTATTCATATACCCATTGCCATAGTTCGAAGAAGGATTGACGAATACTCGAATACGTACGGAGTTGATTTGGTAATCCTGCTTCAAAATTTGAATAATGTCCCTAGTTACACCGTTTTTGTCCTTCCACGTATACCCTTGCGCCTCCATAGCGTCTACCCAGCTAATGTCCGCACCTTTGGCAAATGCAGGTGCTGCGCTGACGTGCGGCACAGATCCCCCATTCACCCCAAAAATAGTCATTAACAAGGCGACAACAAGCGTCAAACTGTAAAACCTTCGTTTCATACATTCTCCTCCTTCACCTGAATGTTGAAGCATCGAAATTAAATGTATGCGCTTTCAATGTTGTGTTCTTATTATAGAGGCTGCCAAGCTTTGGCAAACAGGATACAATTGCAACATCCGTTATGTTATTGAAGTCAATTACAAAAATGATTAGACTAATCTTAATAACGGAAGCGGGAGGAAAGTCATGTGGAGGATTCATTATTGAAGAAAAATGGCCTATATTCCTTACCTCTGCACCAAGAATCTAAAATGAAGTGGTCGCTCCACATTCTATATAGCTTTATAATAGTCTTGTTTATTAGCTTCATCATGATACCCGGAGATGGTCAAGAAAAAACCATAGTAAACATTTTGTTTCTAGCGTTCGCCATTTTTTTCGGATACATATGGCTTGCTATGACTTTATTTAACAAACCTTATTTAAAAATCACCAATGAATCTCTCGAATACAAATGGTTATTCGGTCGCAAAGTTATCCTAATGAACGATATATACAGAGTAGAGTGCTTTTCCGAAAGTGGAGTCAATAAACTTGGAATCTGGGCTAGCGAGCGAGGAAGTCGTTCATTTTGGGAAATTACAAACCGAATTTTGGGCAGGGACTATTCAGTAAGTATCGTAATGTCCAATTTTCAAAATATTAATTTTGAAACATTACGTTTAACTATACTTTCAAAAATCAATAGTGCGCATAACCTTCCATGATCATTTCTCTAACGAACTGTATAATGCTTATTATGTTGAAAACTGATTTGTTTTTAATTTAACGAATCTAATTAACGTTATATCACGAGTTACAGGGTTTCATGAGCTACTTTGCTCGAAATAACGATTCTGGGGTTCGTTACAATTGTAATTCATTATAAATGGTACAAATAAGATCTGCTGGGTTCGTAAGCTATAGGTTTGATAAGGGGAGGACATCTTTCTGTCTAAGCAACATCAAAAAAATAGGAGCTGCTCCAATTGTAGATAGATCTACTTTTGGAACAGCTCCATTTTGCTTTATATATGATTTGTAACAGTCACTTCATCACAAACTGAGTACATCTCAACCTTTTTATGCACCATATGATGTCCTCAGAGCGATTCAACTCTTAAGATATTTACTTTTCAATTCAAGTAGAGCGCCCTGCAGACCATATATTCTACAGGGCGCTCTACTTGTTTCAGTACTAATTAGATATTACGCAGACATCATTAACAATTGATAAAGAATGACTGCCGCTTGGGCGCGAGTAGCCGTTCCTTTTGGATCAAACTTGTCATTGCCGACGCCATTGATGATGCCAGCTTTATGCATAGCTGCCACCGCTTCTTTAGCGTAGCTTGCAATAGCCGGTTCGTCATTGAAGGATGCTGCCGCTTTCTCATCATTCATCGTGATTCCTGCTTTCTGAATCGCTCGGTATGCCATTGCAGCCATCTCTTGACGAGTAATCTTGTTGTTAATACCGAAAGAACCATCAGTCAGACCGGACACGATACCGAGCTGCTGAGCCGTAGCGACCGAGTCGTAATACCACGCACCTTGCTTAACATCTGAGAATGTACTTGTTGCGTTCGGTTGTTTCAGGTCAAGCGTTAGCATTAACATTTGGATGAATTCAGCTCGTGTAACTGAACGGCCTGGCGCGAACGAATCCTTCGTCACACCATTTACGATTCCGCGTGCAGCCAATCCATCTATACTGTCACTTGCCCATGCGATTGCTTTCGAATCGCTGAATTTAACTGGACTAGCGATGGCAGCATATTTGCTAAAATGCTTCGCATTAAATTCCACCATGCCAGTATCCTTGCTATAACGGCCATTCTTGATGATTTCAAGTTTGCCATCATCCGACAAGTAGTAGATCACGATTTGATCCGGGCTCTCTCCAGGCTTCAGCGTGTAAGGTATTTCAACCTTCACCTGCTTGCCTTGACCGAAATCAGTAATTTTCTGACCGTCAACACTTAAGTTGAAGTCATAAACTGTATTCGAACCTACTAAAGTGCGTGCTGCTTCTGGCAGCGTACTGTTATCCACCTTGGCAACACTTAATTCAATACTGGTTTTGCCTGCGGTACCTTCGAATAAAGATACAGGCAACTGTACAGATACGAGCCCGAAAGAAATCTCAATACGTTTAATGCCTGCTTCTTTGGCTTCATTCACTTGTTCAACTGGTATGGATACTGTAATCAGTTCGGCATTCTCRACACCAAGAACGACTAACTTCATCGTTCCATCCTTCGCTTCAGGCAACGCCTTCTTCACATCATCGGCTTTGACTAGAGCTTTAGCGTTACCGCTCGAATCCACTTCTGCCTTCACTTCACCAGGTTTAACAGGAGTTTGATCCGTCGGTGATGTTGGCGTAGTATCCGGGTTAGTGCTATTGCTATTCGTCGTTGCTTGCGTTACTACGGATAGTACGGATTCTCCAGCATCATTGACAGCTGCAACCTTGTAGTAATAAGTAGTTGATGCCGACAAGTCACTATTTTGGAACTTGCTTTCAGTAATCAGCTGCGTGTTGACTTTGCTGTAACTGCCATCAACAGAAGCGGAACGATAAACGTTGTATCCCGTTGCGTTCTCCGAAGCTGTCCAACTGACCTCAATCTCGCTGCTGCTCTTCGCTTTCGCAGAGACATCAGTCGGTGCAGCAGGGCTTGGATCAAGGTTCAGATAACCTTCTGGATTGATAACCGCATAGTATGCCGGCTTGGCTACCAACCCCTTATCAAAGAGCAGAGGGCTTCCCGAAGCACGCCAGCTCTGGGAATCCGCCTTGCCCCAGAAGGTAACGCGTTCGATGCTGCTCGCATACTTCTTGAAAATAACGAATAGCTTCGCATATAGCTCAGCCTGTAAAGTCTCCTCTTCCTTCGTGAGCGTGCCCGTTGATGGGATATCCAGCTCGGTGATGCTAACCTTCACGCCTGCTTGAACAAAACGAGCAATACTTGCTTCTACGGTGTCTGTATTCAAGCTCTGGATCCAGTAATGCGCCTGCATGCCGATGCCTTCCACTAGCAAACGTCCGGGCTCTTTATTGCGATCGTCCGTTTTCCACTTCTCGTTAAGGTCTTCAGCCATCAGCGCCATACCTTCCCGTTTCCATGCCTCATTCTCGTTATAGTCGTTGTAATACAGAGTAGCTCCCGGATCAGCCAAACGCGCGAACACAAACGCATCGTAGATATAGTCGGCGCCGCTTTCTCCCTTGCTCTTATCAGCGCCGTTCTCATAAGCCATGTACCAAGGGGAATCCTTACGCAGAACCGTTTTCCAGTCCGTAGGAATGCCCGATCCGCCGTTAAAGGCCTCGTTCACGACATCCCAAGATACAACTTTGTCCTTGTAGTGTCCAGCAACATTGTTGATATACTGTTCCATGTTCGCCTTGGCTTCTGAACGAGTAAGTGGTTTGTTACCTTCGCCCGTAGTCAGCCAAGGAGCCGACTGGGAATGCCAGACGAGCGTATGACCATGAACCTTGATATTGTTCGCCTGAGCCCAGTTCACTAGAATGTCGGCATTACCGTAGTTGTACACGCCATTAGCAGAGCTTAAATACTGCGGCTTCATATCATTCTCAGGCGTCATGACGTTGTAATGATGCTTATACATGGCCGTGTTCTCAGCATCAGTCGTCTGATTAGGACTCATAACGTTACCGATTAGGAAATAATCCTTATAAGTATCTGCGATTGAAGTTAATGTCAGATCCCACTTAGGAATCTCCTTCAGATCGCCAACTTGGCTGATCACAATCTGGTCAATGTACCACACATCAGCATGTGTAGCTACATCGTTAGTAACTAAACGGAAATCGATTGATTCCAACGTTCTCTCCATTAACGGCGTTTGAACGTTTACCTCTTTCCATTGACCGATCGGCAGATTGCCTGGATTACTTGGAAGTTTGTTTGCGCTATTGGCGTAATCCTGATTAAGTACCAGACCAGGGCCAGTAAGCATACCTTTGCCTTCGTTACCGACAGCTGGGGCATAGAACCATGCAGAGATATTATAAACTCCTCCTGCAGGAAGCGGCTCAGCAAGAGTCAGCCGAACAGCGTTGTCTGCGCTGGTATAGCTTGTATCAGGTACATGTGTAACCTTAAAAGCGCTATCGTCGCTCTTCCCAGCACCAGTTTCATTGATCCACTCAATCTTTGAGGATGCAGCTGACGTAAAGAGGCTTCCTTGCTCCGCTTTATTGTCGAAGTCGAAACGCAACAACTCCTTGGTCTCTGGCTCCTCCACTGGCGCAGGCGGGCTTATGAGTTGCAGCTTTACCTCATCTAAATAGAAAGTGAAATCTGTCATTTGTGCGTCGTTGTGAAATACAATAGCGCTAACAGACTTATGGTCTGCAGGTACAGTGAATTCCAACGCTACATCCGCCCACTGACCAGCTGCCAGATTTACCTTGGTTTTCCCAACGGTGCCGTAAGTATCGTTGTTTCCGCTATCTTTGGTTTCTACACGTACGCCCAATGCGGCGTCCTTCGCACTAAGCGCTTTGGCTGTCAGCTTATACTTGCCGCCTGGCAACATCGGCATCGTAGGCAAGGTATTGCGGAGAGAAACCCCGCTGTAGTTGTTCGCAGCAGTCGGAGCTACGCTCAGACTGCTAGTACCTGCGGCAGCGTATTCCTGTGTCCGACTAACTGTCGCATCACCGTTTTGTTGAAGCGTGTTGCCGCTTTCAAAACCCTCATAGTAAATGACATCCGAATTTGGCATGAGGGTGAATGAATGTTGTATAGGAGCCGCAATCATATTGCCAGCGGCATCTCTCAGACGCATGATGTATATGTTGCAAACTTCACCTTTGTTTTTTGTAATACTGTTGAATGTCACTTCAACTGATTTGTTATCCTCAGCCCACTTAAGCGTAAAGTCGTCTGAGAAATCAAAGCCGATGCCAAAATCGCCTTTGTTCATAGGCTCATCAAATGTAATCTCGAGCGTATCGCTGGCAGTCAGATCCACCATGTCATTCAAACTGAAAGCAATTTCAGCATGAAAGTCAGTCGTTGTCGCCGTGAGTAAAGGACGGTTTCCGTCGTCCTTCAGGCTGTTCGGATACGGCGGCCAGTTCGGTTGAGGACCTGTCTTCTGAACTGTTGCTGATGCGTTCCAGCTGACCGTTTCCTGATTGTTCGCCAGCTTAGATTTGTCGATCGAGATCTCAAACGTGCTGCCTGGCATAGCCTCCATCTGCAACTTTTTCAGTGTGATGACATTAAAAGCATTATTTAGTATGCGGTTATTCTCATTAGGGTTCGTCGTTACGCCGTAATTGATAATCCAAGCCTGTTCAGTATCCTCCTGCAAAGATTGTGTCAGCTTGTTGCCATCGGCGTAGACTTCTACCAGATCCTTATTGATTTTGCTGGTAAAGCCATACATTACAGCCGCACCATTATCATTTGTAGCGGTGCCGTGGCGCAGTCCTGTTGCTAAGTCGATGCCTTGGAAGTATACAGTCTTGCTGTCCTTAGCAGTACCAACGGTCGTAATTTCATAACGCCCGATCTTAACTTGCTCATCCGTTAAATTAAACACAGCTGTGCCGTTGACAACATCGGCTGTCCACGTGTCCTTCGTCGGCTTGTTATTTCCGTCAAGTATCGTTAGTTTAACCTTCGCATCGTCAGAGTGAACCTTGATTATCGCAGGAATGCCTTCGGTGACAATCTCATTTTCGGTCCACAGCGTGTACTTGCCTGGGCGAGACCAACGGATGTAGGAGCTGTCGACATCGTATGGAGAAATCGTCATGTCAGAGATTTTGTCGTAAGTCCCTATTCCATAGCTTGGCGGGTCGCTTTTTGGGTAGAGATCCTTAACTTCCAGCGGCTTATTACTGAATGCCTTGTCCATAATAGCAATCATGAACGGCACGTCTCTATCCTGGATGGCGTGAGCACCGTCGCGCACACGTACAGCAATATTGTCACTGTCTAGAAACTCATAGACTTCTTTAGCCGCACTCATCGCCATAACAGAGGAAGGTGGGGTCGTCCAATCAAAGTTATTATCTGCGACAAATGCGATGAGTGGTCTCGGTGCCATCAGTGCCTCAACGGCATGTGAATCGAACGGCATATAATCCATATCCGTCTGTTGGTGGAATCCAGCCGCTGTTCCAAGACCCATCCAGAATGATTCGCCAGAGTACTGGATGCTATTGAGTCCTTTCTGGTTCCTGCGATAAATCCGGTCGAACGGTACGTTATAGTTAAATAATTTGCCTTCAGCGGTGTAACGGAAGCTGGATACACCAGACTGTCCGCTATCTACAGGCGCTGCCGCACCGACACGTTCGTCCATGGCTGCCGACATCAGAGCATATTTACCGTTTATAGAAACGCCTGTTGTAATCGACTTATATGGGTTGATATTCCATTGATTTTTACCGTCGTTAGCTTCGGCGCTAATCTCCATTGCGTCAATGATGCGGGAGACAGTCCATGCCGCCGTCATTATCGAACCCGTATTGAAATCATACTCGTAGGGGTTAAATGGGTATAGCTTATAGTAGTCTCCGTTTCTGCTAGCTCCCCAGTTAGAGACACTAATTACAGCGTAGCCGTTTTGGATCGCCATGGCTGACTGGCCGAAACCAAAGGCGATGATAACTGGCCAGCCTCCCTCAGGCGCTGTGCCCGTAGGTACGGTGACATTGCCAAGACTCGCAGTCACGGTTCTGTCGTTGTCTTTTATAGTGACATTGATTTGGTTAGTCTGGGCATTCACTGTGATGGCGCTCTTAGTCGTCGGGTACTTTCTGCCATAATAGTAGTACTGAATCAGGTCTTTGAGTTCTTGCCTGCGTTCGAACCAATCTTCGTCGGTTTCAACTCGGCCCGTTGTGCCGCTAGTGGGATCTAGAAACTTAAATAGATCGTTAAGTCCCGGTGACTTGGGCAAAGAGGTAATATCCTGTGGGAAAATATCGCGGGGCGGTGTAGGTTGTAAAGCCGTCTTATCGACCTTTGCGTTAATAATCACATTCTTCTGATCGGCTTCTATCCCAATTTTATCGATCTGGACACCGAGCGTACCCATTCTAGTAATGCTGCTGAGTGCAAGTTCGTATACATTTTCGCTTACTTTCGTCAAAGATCCCTTCTCCGCTAATGAGGAAGCGTAGTTAGATACTGCGGCGGGGGTGCCAGCGCTGAGAATGATATCATCTGCCGAAAGATTTGATACAGCTGCATTGAAGGTCAGTCTTATGGCGGTGCTGTTCCTCACAAACGCTGTGCCGCCAACATTTACCACGTTAAAGGTGATCGGGTTTCTATGGATATCAACACTCTTTTCCAAGTCGTCCACACCGTCCTTGGTAATCTTAAGATTGACGGTGCCTTCATTAGTAACCCCGCTAATTCCGAGATTATATTGAGTGCCGTTAGACTCGTCCACCACAGTCAACGTTCCTTTGGTTACACTAGCGGTACCATCTGAGATGGTAATGTCGCTCTCCACTAATTCCCGTACTGGTTCTTCAAAGACCAGTGTAATTACATTTGATGTCGTACGATTCTCCTCGCCATTCGCCGCTGCGGTGTAGTTAATTTTTATGATTTCATTATTATTAGGCATATTCTCATCAGCAAACACTAAATTCATATCAACTAAGGTAAGTGACATAATTACAACTAGAAACAATGAAATAAAGCGCTTACAATATCTCATGCTTTAGTCTCCTTCAACTTTTAACTTTTTCCGCAATAAATCTTACCTCCATTTGCGATAGACCTACTCAGCCGTATATTGTAGTGGTGGTAACGAGACCCGTTACTTTACTGGTCGGCTTTGTTCGGTTTCCTTGGTTACAATCACCTCCTTCATATCCTTTCATTTCAAGCGATTGGATACTGGTACATGACCTTCATTTGGTAAAAGTGACAGCCTCGCAGACAAAACGATAATATTACGTAAAAAAGCGTAAATGATATGACTAGTATGACTAGTATGTTTTAATACTATCTCACAACATTTAGTAGCGTCAAGAAATTTGTAAACATGAAGCTCAGAATATCTTACTATGATGATCTCCATATAACGCAGGACAGAAAAAACGCTCAAGCTGTTTCTTCATTTTGCTCCAGGACATGTAATCCTCCTATGTTCTATATCATAAAGTCATCTCTGACATTTATGGGGGATAGGGCACATTTTCTAAAGTGTCCACGACTTCGAACGATTAAGACAGTAGCTCCACATGTTATGATTTCAACAGTTCTTTATTTCGGGTAATCTGTTAAAAACAGATACATCTATATGAGTCTTGAATGGAGGGCTCCCGCTCTTAAATGTATTTCTCAAATAATGAGCAAGTACTTTTCTAATTAGCGAATGGTTGAATATCGGAGAATGTTAGTGGAATGGATTGAAGAATGATTTTTTTCGGGAATGTTATTCGGGTCACTTAACTTTAAAAACACTTATATCGAATATATATTTCAATTCATTAAATCCTATAAGCTATAAGCTAACAAAGAACGGTACTACTTTTTCAATCACAGCACTAAAGCATGTAAAACAAAAAAGATTAACGACGAGATTACCAATTCTACGAGAAGCTCCAATCAATTGGATAACAAAATAAGGACGTAAAAATATATTTACGTCCCCAACTACCCTATTCACTGACCCGAAATTTTTATAAATTAAGGAACAAACAACTTCTACATGCCCGCATGCGGGAACATATAGATCTACATTTCCAGTTCCAACCAAGCCACATACTCAACATGTAAGGACTGCTGAGCGTTGCACAATTTCCCAGATATAAAACCGCCAAGCGGTCAGCATAACTTTACATGAATGACCATCAAGCGAGCCGTTCGAGAATTTCTAACGTACCTGCAAAACGATAATATAACTTAATTGTGCTATCCTTTTACACCACAATCTTCTCAACTTCGTATTACGCGGAAACTCGTCGGCAAATGGTACCAGGGAACTGAAAATATCAGTTCAAAGACTCTGTCGAAATCGTCTTGCATCCGTTGAATAATGCGAAATTTTGGAAACAATTATTTAAGGCTGTTCGCAATTGMTTTGTTGGCTTTATGCCGTTCTCGTACCATATATTTTTAACAACAAGCGTCCCGGCTTTTCGCTCCGCGATTACCTCGGCTCGTCCGATGAGGCTTTCTCCGTATAATAGAGGCAGCACATAATAGCCGAATTTCCGTTTGATTGCAGGCGTATAAATCTCCCAAGTGTAATCGAACCCAAATAATTCTTTGATCAGTTTTCTGTCCCATATGAAATTATCTAGTGGGGCAATCAGCTCGCAGCGCAATTTCGGCGTCGGATTTTGCAGGACGGCTGCAATAAGCGGTAAATCCTCCGCACAGCAGTACAGTGTATCCTTCATTTGTTCCACGGCAACAGCAACAATGCGAGCTTCGTGCAACAGCTGGCGGAAAACCTCGTTGCGCTGCTCCGCTTTCAATCCCCATATGTTCAGCCAGGCATCGGATGCGCGATTCCATAAAAGGCCAACAGCTCCGATTCGACGCAGTACCCGCCACTTATGATGCTCAAGCTCGCCCTTCAACGGCTCCGGCGCATTCAGCAGATTTGGCTGTATGTACTTACCGGCGATATCGTAATATTTACGCGTTCCTTTTTTGTGATGGATAATCAAATCGCCTGTCGAGTACATCTGCTCCAGAACCGACCGGGATGAATTGTTTCCGCTGCTCCAGTGGATGACCGATTGCCAAGTGAAATTTCCTTTCAATTTTAGATCATTCGAACTTAGCACACCGTGATTTTGGATGTGAGCCAGAACTTGTTGTACCAACGCTTCCATTTCGGGATAGCGCTTAGCATGTTGTCTTGCAGCCTGCCTGTACCGCTCAAAGTACGGCCAGTTCTCGACAGGGATAATAGCCAAATTTTTGTCGGGATAATCTACCAAGAATCTATCTTTATACTGTAACTCGTCGAGCATGTTCTTGGTAAATCCTCTGATACGCGACTGCAACACCAGTTCGGCGTTTTTTCCGCAAACATCGATGGGATCGTATTGAATACAACCGACCTGCCGCACAAAATCCAATACTCCCTGCTTTCCAGCAAATTGATATTCGCCCAACAGCCCGTGCTTCAATAACAGAAACTGCCGTGCCTGGCGGTTCGTCATTTGAATCATGTACGCATCAGCTCCTTATCGAAACAAACGGAAGCTGCTTGCACCTGATGATGGATGGCGAGGTTGCTTATCTCAATAAAGTTACTATTTGCTTGTTGCCATAATGCTGGTATCCATTGGGGAGCTTCATCAGCAATCCCCTTTCCTAATTTTCCAATCACCGAAAATTGCTCTTTTTCAACAATTTCAACCACGTCTGTTCCCCCGATCTGTTAGAACACTAACAAAAACAAACATACGTTCCCGTAATATCTTATCATTGTCTTGAGCATAAAAACAAGAGATAATGAACTGCTGCCCGTGTCCTACGTGTAAGCAATCATTAAAGCAATGTAATTGAGCGAATCTGTTACATCTCATTTATTATTTCAGAATTATCAATATTAGACACTCCACATGTGTGGAGTCAGTGGCTCACTTCTCAACTGTCTTTTGATTATTATATTTCTGAATCTACCATATGTATTTACCTCTTTACGTGTATGCGATACACAACCACAAATATGTAGTTTATATAATTCTATTGAATTCTTGTAGACAACTCGTCTACGACATTTCAGGATATTCAGCTTGTAAAATTCTTTCGTCTACAATCCGTCTACAATATTAGGGTATAACAAAGCCCCGTCCTAGTGCGGGCGGGGCTTTCATGGTGAAGATCCACAATTCGCTGGAGTGTGATGCTTAGGTTGTTTTGAGAGATTGCATGATCCATTCGACAGGTTGTTCCAGGATTACTCCGTCTGTCTCCACCCATTGGGTAAGGCTATTCTCTTTGGCTTGAATAACGATAAAATACATATCTTCCGAAGCGGATGTATTCTGCAACGCCCTCACTCCGTCAGGAGCAATTCGAACGGAGGTTCCTTCGAACACATCAAATTCGTTTCCGTCCACTTGAAATTGACCTTGTCCTTTAAGAAAGATGTAGAGTTCCTCATTTTCTTTGTGTTTGTGATAGAAAGGGACTTCCGCCTTTGGGGGCAGATTATTGAGTGAAACTTCCATGCTCGTAAGTTGTAAGGATTCTTTTAGAAAGATTTTCCCTTTTAGCATTCCTTCCGTGACGTTTCCAAAATCCGAAAATGTACCTGCATGGTTAACCGAGTAATTCGCTTGATTCGGCTCCAATTTGCTCACCTCACTTTAGATCTAATTGTTTCAGTAACAGAATGATAAACTAAAAGGCTGGCAGGATGTTGCCTGTTTCGAGCAAGCTCTTTAAATTGTTGAGAATGACAGGCCAGCCATTATTAAATCCTTCCATCTTGCCTTCATCTTTGCGAATATCCTTCTCTAATAAATCCTCGTGGCGTAGCGTCAGTTTTACAGTAGAGTTCAAGGGTGATAATTCATAACTAACCTTAGAGAATCGCTCTCCTTCAACGTCTCTGATGCTCCAGGTAACTGTGAGTAGACGATACGGCTCACATACAAGAACTTCACCATGATGATCAACCTTATCTTTATCCATCAATTTAAAGCTGGAGCCAACTTGCCAATCTGAAAAGATTTCACGACCGAAAAAATACTGCTTGGTGAATTCACTGTTAGTTAGGGCTTGCCAAAGCTTCTCGGGCGTAGTTGCGATGTAAGTCGTATAAACGAATGAAGTCTTATTCATGGTTAGAATCCTCCTCTAAGGCTTGCTTTAGTGTGTTTAATGCCTCAATCCGGTGACTCTCAAACTTGCCGATCCAGCGTTGATAAATTTCCCCGATAGGTATCGGATTAAGATAATGCAGCTTTTCACGGCCTTGCCAAACGACAGTAACAAGGTTTGCTTCTTCCAGCAGCTGAAGGTGCTTCGTAACAGCTTGACGAGTCATAGTCATTTGTTTACAAAGTTCTCCTAAGGATTGTCCGTTATTAGCGAACAAGAAGTCGAGTAACTCTCTGCGAGTTCCATCGGCAAGTGCTTTAAATACTTTGTCCATGCCCTTATTATATGCAACCATTTAATTGCATGTCAAGCTTCACAGTAAAATTGCTCAGCTCCCTTTTTTGCATGTCCAGTCAAATACTTAATCACTACCGACACACAGCACTCAACGTACATGGTATGCGGGAACAGGTCGACAGGTTGCACGGTTTGAAGCGTATAGCCGAATACGAATGGCAGCAAGTAGCTTCAACTTTCTGGGATAGAAACCTATATCACTCTCACGCCAACTTACAACTATTCCAATGCCTTATTCATCTATATGGTCAATTTCCGGGACTAGCGTTTGTTCTCTTATATTAGTCAAATCATTATAGCGAGAATGGTGCAGATCGAAGATGTACTTCATACAAATGCAACAACATCAGTTTTGATGTGTGATAGGTGACCGTTACCAAATATATGTCTGTCGCTCATACAATCGATTCTGTGCATCAAACGAAAAAAAATGATATTATGTATGTTGGGTAAAAGACTTTACTACGGCTTTTATTGATTTTTATATATTGCAACAAGAGGAGATATTATGAGTAACGAACACAACTTTTGGCTTGATTTACCAAAGCCGTTTTTTATATTAGCACCAATGGAAGATGTCACAGATGTTGTATTTCGTCACGTCGTTAGTACAGCTGCGAAACCCGACGTATTTTTCACWGAATTCACAAGTACAGATAGTTATTGTAACCCTGCAGGAAGAGCCAGTACTCGTGGCCGGTTAACGTTCACAGAAGATGAGCAGCCAATCGTCGCTCATATTTGGGGCAATAAACCTGCATTTTTTGAACAGATGAGTATTGATATGAAAAAACTAGGCTTTCGTGGTATCGATTTAAACATGGGATGCCCCGTCCAAAACGTCGCATCCAATGGAAAGGGTTCTGGATTAATACAACATCCTGAACTTGCAGCCGAAATTATTCAAGCAGCAAAAGCAGGCGGATTGCCGGTTAGTGTTAAAACAAGATTGGGATACTTTGAAATTGACGAGTGGCGCGATTGGTTAGGGCATATATTGAAACAAGATATTGCGAATCTTTCCATTCACCTTCGTACAAAAAAAGAGATGAGTAAAGTAGAGGCGCACTGGGAGCTCATTCCTGAAATAAAAAAATTACGCGATGAAATTGCACCAAATACGTTGTTAACCATTAATGGAGATATTCCTGACCGCGCAACTGGTTTAAAATTGGTAGAACAATACGGCGTTGATGGTGTCATGATTGGCCGCGGCATTTTCACCAATCCGTTTGCTTTTGAAAAAGAACCTAAAGAACATAGCGCGAAGGATTTTCTCAACTTACTACTTTTACAGCTAGATCTTCACGATAAATATTCAAAAGAAAACGAACCACGTCCATTTAAACCACTTCTTCGCTTTTTCAAAATCTATGTTCGTGGATTTAGAGGCGCAAGCGAACTAAGAACTCAATTGATGGATACGACGTCAACAGATGAAGTACGTCGTTTAGTAATACCTTTTTTAGACCAAGAATTAGAATAAGGTATTTATCAAAAAAATGAGAGACCTCCCAAAAGTTCAATGAACTCTTGAAAGGTCTCTCATTTTTATATGATGTGGCCACAGAGACTTCTCAGCCAGCTTACCGCATGAAGCGTTGTCATACGGTGTTCACGCTCCTTTATTGACGAAATTTATTATAGATATTAATATTTTTATTAAGATAATAATTTCTAATATCATTAGTCCCTTTTTTCAGTCTATTTAAATTTATCCTAACATTGCGAAGCAGGAGGAAATGAAAGATGACGACGGCACCTGACAAAAACATCATCGTAACGAACCAGCCAACGAGAGAGCAGCTTGAAAAGATTTACGATATTTTAGATGAGTGCTTTTCAGTAGGCCGAGTTTTTTTCCAAGAAAGACTGGATCTCGATAGCACATATGATCCAGAGACAACATGGTTCGCAATGGTCGACGGTGAGATTGCTGCTAATGTGCAAATTTTCCCTCTTTCTATTAGAGTCGGTCAAGCGATCTTGAAAACTGGTGCAATGGGCAGCGTCGGTACAGCTCCGAATTATCGTGGAATGGGCCTTACGCACAAAATTCTTCATGCACAAACAGACTACATGAAAGAAACCAATTATGATATAAGTTTACTTCTGGCTAGTAAGCATGCATTTTATGAAAAGGTTGGCTGGGAACTTATTCCCGAGACTGCTTACGCTATTGAAAAGCAAGCAAGCTTTGAGCAGCAAAGCAGCTATGACATCGTTCCTTTTGAGCCTCGTTATCTTGATGATATCCGTTTCATATACGAACAGTTCAATCAGAATCGCACCTATACTGTAGTCCGTAATGAATCATACTGGAATGATCTAATAAACTGGCCGGAATGGAAAAAAGCAGACTGTCTGCTGCTCCGCAGAAATAAAAAAATTGTAGCTTATGGCATGATTGAAAAGAAGGATACTGAACAAGTATTTATTAATGAATTCATGTATTTGAACGAGGCAGTGGACGGTGTTGAACATTTATTTCATGCCTTATGTCAGCTGCGCCCAAGTGCAAAGCAAATATTAGCGATGCTGCCAGAGGATCATAAGCTATATTCCTTTTATCAACAACATCAAGCGCAATCCATTCCAATTAATCAGGCGATGTGGAAAATGATCAATCTACATTCTACATTCCAAAAGCTTCGGCCTGAATTGGAACATCGACTTAACACTAATAACTTGATGGCAGATCAAGAACTGTACATAGCGCTTCAATGCGGAGAGGATCATATATATCTTGATTACAAGCAGAAGCTGCTTTCCGTTTCCGATGTTAGTCATGCTGAGTCCTATGTCGAGGTAGAAGTGGATGAACGTAATCTCATAACTTATTTGATGTTCGGCTATAATGCGGCAGGCAGAGCAAAGGATAGTGCTGAACAGGCAAACATTTTGCAAGCTCTATTCCCGAAACAGCAGGCCGTGTTTTATTTGACCGACAAATTTTAAGTCATTTTCCTTCAACTGATGTTGCTTAATAGCTTATAAAAAGGGGTGTGTCGCAAGTCCAGAACTGCTCGGACTTATGACACACCSTAATTTCGCATAACGCTAACTACTAATCGTTTTTCATTTTTGATCTTCCTAACAAAACAGCACCATAGGCAGCATCCCTAATCGGCAAGATCAGCTTTGTTTGCGGGTAGGTTCGTGCAAGCTTTCGTTCCAATGCATCTTTTACAAAACGAGATTTTTGCAGCACACTTCCTGCAACGGCAATCGGACTTTCATATAACTCTAGTCGCTCAATAACAGGCACCACAAGTTCAAATAGACTGGCTGCACATTGCTCCGCTAGCTCAAGCGCTTGCGCATCCCCTTTCTCGCATGCTGTCGTCATGATCGGTGCGAGCTTCGCAATATCTTTTTTTGTTGTATTTTTATGATAAACAAAGCCAATAATTTCTTTCACAGTGCTTAGCCCAAGCTGCTCGTATACTAGCGCTGGAATGATTGTATCCGTCATTCTTCCGTCCTCTGCTTGAACTAAAATGGACAAGAGATTGCGCCCAATGCAATAGCCACTTCCCTCGTCATCAATGAGATGGCCAAAGCCTCCTGTGCGATGCTGCTCTCCCTTTTCATTCACCCCGAAGCAAATCGACCCTGTACCGGCAATGAGAATAATGCCTTGCATCGCATTTTGTGCTCCGTATAATGCGGTTTCTTGATCACCTGTAATCGTTAACGGCCCTATGTAACCATTATCTCTCACATGCTTCTCCAAAAAATGAACGACTGTCGGATTGCTTACGCCTGCTGCTCCTATACAGATATGAGTAACTTCCTCTAAATTGCTGCAGTAGAGCTTCGTTCGATTAAAAATTTCCTCAAAGGAGACAGCAATCGCATCAGCATCCCCGCCGTTATAATTAATTGGTCCTACAGTAAAGGTTAATAAAGCATCTTCCTGGTCATGGATAATTGTGACAGCTGTCTTGGTGCCGCCTCCATCAACTCCAACGATATATGCCATACTCATATCCCCCTAAAGCTGAATCGTAATGTTGGCAGTTGGTGTAAGCTCACCATTTAAGATTGGAATAAGTGATTTGAATGCATCTAATGAATACTCAAATGCTGCAATTCCGCAGAACTCACCATCGATTAATGTTAAATCATATGGTCGGCCTAATGTAATGGCCGTTACTTTACAGTCTGCTGCCAACAGCTTCTGTACAAGTGCAAGTTGACCTCTGTTTTCACGCGCATTGAACAAGCCGATTACAACATGCTTGTAGCCTTCAGCCTTTTGCAGCGCAGCTTTAATCTGCTCCTCGCTCGGATCAATGCTGATAATCTCATACGCTGCATGAAAATGCTCACCCATATATTGCGGGAAGCTAAGATCTTGATTGACACTGCTGGATGCAAGATCGGTGCGATAGGAGTAGGAGCCCATAAATAATACTTGCTCATCACCTGTTTGAATAGGATCAATCTCACCGTTAATGCGGCAGATCGTTTCCGTTCGCATCAGATCATTCGCACGGCGATGTACATCGCAGCCAACTATTTCGTAATCTAGCTCCTCAATAACTGCATATTGGGCTTTATAAGCTAAAATTTTTGTAACAGCTGCATCAATAACCGCTTCATCCAAATCACCGTTTGCAACAGCTTCTTCTATTAAATGAATCGCTTCTTTAACCGTTTTAGGCGTATGACTAATAAATATCAAATCAATACCTGCTTTAACGGCCCCTAACGCTCCTTTTGCAGTACCATAATAGCGTTTAATCGCATCCATTTCCAAACAATCCGATACAACTAAACCTTTAAATCCTAATTTTTCTTTTAATAGCTCTGTAATAATCGTATAAGACATCGTTCCCGGCAGCCCGGACTTATCGATTTGCGGAAATAAAATATGTGCGCTCATAATAGCTTGAGCACCTTGCTCAATTGCAGCCTTAAACGGCAGCAGTTCAAGATGCTCTAATTCCTCTACCGTTTTTTCAATCGTAGGCAAGCCAATATGCGAATCGACATTTGTATCACCATGACCTGGAAAATGCTTAAGCGAGGACATTACGCCTCCACCCTGTAATCCCTTCATCATTTCAATCCCATATTGTGATACCTTCTGGGCAGAATCCCCATAAGAACGAACGTTGATAACGGGGTTCAAGGCATTATTGTTAATGTCCATCACTGGCGCAAGATTGAAATTAATACCTAATGCTTTTAATTCTCTGGCAGTCATTCTACCTGCTGCATACGCATTTTCAGGTCGGCCTGATGAAGCAATTGCCATTGCCCCAGCAACATTTGTCGCGTCCTTGGGCATTCGAGTAACACGACCGCCTTCTTGGTCAATCGTAATAAAGCCTGGGAAGCCTGTATGTGTCGTGAACCATTGCTGCAACTCAGCTACAAGCCCGCCTAATTGATATTTATCTTCGATATTATGTGAAAATAATATAATATTGCCGACTTTATACTGCTCGATTACTTCCTTCAGCTCAGGAGATATCTCAGTTGACGGGAAGCCTGTGACGAACATTTGCCCGATCTTTTCACGCAAGTTCATTTGTTTTATTGTTTTCATCAATTGCTCACCATCCACTAACGATATAAATGATATTGCTGTTTCATTTCTGCAAATTGCTTGCTTTCCTCTGCAAACTGTTCAAGCAGCTGCTTTGCTCGAATATTTTCCGTACGATACATGCTGTCCCCGCCCAGCAAATCGATAAATGGGCGTGAGCCCTCCTTCACAGGAGGCAGGAATGAAAATTGCTCATACAAATCTCTTATCGCGAATAATAAGGTTACGCCAACTTCTAACGGCTTCATCACTTGGATGTCTGTAATATATATTTGTACCCCGCCACATCGTTCGCCAACATGCTTAGATGACGTCGGCTTGAAATGAACAGGACGGAAATGCACACCTGGCATTCGTTTGGCGTTCATCTCATCTGCCAATTGCTGCGCTTGAATGAAGGGAGCGCCAATCATTTCAAATGGGAACGTTGTACCGCGTCCTTCGGAGCAGTTTGTACCTTCAAATAAGCATGTACCTGTATATAATAACGCTGTTTCATATCGCGGTATCCCAAGTGAAGGATGAACCCAAGTTAATTTTGTATCCGGTAAGGACATGCTCCGTTCCCAGCCTTCCAAACGAACGACATGAAGCGAAGCTTTCCAATTCATTTGATCATTTGCCATCATTGCCACTTCACCTGCTGTGAGGCCGTATCGAACAGCGAGCTCGTAATTTCCAACAAATGATTTGAAGCTAGGCTTTAAAATATTCCCTTCCACGTTTACCCCATTAAGCGGATTAACACGATCAAGAACAACAAATTCTATGCCTGCCTTAGCACAATCTTCAATTGCATAAAGCATCGTATATATAAATGTGTAATACCGTACACCAACATCTTGAATATCGTACACAACGATATCTACTTCATCCAGCATTTCCTTTGTTAAACGCTTGGAGTCTTTACGGTATAAACTATAGACCGGAACATTCGTCAAAGGATCCATATACGTCTCTACTAATGCCCCTGCATCTAAATCTCCGCGAACACCATGCTCAGGTGAAAACATCGCAGTAAGATTAAAGTTTTTATGCAAAATGGCAATCGTTGATTCAAAATTTTTTGTAAGCCCTGTCGGCGCTGTAATTAATCCTACACGCTTGCCTTCAAACCATTGACGATACTTCGTAATCGAATCGATCCCATTTAACACCATATAAAGTTGCCTCCTTACTGAACTGTTACCAAAGACTAGATTGTCTAACCTTCATCGTTTCAGCAGGCACCATAAAGGCTTCTGCATATGTTTTTCTTGCTTCACAGCCGCGAACAACTGCTAATGCTTTATAGTAATCCATATATTTGAAAGATTTGCTATTCGTCACAAACCAATGTTTGCTTAAAGCATCAATCCATAGATCATATGCCGCCTGATCGAAATCCACGTATAGGTAAGGGACATAATCAACACCATCTTCCCAGTTTTCGGAATAATATAGTCTTGCTGCAAAGTGAGCAGGAAGATCACGTTCAAAGGATGACAGGCTTGCGAAGAAACGAGCATCATTAACGATATGATGCGTTAGCGCATGATCCTTATGCATACTATTTTTCCAATGTGTTATAATAATGTTTGGCTTCACAAGGCGGATAACATCACAAACCTCCATACGAACTTGTTGATTGTCAGGCAGCTCTCCGTCACAATAATCAAGTACAATGGCTTCACCGCCGAGCATATCAGCAAATACTTCCGCCTCTTTCACTTTTTGCTGACGGTACTCCTTCATATCCCCTCCTGCTGGCACACCTCTTTCACCTGCAGTTAATGCTAGTGTCACAATGCGGTCTCCCTTTAAGCTATGACTAGCTAATACACCACCGGATGCTAGTTCCACATCGCCAACATGTGCTCCAATAGCTAATACTGTTAATTTTTCGCTCATCTTTATAGTTCCCTCCGCAAGATAGAAAATTGTTTTTCAATACTAAATCCTGCTTTTTGATAGATTCGAAGAGCGGGATTATTACTGCCAGTGAATAAAGAAATATATTGACATCCCGCATGTTGAAAAGCCTCGACCATTCGGAAAAACAATATACTGCCGAGACCATGACCCTCATGCTCGGGGTGAACACCGATACCGCAAAAAAATGCTCGACCATTCGGTTGTGAAATAATAGGACCTGCAAAGCCAACAACCTCGTTGCCATGCACAGCTGCTACAAGAGGTGAGCCATCCTTCACATACGATACAATATCCTTTTCCCACTGCGGATTTTGCAAGGCTGCAAGCGTTGCTTCAAGCCCATTATGCAAATCAGGGGCATAAGGAATAACATAATAGCCTTTACTATTTGCTTTATCTTCTTTGCTTGTCATATCTTCAGGAACACTAAAGTTTCCGAGTCTTAAGTACATGCCGCATTGCGTCGCCCGATCCACGTACCCTCTAGCGATTAAAGCATCGTATAATGGCTGGTCTCTACCGATGCCTGGGGCATTATTGTGCTCATGCTGCGGCGCACTTGGAATATTCCATTTCAGCTTAATAGGGTTAAAAAACAATACTTCCGCCTGTCTTTTTCCAAGCACTTGGAATCTTTTTTCTATACCTAAAAGAAAAGCATCGTAATACTCTAGAGAAGCGTCTTCGGCATCAATAATAACACTCGTAATATAGCCGGCCACATCTCCTAGCGGCAGGTCATCACCACTGCAACCAGCTGCAAAACCAACAATACCTTTTTCATTGCAGCCTACCCATATACACTCCGCATCGAAATAAGGATGATCAATGAAACTATCTTGAAACTCCCGCTCTGTAAATGGTTTGTAATCATATTTTGTAGCCTCTCGATTCCAAAGCTCTACAACTTCAGAAAGATCTTCAAATGAAAAGGGTCTGATTTGCATCATTCAAACCTCCTGTGAACGTCCAAGATAAGGCCAAGAAATTTTGCCCATGACTACTGGCTGAGAAGCTCCTGTTACTAGTGGAATATTGTTTGGTAAGCGCTTCATCGTATAATACGCTAGTACAGCAAATGCAATGGCCTCCTTAGCATCACTATTGCCACCGACATCCTCCTGCGTCAGCACCTGCACCTTATATGATGCAAATAATTGCTGCAAATCACGCAATAACGTTTGGTTATAGCTGCCACCGCCACCAATTAGCAATTGCTGGGCTTGATGCTGTGGCGCAATATACCGTTCATAGCTATCTATGATGCTCCATGCTGTTAAGTGTGTAGCTGTTGCAACAACATCTTCAGCTTTCCAGTTCTTAGCCTCCATCCATTCAATAATTTGTGCAACGTATGGTTGACCAAATCGTTCTCTGCCTGTCGATTTCGGTAAAGGCATCCTATAATAATCATCTTGCTGCATCCATTTCAAAAGCTCATCAATCACTTGACCGCTCGCAGCAATTCTACCGCCAACATCCATCGTCATTGGCGCAAATAATTGCGATACAAGCCCATCGATAATCATATTTCCAGGACCAGTATCAAAAGCAAATACCTGTTCCGGCGAGGCATTTGCAGGAAGAACAGTCACATTCCCTATTCCTCCAATGTTTTGCAGAAGAAGTGTTTTCTCTGGATTGTTAAACAATAAATATTCAGTAAATGGTACTAACGGCGCTCCTTGTCCACCCATTGCCATGTCAGCGACTCGAAAGTCTGATACGCAAGGAATTGCTGTGCGATTCGCAATTACTGCACCATCACCAATTTGAACCGTACAATGCAGGTTATAGCCGTCCATAACATTTTCTTCCGGAGCATGATAGATCGTTTGACCATGTGAACCTATTGCAAATATTTGTGATGGTTCAAGCCCGCATTTCCCTATAACGGACAATGTGGCTTGGGCGTATAATTCACCAAGCCACATATTCATTGCGCCAACTTTATCAATCGTAGCGTTATACCGGTCAAAAAGCTCAAATATTGCGTTTCTAACTTGCTTCGGAAAAGCAGTGTTCTCAAAAGCCAGCAGCTCAATCTCTACTCCTTGCTCTTTATCCGGCATTGGAGAAAGCTTAATTACCGCTGCATCAATACCATCTACTGATGTACCAGACATCAAGCCAACTAAGTATGTTGCTTCAACTTTTGATTGTTTGTCCATTAGCCCTTCACCGCTCCAACTGTTACTCCTTCAAGGAAGTATTTTTGTAAACTGAAGAACAAAATAAACATTGGAACTGCTGAAATTGTTGCACCTGCCATCATTGGTGCAAAGTAAGTTGTATTCGCAAAGCGGAAGTTTTTCAAGCCGACCTGAATCGTTTGCATATCCATCGTATTCGTTACTAGGAATGGCCAGAAGAAGTCATTCCATGCTGCCATGAACGTTAGGATAGCCAGTACTGCCATAACTGTTTTTGATAGAGGCATAATGATATGCCAGAAGATTTTAGGTTGAGAACAACCTTCGATTTTAGCAGCTTCAATAATTTCAACTGGAATGGAAGACATGAACTGCTTAACCAAGAAAATGTTATACACCGTTACGATACTTGGCATAATCAAAGCTGTATACGTATTTTGTAATTCAAAAATATTTACAATCAATATATATAGTGGAACCTGTGTGACTTGGCCAGGAATCATCATCGATCCTAGCAAAATAGCGAACAAAATGTTTCTTCCTTTAAATCTCATTTTTGCAAAAGAATACCCCGCAAGTGTAGCAAAAAATACGTTAGATACCGTGATACAAGCTGCCACAATAAAAGAGTTCATTAGACAATCCCATGAATGCGGGCTGAAGTTAAAGAAGAATTTATAGGATTCAAATGAAATCTTCGACGGGATGATCGAATAGCTCATTGCACCAGCTTCTACCGGATCACCGAACGAGGAAATGATCATAAAGTAAATCGGGAAAATGGTAGCTGCGGCAAATAGGATAAGGAACGTAATAATTAGACCGTTACGGACGAACAGATACCCTTTGCTTCTGATGTTATTGTTGAACAAACCCATAGTATCCTGCCCCTATCCTAGTATTCTATTTCTTTGCCCAAAAACTTAAATTGAAGGTATGAAATAATTGCGATAATCGCTGCTAGAAGTAATGATTGTGCTGCTGCCTCACCAAACTCAAAATATGTGAACGCATTGTTAAAAATCAACAAACCTACCATTGTTGTTGCATGGTCTGGTCCACCGCCTGTCATAAGATAAGCGTTTTGGAATACTTGGAAGGAACCAATGACACCTGTAACAAGTAGGAATAGCGTGGTTGGCTTAAGGAAAGGAACGACGATAAACCAAAGCTTTTGCAAGAAAGTCGCGCCATCAATATCAGCTGCTTCATAATAGCTGTTATCAATACCGAGCAATGCAGCTAAATAGATAATAATCGCTGTACCATGACTTGATAGCCATGACATTAATACAAGTGAAAACATGGCAGTTGCACTGGAACCAAGCCAGTTTTGATTAGTAATCCCAAAAAACGACACAACCTGATTGGCAATACCTGATTTTAACGGATCGAAGATCCACAGCCATACAACAGCAAGCGCTACACCTGATGCTACAGCTGGCAAGTAATATACTGCTTTAAAGATTGTTTGTGTTCTTTTCTTGAAAGGTATAATCAAAATTGCAATTAAGAAGGATAGAAAAATATTAAATGGAACCGTTAATAACGTATATACTAATGTGTTTTTCAATGCTTTCCAGAAAAGTTCATCTGAAAATGAGTTAACGAAGTTTTCCAGGCCAACATATGTGGACCCTAATGGACGATATTCTTGTAAGCTGATCATAAAAGCATTGATTACTGGATATGCGGTAAATAAAGAAAACGCAATAAGTGCTACTGCGATAAACGCGTATCCCCAACCTAAGTCACTTTCGAGTTTCAATTTTTTTCTTTTAGTCAACGTTTGATTCATTGGGTCGCACCTCTCTTCTTAAAAAAGTAAAAGCTCTAGTCTAATTTAGAAGGAAAGCTGTACGTTGTAGCTACGTACAGCTTTCACATGCTAGGTTATGACAGATTAGTCAACTACAATACCATCTTCACCGAAGGCTTTAATTGCTGCTGCTTTAACTGCATCATACATTTTTTGTGGACTGATCTCATTTGCAAGTAATGCTTGCAGTTTAGGAACGATGACTTCCGTTTCAATTTTAAGTGCTTCTGCGGCTAGATCAGTTGGGATATCTGTACGCGCCGGAACCGCTTTGGACATCATGATTTGGTCTGCTTTAACGTTCTCTTCATTGCGAGGATATTGTTCAAGCACTGCAGCATTGCGTGCAGATTCTGTAATTGGTGATAAGAACAGCTCATTACTGTAGTTAGCCGCAATGGTTCCCGAAGATAGGAAATTAATGGCTAAACCAATATTTTTAACATGCTCTTCAGAAGGATCCTTTTTGCCACGAAGCGCAATGTAACCATCAACAACAGCTGTAGGAATGTAATCAGCACCGTTAAATGTAGGTGTAGGAAGCGCAATGTATTCAGCTTCGATTGAATCCGCTACTGCAGAACCATCATTCGCTTTAATTTTTTCATTGTTTAGACGAGCAGAGTTTTCAAAGCTAGCTAGGCCTTTACCAGTGATCATGGTTTGACCAGTTAAGAACATGTTCCAGCGCTTGCCTGCATCGATAGAACTTAGTTCTTTAGGCATTGAGCCATCATCGATCATTTGACGGATAGCTTCAAGCAGACCTAAGAAGTTTTTGCTTGTGTAAGAGAACTTAAGGTTTTGATCAAAGTAGTCTGGCAAACCGGCAGATTTAGCCATAATACTAAGATAGTCCTTAGATGTAACACCAGATGTTGCGAAAACAAAACCATACTGAGTTGTTTCACCTTTAGCGTTTTTAACAACGCCTTTACTAATTGCATCGCGGAATTGGTCATATGTCCAACCGTTTTGTTGAACGTTTTTCCAATCGATACCCGCTTTCTCTAAGAACTGTTTGTTGCCACCGATAGAATGAATGGCCAAGTAAGCTGGCAAACCATATTGAGAATCGCCCAATTGGAAGTATTTCATTGCAACTTCATCATAATCTGCTTTAACTTCATCTGAAAGTGCAGCATTAAGGTCAATTAGAACGTTTAGCGCTGCATATTTAGATATTCCTGTAGAACCAACCCAAGCGATATCTGGAGGAGAACCCGCATTTACTTGAGTATCAAGTTTTTGTGTCATATCTTCCCAGCTCGCTGGTTCGATTTTCAAAGTTAGGTGTGGATACAATTCATTAAACTCTTTTTCCATAGCAGTAAAACGCGCTTGGTAGTTAGCCGATACTGGAGGTAATAATGCAGTAATCGTATCTTTTTTTAGCTCAGAACCACTGTTGCTGCTGCCTTTGTTTCCGGAATTTGTAGCGTCTGGAGCGTTTTTCCCGTTTCCTGCACAAGCGGTTAATAGTGATAACATCATGATTACTGACAAAAATAGAGTTAATACAAATGATCTTTTTTTCATCGATAACAGCCTCCTCAATTTTTAAAAGCATCAATCCCGTTACTCCATTTCTTTTCCACCTAAGCCAATGATGAGATCGCTTGTTTCAACCGTCCTCCATTTGCGTTAAGTGCTTGTTCTGCTTCCTTTGCATCCAACCCCGTTTTAATCATCATTATTGCCAGCTTACAATTCATAGATGCTCTTTCAAGTGTTTCTGCGGCGGTTGATGTGTCTACACCAGTCGTATTCATAATAATACGAACTGAGCGATCTACCAGCTTAAAATTACTTGCCTTTAGATCAACCATTAAGTTGTTATACGTTTTCCCTAACTTGACCATTGTGCATGTTGTCAGCATATTAAGCACCAGCTTTTGAGCAGTTCCCGCCTTTAATCGAGTCGAGCCGCTAATGACCTCCGGCCCTACAACAGGTGAAATACAAACATCTACAATGGGTTCAAACTTTGAGCCTTTGTTGTTACAAACACCGATAGTGGCTGCTCCAAGCTCCTTTGCTTTCGTTAAAGCTGCAATAACATAGTTTGCACTGCCGCTTGCCGAAATCCCAATTAGCACATCATTGTTTGTTACACCGATGCTTTCGATTATTGCGGTCCCTTCATCAACATCGTCTTCACAGCCTTCAACCGCACTACGCAAAGCAATATCGCCACCAGCGATATAGCCCTGTACCAAGGAAGGATCTGTACCAAAGGTAGGAGGACATTCTGAAGCATCCAAAACACCTAATCTTCCTGATGTGCCAGCTCCTATATAAAACATTCTTCCACCATTAGACAACCTATGATGTAGAACATCTACCGCCTTTGCAATCTGCGGAATTTCCTCAGCTATAGCTACTGAGACCAGAGCATCTTGTTGATTCATTAACTGGACCATTTGCTCCGTCGTACATTCATCAATCATTAATGTGTCTGGATTCACAGCCTCTGTTGTTAAACCCGCAAGGTAGTCATTCATAGTCATCCTCCGTCTTGTTAACAATATTTCACATATAAATTACTAGATAAGTGAGGTTAATTAACATGAATTATTTTTTTATATTAATACACTGCCTTCAATCCGTCAATAGATTTTGAAATAATATTTCATAAAGAAATAATATTCTGTTTTTTTATTTCAATCTCTATACACACTGTTATATCACATTTACAAACCGCTTACAAGGTACTTTTTTAATTTTCATTAAACGCTTACAGTACTACCGTTACAGCATTCCTAAAAAAAGAAATCGCTGTCATATGCGCTTATTTCCAATTCAAATGAAGCATGAAATTACACAGTCTCTAATCAACCAGTAGACGTTTTGCCTACAATTTTTATTCATTTTCAACATTAAAATAGCGTGCAAAGCTCTTAATTGTCGAATTAAACTAATCATTATATGGTTGGATTAAACGCATTTGTTACGTAGCTAATCTAACATCAATTGAGTGAGTATTATGTTAGGTATAAAAATAAATGCATGAAATACACAAAGAAAGCATTGATCAATGATCAATGCTTTCTTCCCCATTCATTAAAGAAGAACCTAATATCTCAGTTTTTTCTTCACTATATTATGTGTTTTTGTCAAGTAGGTTTTTACTTCCTCATATTCTGCACTTGCGACACCAGCAAATAAGATGTCGATAATCGTAAGCATAGCAATACGCGAGCCCATAGCACCACTGCGAATTGTAATTTCAGGTGTAGATATACTAAGAACAATATCCGCTCGCACGGCAAGCTCACTTTTATTGTACTTCGTAATCGCAATACATTTCGCTTTGTTCTTTTGAGCAATGATCAGTGCATCAATAATATCACTAGTTGCGCCAGAGTTGGAAATGAAAATGGCAACATCATCTTTCTCAAGTAACGTTGCTGCTGTGAGCTGACTATGACCATCCGTATAGGCATGGCACATCTTATTAATTCGTGAGAACTTCTGTTCCCCGTCCATACAAACGATTCCTGAGGCACCTATTCCAAAGAAAACAATTCTCTTGCTATGGCATAATAATTCTACAGCTCTTGCAATTTCTTTTCGGTCGATGACACTAAGCGTATCCTCAATGGACTTGCAATTATTCAAAGAAATATTTGAAATAATTGTCGAGAGATCATCGCCCGGCTGAATATCTGTATATTGAGCCTTTGGATCCTCATCACGAGAGCCCAAAGAAGCGGAGATACTCACAATAAAATTGCGGTATCCGCTGTAACCCATCGTCTTACAGAAACGAAGGACAGAGGCATCACTTGTTTTACTAGATTGAGCTAATTCCTTAATCGATAAATGAGGGATTTCTTCTTTATTTTCTAAAATGTAATCTCCAACCAATCGTTCAACTGGAGTAAAGCTTTCTCTCATTTCACGAATCTTAATTAATATGTTGTCATTTAAACTCATAATCTACCTACTCAAGATTTAATTAACACCTTAAATAATATCATAAACAATTTAGACAACCTAATACAATAGCAAAATACATTTTGGCAAACTTAAAATTAATATTTGTTACTCTGATACAATCATCCGATCATGCAAAAAATCAACGATGTGCATCGCTTTCATCGTCTGATCAGGCTTATGCTTTTCTATTCCAAGCTTCATTTGAAGCAGACAGCCTGGATTACTCGTTAGCATATAGCTTGCTTGTGTGTTGTTCGCATGCTCCATTTTGTGCTCAAGGATGGAACCCGCCATCTCAGGCTGTACGACATTGTATATGCCAGCAGAGCCGCAGCAGCGATCAGACTCACCCATTTCAACATATTCAGCGTTAACTACTTCCCTCATTAATTTACGTGGAGCGCTCGAGCCTTTCATCACATTGCGCAGATGACAGGAATCCTGATACGTCACTTTGACTTTCCGGGCATCTTGAGAACTTTCTTTTTGTACAAATTTCGGTACACGTCCCTTTTCTACAATCAATGTACTGACATCGATCACTCTTGAAGCAAACCATTTTGCTGTCTCGCTGTACTTTTTATTTTCCTGCATAAGATGGTCATATTCAACGAGCAGCGCACCACAACCGCCTGCATTGGATACAATGTAGGCGACATCGAGCTGTTTGAATATATCGATATTCACTGCTGCCAGTTCGCGAGCGTCATTCATTTCCCCACTATGAGCATGCAGCGCACCACAGCAGACCTGACTTTCAGGAATATATACGTCAAAGCCCGCAGCAGACAGCAGCTCAACTGTATTCACATTCGTATCTGCGAATATAACATCCATGATACAACCGCGAAACATCGCAACTTTGGCGATTCGTTCACCCTTCGCAGGATAAAAAGTGCCCAGCCGCTCAACTACACCCTTTGAACTGGCAGATGGCAAGATAGACTCCATCTCAGATAATTGTTTAGGCAACAGCTTCATTACACCGGTTGATTGCACTACTTTTTGCAAGCCGGATTTTTGATAGACCGCAAGCGAGCCTCCAAGCAGCTTCAAGCTGCTACGTTTCGGAAATAAATGTTTGAAAACCGTCTTGCGAATACCTTTAATCGGCAATGAATGCGTTGCGTGCTCCTCGATCGCTTCTTTCGTCTGTTCAATTAATTGACCATACTTTACATCTGCCGGACAAGCTGGTTCACAAGCACGACAGCCTAAGCATAAGTTCATTTGATCTTGGAACTGCTGGTCTGGAACCATTAGTCCATCTACAGCTGCCTTCATCATCGCAATGCGTCCACGTGGAGAGGCAGGCTCCATACCTGTTTCATGGAATGTCGGACAAGCAGGCAAGCAGAAGCCGCATCGCATACAATTTGTTAGCTGATCGTAGTCAAGCTTCTCTAATAAAGTACGAGCAAGAGGATGAGCATGCTCGATAACCGGTTTTCCTGTAGTACTAGCCATGCTGCACCACCACCCGTTTCCTCGCTTCCTTAGCAAACATCTTACTAGGATTCAAAATATTCATTGGATCGAAAGCGCCTTTGATTCCTTTCATTACTTCAATTCCCGCTTCCCCAACCCTCCATTCCAAATAAGGGGCTTTCACAACGCCGACCCCATGCTCACCAGTAATCGTGCCACCGAGTTCGATTGCAGCTTCAAAAATTTCGGCAAATGCCTCCTCAACACGATGCACTTCTTCGTGGTCACGTGCGTCAGTCGTTGAGGTTGGATGCAGGTTTCCATCACCTGCATGCCCAAAGGTCGCTATATTCACATTATATTTTTGGGCGATTGCATTTGTACGCAATATCATTTCCGCAATTTTAGAACGAGGTACAGTAGCATCCTCAAGTATCGTCGTCGGGCGCAGGCGAGCAAGTGCGGTAAATGCGCTGCGTCTAGCTGTCAGAAGCTTTTCTGCTTCTTCACGATCCGCTGCTACCTCAATTCGATCCGCCTGCTCTTCCTTGCAAATAAGCTGTATTTTTTCAATATCACGTTCAACCACTTCTTGTTCACCATCCTGCTCAATAATGAGGATCGCGGCCATATCTAGTGGCAAACCGATTTTCGCGAAATCATCAACAACCCGAATGGTTGGATTATCCAGTATTTCCAAGGTCGCTGGAATAATTTGGTTTTTAATAATTTTAGATACCGTATGTGCTGCACCATAAATATCCTTATACATCGCAACCATCGTTTTCTTTGTTTTTGGCTGTGGCACAAGCTTAAGAATCGCCTCTGTAATAACGGCAAGAGTTCCTTCAGAGCCTACTAATAGTTTCGTCAAATCGTACCCAGCGACATCTTTAGTCAATTTCCCGCCAGTACGGATGATTGAGCCATTTRCCAGCACAGCAGTTAAGCCAAGTACATAATCTTTTGTGGTTCCGTACTTTAAGCCTCTTAGACCGCCTGAGCATTCAGCGATATTGCCGCCTATTGTAGAAATTTTCATACTGCTTGGATCTGGTGGATAGAATAGTCCTAGCCCTTCAACATGTGAAATGAATTGTCCAGTAATTAGACCAGGCTGGACAATAGCCGTTAAGTTTTCCATATCCACTTCAATAATTTTATTCATGCGATGCATAACCATCACAATTCCGCCTTGCAATGGTACTGTACCACCGCAAAGATTCGAACCCGAGCCTCTTGTTACAATCGGAATAAGATTGCTGTTAGCTATTTTCATAATTTCTGAAACTTGCTCTGTTGATTCTGGATAAATAACTGCATCTGGCAAAGCCTGCAACATCGGCGTTCCATCATAGGAATGTGCGATTAACGCCTCCTGATCTGTCCGAAAAAATTTTTCCCCTACAATCTCTCGTAATTGTTTAACTACAGCTTCATTCAACATGAACGATTCCTCCATAACTAAATTGAGCAGGTCATCTGATGACTTTGTGTTGATTATAGTGTAATAAAGTTGTACAGTATAGTCTATAGTTTTATTTTCGGGAGGTTTAAAGCTCTATGCAGCCGATAAAGGTAGAAACTGAAAAAGGACATGAGCTTGTGCGAAGAGCCATTCTCTCACAAATTGAGGAAGGTCTCTTACATCCTGGTCAAAAACTACCGTCCGTAGTTGACTTGAGTACCTCCTTTGGAGTAGGTCGCTCCACCATTCGTGAAGCATTGAGCGCATTAAAGGCAACAGGCTGGATAGATGTAAAGCATGGCGGAGGTACCTTTGTCAATAAAGTATTGCCTACCTTGCAGAGCAACTCGCGAGATCCATTCGAGGAATCGGAAAGTGTAAAAGAGATACTGGAAGTTCGTATTTGGCTTGAAAGCGGCAGTGCTGCATTCGCTGCCGAGCGTCGAAATGATAGGGATCTCGAGAACTTAAAGCAGATTATTGAACAAATGGAGCAAGCGTTGGAAATGAATAATACACAAATGAGTGAACATGCGGATATCGAATTTCATCTAGCTATAGCAGCTGCCTCACACAATAAGCTGCTTAATACATTAATGAGTTCACTTACTTCTAAGCTGACCGAAACAATGGGAAAAACTCGTCAGCTGTGGTTTTTCGAAGACAAGTCCTCTTCCACACTTCTCTTAAAAGAGCATCAATCCATATATAATGCAATATTAGCTCAAAACAGCGAGCTGGCCAGCCAGCTCATTCAAGCTCATTTGCATAAAGTCGAGAATGTACTGAAACGCAGAGACATTCTCGACTAATTTTGTTTAATATAGAATCAATGATAGAATGACAATTCTATCTTTGGCTTTATTTTTTTCAATAGGCTGATAAATACATACGGCATTCATTTCAATTGCTTCGCTGATCAAATGGTTATGGAATGGGCAATACGAGGCATAATCTTTGATTACGAATGAAGGGAGATGCGTGGTATAAGCTAATACTGAGAGATGCTTAAATCATAATGATTTGTGCATCAGCTTGACTCACTATTTTGAAAGAAATCTATCCATACTTATATCAATAAAAACATCTTGCCGCCCATGATATTCCTGACCGCGCAACGGGACTCAAATTAGTGGAATATTACGGCGTTGATGGTGTCATGATCTTCAGTCAACAGATGAAGTACGTCGTTTAGTAATACCATTTTTAGACCAAGAATTAGAATAAGGTATTTATCAAAAAAATGAGAGACCTCCCAAAAGTTCAATGAACTCTTGAAAGGTCTCTCATTTTTTTACACTATGTGGTCAAACGGTGTTACCGCTCGTGGAAACTATTACTGCTACAGGCTTCTCTGCCTGATATCCGACTGGATCTATTATCTTTTTCTATGTGCATAATTTCTCTTAATACTCCTTTGATCTATTCCCTTTCGATTTAGTTAATCGAGATAGAAGCAATTTTTCGCATTCTGCATAACCCCCTAACAATTTCTGAGTCAAGCTTAACTTAGGAACAACAAGGTAAACAATTGAGCTTGAAATGATGCTTATAATAGCTCCTACTAGGACATCTGCTGGATAGTGGACACCGACCCAAATACGAGAAATACCAACAAGGGAAGCTAGTATAACCCATAAAAGCCACCAGCCTTTTCTGAATAACCAAAAGGAAACACAAAATGAAAAGAACAATATTGTATGATCGCTTGGAAAAGAATTATCAACTGCTTTTTCAATTAATTTATTAACATTTGCCAACTCAGCAAATGGTTGATTATTCGAATGAAAATTGCCTGCTATTTTCCCAATAATTTCAGCAAATACAACAGTAATGGTTGCACAAACAATCATCATTCTACTCTGTTTATGTCGAGTAAACCAAATAAAGATAACACCTAAAATCAAGAAATACACCATAAACTCAGCAATAAAAACCATAGCAGGATTTAAGTATGGATATTGTTTCCCTAGGTCATTAACCATTCTAAATAATTTAATATTTTCTTCTAAAAAATTCATTTCACACCACCTCCTCTGCCTTTATTTCTTATATCTTAAAAGACAGATAGACAAACAACCATCGATTCCCCTAACAATTAAGGGTTCCTATGTTACATTATTGTCATTTTGTAAATTTGCTTTAATCTTCACATAGGCAGTTGCCCCCGTTGGCAGCGATTACCTCCCTCTCCTCCAATATCCTTATTCATGTTGAATTTCGACAAACGCAAAAAGACCTCCCAGAATAATCTGGAAGGTCTCAAAGTTATAAAAATATTGATAAACAGGATTTTCACTGACGAAAACCCTTGATGTATAAGGGTTTAACCCCTTATTACATCATGCCGCCCATGAGACAAATACGTTTTCATGTGTTTTTTGAGTCTATTTATGTGTTATTTGTCCGATTTTCTTCAAAAACTAGTTCGATAAATCCATGTGAGTAGAGTATGTAAGTAGAGTTCGTGGGCAAAATGCGGGCATGTTGTGGGTATGGATTTGATAAGGCCTATGTTTCATGCGGGCGGCTACCTCTCTACGATTGCAACTGTTCGCTGTCGCTTTATGCCGTGTAGAATCAAGGTTTTTCGCAAAACCCTTTACTTCAATTCACTTGGTTTATCGTGTCTTGTTAAGAATCTTTCGGCAGTTTTGTTACCTCAGGCTATCTTTCATCAATTCTTGACTTAATCTTCTAACTGAATCCGGTCTAATAGAGTGCCGTATACTGTCAGAAAACAGCTTAGAAAGAAAAAGAACCCCTGATTGGCTCTTAAGAAGCAGCTGGCTCCTCACTCAATCGGGGATTCAAACCAATTTTATTATGGACCTTTTAAAATCACACGATATTTATCAATAGAGCAGTGTCAGAATGTATGTGATTTTTTTCACCTCATTACAAACACATAAATATTCTTGGGATAACACTTGCAAACACTTATGAAATCTTTCACCGGCTAGATGATGCGTGCTTTGCTGGCACGTAAACACAAAAAAAACCACTTCCTAATCGTTCCTTAGGAAGTGGTCATTGCCTTACTTATTATGAATAACTGTGACTACTTCGCAAATCAAAGTCGAAATGATTAATTAAGTTTGACTGAATCAGTAAATTTTGAATCGCCACTGCCGCTTCTGCATAAGTTAGATTCGACTTAGGTGAGATTGTCATTACGTTTGTCCCATTAAATACATGTGCAGCAAGAACCTCTTTCACTGATGGCTCTGCCCAACTGCTCACCTTACCATAATCGGTGTATGTTTGGTATATGGCTAGGTCTGTCCCGATTAATTTTGTAATCTTCATCGCTCTTGAGTACATAACCATAGCTTCTTCTCTTGTAATCTGCTGGTCGAGCCTGAAGGTTCCATCCGGATAACCCGTTACAATACCATACTCGTTGGCTATAAGGATGGCCAACGCTCTGTCCCCTGTTACGCTGACATCCTTGAATTTATTTTGATGAGTTGAACCTTTTCTGTACAAGCCCAAGGCTCTGACAATATATTCTGCAAAATCCGCTCTGGTAATGGCTTTGTTGGGCTCAAACTTCTCATGATTAAAGATAACGAGTCTCGAGGCCAGATCATTAACCGCGTCTTTGGCCCAGTGGTTTTCTACGGATTTCACAATAATTGGATTCCATATGACAGAGTAGCTAGAGTTGGTCATGGAGTTCAGCTTAGCTTGCCACTTATTATCATTGTGCAATAGCTCTGTAGGCACATGGCTGTATGTTCCATCTGAGTTGAATACAATACCTGTTGTAATCTTTTTGGGGTCAACACCTGCCGGAATCTCCAATATCCTTTCTACGTAATTGCTGAATCTATTGATTATTACCGCTTCTGTTATGCCATCTTTTTTTGTAACCTTGGCTACAATCTCGAATTCAACTGGCAGTAATATGAGCTCTGCACGATTGGACTGAACAAACTCAGAATATTTGGCAGCCATAGATTCATCTACCTGGGCGATCTTCACTTCAATTCTGATATTTACAAGATTGTTTTCTGAGACACCCAAGCTTTCTGCAACCTTGCTTATTGTAAGTTCTTCAGCCGGAATCACATACTCTACATTGTCATGCTTAACAGAAATATTGAAATTGTTCGTTTCCAATTTCCTGATGATATCACCGGTCAGTACAACCTTAGCCACCTCGGACTTGGTATTCGAAATGAGCACTTGGATGACATTGCCTACAGTATTTGCATTGTTATTTAATATTTCATCAATCTTGCTTCCAATGACTTTGTTATCCACCTCTACGATTACGGTTGATTTACCGTCTTCTGTCGTATTGGTTAGCTTGCCTGCATTCTGTGCTTTACCGTTGACCATGACGATAACAGCATCTTGACTTGGTTGGGAAGGTGTATGTGTACCGCCTCCATCATTACTCGCAGCATCCCTGGTTACCGTGATCGTATACGTCTTGATCGTGTTGTCTTCTGCGGTTACCACAACTTTAATCGTGTTACTTCCCACGCTCAATCCGATGGACCCCAATTGCTGTCCGCTTGTTACAGAGTTTCCGTTTACAGTGATGGTCGCATTCTCGTCAGCAGCAGTAGGACTTACGGTAATGCTGCTTACTTGGTTTTCTACGTTTACCGTATAAGAGATTGTACCTGAATTAAAGGCAGGATTGAGAATGCCATTGCTTACCGAGAGTTCTGACAAATTAGCAACATTAGATAAAATCGTATATCTCTCACTCATCACATCACTGCTATCGAATCCTGCTCTCACCGCAATTGCTTTGATTGTTACAGCTTCGTTCACAGTGATGGGCCCGACATAATGAGTGCTCGCTGATGTCGGTGTACTTCCGTCCGTCGTATAATAGATGTCGGCTCCGGTCGTTTCGCTGCTTAAGGTTACGGTTGTTCCAGATGCGACTGATTTACCTGAAGGGTTTGCTGTAACATTACCCGCCTTCGGCAATTGTTTTCTTAATACAGCATCATTGGTCTGTGATATATTTGAGCTTATCGTCACTGCTTCATCGAGATGCCCCGCAGCCGTTAGAGTAGATGAACCTGCAGGCAGCCACATGACAGCTGTTCCATCCGATTGGGTAGCTGCATGGTAGGTGTAGTTTCCACCAAGAGTTCCAACCACAGCAGACTGAATGGTTACAGCTGCGGCAGGTGTAACAGATACATTAAGCATGAATAGATCATCCCCGCCGGGAATATTCTTAATTGATCTCGGATTCGTGCCTTCCATGACTACCGAGCTAATATTGCCGACTGCAATATAGACATCCTTGCCCATGATAGAAGCTCTTTGCGCTGAGACTCCCTGCCCTCCTCGGATATATACATCTCCGGCAGTTTTTGCAATCGTGACGGTATTGCCAGCTGCGCGCACCCCAACACCACCGAGATTTGTTTCTCCATTACCGCCCTTAACAGTCAAGTTGGCGCCGTTCTGAACCTTTATAGTCCCCGAGCCGGCGTAAACCGCATGAGCTCCGTTTCCTTTGCCGTGTCCGCCTTGTACGGACATGGTACCGCCGGATACTACAAGATCCTTCGTACTAATGTGAATTCCCAAGCCGCCATTCACCTTAGTACTGTCACCGCCTTTAACCACGACTTTTGAATCCGTTATTGCTGTGTCTTTATAATAGTTAAAGATCGCTGCTCCACCGATTGCTTCAACACTGTTACCACCATTAGCATTGATGGTTGAATTCGTTATTGCTGTATCACCTTCTAAAGTAAAGATACCGACTCCGCCGTTCTGTTTGTTACTGTCTCCTCCTTTAGCAATAATCGTCGAATCTTTAATCGTCAAACTTGAAAATGCATAAATGGCATTTCCGCCCATTAAATGCTCCGCATCTCCTCCGTTTGCCGTAACTACACCCTTATTAATATGAATATTTCCGCCCTTGCTGTGGTCACTACCCATGAAGGAAGCCACTATTCCTTCACCAGCATTATAATTCGTACCATTACTAAATCCGCTCGTTGCTGTTACCGTTGCATCATCAATATAGATATTACCGTACTCTACAGAAATAGCATCGCCACCAGATTGACTTAATGCTTTGCCACCAATTGCAATGACGTTTACTCCGCCTTTAATTGTCAAGGTCGCACTGTCATCCTGACTCTCAAGCGTAGTCCGAGCAATTAATCGGATTCCTTTGCCTGCAACTGAAATATTGTCCGTGGAATCTCCACCCATCGTGGTTAATACCCCATTACCTTGAATCGTAACATCCTGATTGTACTCAGAAAGAATGCCGTGTTGACTCGGACCTCCCTTTAGTGAAACTGCACCATTAATATTAATTATAGCTTTATTAGTATCCGTATCCATTTTAAGAAGTTTAATTGCGGGCTGACCGTTCGGAGCTTCGATGTTCAGATTATCTAAGTTCAACGTGATATCGTTGTGCGCAACCACATAGGTATTGTTGCTACTTATGCTGGAATTACCTTTAACCGTGACCGTAGAGTTGTCTGGTGAGAGAATCGCGATTTGAACCTCATGTGACGGGGCAGACAGAATCTCTAAACTATCATCGCCAGATAACTCAATCGTTTCATTACTACCAGCCCACCGATAACCCTCGTTGTTAATTGAATATTGAGGTTCTATTAGCCGTGACCCGCTGCCTGTTGTTACTGCTGCGTTCACTGTAAAACTTACAGGAAAGCTTTGGGCTAGCACATTATTGCCCGAAACCGTTACCGTAGCTGCATATGTACCTACTGAGAGCCCTGTTACAGGAGCTACAGAAAACTGAGAGCTAGTGCCCGCCGCAATACTTGAAATGGCGTTTGTAGAAAGAGTGAAGGCCAACGGACTACTGCCGCTAAGTCCAATAGTCAGCTCGTCTGCCGATTCTGTCCCTGTGCTGTTCACGGTTACGGAAAGTGGAGCTTGTGTGCCATATCCCTCTGTTGCGTTATCAAAGGGGAAATTTGGATGAGTAACCTCAATGCTGGATGAAGACGGGGCAGCGCTCACAGACAGTGATGTAAAAGGAAGCATCGAAATGACCAGAACTGCCGCAAGAAAAGAACTAAACAATCTACGTTTTCTCATAAGTACCTCTCCTCGACGTTGATAAAGTTTAGGTCTACTAGACTCCTATAGACCTAAGTTAAATTATATCAATAATTCGACATTTTTTGCTACTATTTACTATATTCTCAAGCTTACATTTTCGCTCCTTTGATTCATATATAAAATGCACAGGTTCTGCTAGAATTCTAAGGCACCCGTACAAACAAACTAATGTGATGAATCAGTTTGTTTGCATAATAAAAATGCTTCTCAGCAAGTTCGATTTGAACTCGCAAGAAGCATTTTTATTATTCAATATGGTCTAGATGTGGTCAAATGACGCTTTCTAACTTAAGATTCCTTGCTGGGCAGGGATTTTAGGTCAGTTTTCCGCATGGAGCTTTAGTTCCATCGGCAATCGAGTCTACCGCTAAATCGCGGTCGCTCATCATCGAATTGCTTCGATAATGGCTTGACTACATCATGCCGCCCATTCCGCCCATGCCGCCCATATCTGGCATGCCAGCGCCAGCACCCTTAGGTTCTGGTTTGTCAGCAACAACCGCTTCAGTTGTCAAGAACATAGCTGCAACGGAAGCTGCGTTTTGTAGAGCTGAACGAGTTACTTTAGCAGGGTCAACGATACCCGCTTCGAACATGTTAACCCATGTTCCAGTAGCTGCGTTGTAGCCTACGCCGATTTTTTCGTTTTTCAGACGCTCAACGATAACCGAACCTTCTTGACCAGCGTTCGCAGCGATTGTGCGAAGCGGCTCTTCAAGGGAACGAAGAACGATGTTAACGCCTGTTTGCTCATCGCCTTCTGCTTTAACAGCAGCAACAGCGTTGTATACGTTAATGAGGGCAGTACCGCCGCCCGATACGATACCTTCTTCAACCGCTGCACGAGTGGAGTTGAGGGCATCTTCGATGCGTAGTTTGCGCTCTTTCAATTCTGTTTCTGTAGCTGCGCCAACTTTGATAACTGCAACGCCGCCTGACAATTTTGCAAGACGCTCTTGAAGCTTCTCACGGTCAAAGTCGGAAGTTGTTTCTTCCAGTTGAGCGCGGATTTGATTCACACGAGCAACGATGTCAGCGGAGTTGCCGCTGCCGTCAACGATGATTGTAGTTTCTTTAGTAATGCGGATCTGACGAGCAGAACCTAGTGATTCAACGCCAGTCGATTTAAGCTCAAGGCCTAGCTCTTCTGTAATCACTTGGCCGCCTGTAAGAGCAGCGATATCTTGAAGCATAGCTTTACGACGGTCACCGAAGCCTGGAGCTTTAACAGCTACGCAAGTGAATGTTCCACGAAGTTTGTTCACTACTAGAGTAGCTTGAGCTTCGCCTTCTACGTCTTCAGCGATGATTAGCAATTGCTTGCCGGATTGTACGACTTTCTCAAGAACCGGAAGGATCTCTTGAATGCTCGTAATTTTTTTGTCAGTGATAAGAATGTAAGGGTTGTCTAGGACAGCTTCCATTTTATCAGTGTCAGTAATCATGTATGGAGATACATAACCACGGTCAAATTGCATACCTTCAACAACTTCTAGCTCTGTAACAAAGCCTTTCGACTCTTCTACAGTGATAACGCCGTCGTTGCCGACTTTTTCCATAGCTTCAGCAATAAGTTGGCCTACTTCATCGTCAGCAGATGAGATCGAAGCAACTTGTGCGATCGATTGTTTGCCTTCGATTGGTTTCGAGATTGCTTTAAGCTCTTCAACAGCAGCTTTAACAGCTTTCTCGATACCTTTGCGGATAACCATAGGGTTAGCGCCAGCTGTAACGTTTTTCAAGCCTTCGCGAATCATCGCTTGTGCAAGAACAGTAGCCGTAGTTGTACCGTCACCAGCAACGTCATTTGTTTTTGTAGCTACTTCTTTAACAAGTTGAGCGCCCATGTTTTCAAAAGCATCTTCAAGCTCGATTTCTTTTGCAATGGAAACACCATCATTTGTGATAAGCGGGCTTCCGAATTTTTTCTCAAGTACCACGTTGCGGCCTTTTGGACCTAGTGTTACTTTAACTGCATTTGCAAGTGCATCAACACCGCGCAGCATTGCGCGACGAGCGTCTTCGCTAAATTTAATTTCCTTAGCCATTAACAGAAACCTCCCAAAATAGTTTAAGTAGAACTGCTTAGTTTATGTGTTGCCTTCTATGTGACCCTAAGCGGGTTGTTATTCAAAAATCGCGTGAATTTCGCTTTCTTTCATAATCAAATACTCTTTGCCTTCGTATTTGATTTCAGTGCCTGCATATTTGGAGAAAAGAACGCGGTCGCCTTCTTTAACTTCAAGAGCAATACGAACACCATCTTTCAGCGTGCCGCTTCCAACTGCAATCACTTTGCCTTCTTGCGGCTTTTCTTTCGCCGAATCCGGCAATACGATACCGCTAGCGGTTGTTTCTTCTTTCGCGATTGCTTCGATCAATACGCGTTCACCCAAAGGTCTGATCATTGAAAATAGCCTCCTTCAAAATTTGTCGCTGCTTATATTCTCGTTAGCACTCGAAACCTTCAAGTGCTAACAACTATTTTTATCATACTCATTTTCGTTATTAATTTCAAGTGCTTGGTTTCATTTTTCCGTTTATTTACACTAGGCAGAAGGAACTAAATCTTTTTTACGCGGATTGGCCCGTCCATTGTCATTCGCTCAAGCTATTATTATGCGCCAACTATATCTTGAGAATACGATAATGCTCAAATCGCTTCCACAGAAATACGACCGTTTGCTCTTTTTAAAACGACCTCAGGATCAGTAGAGATTTACTTCAAAGCCGCATCGATTCCAAAAGTCTGTCCTGACCACGCCTTTTTAGAAGTCCAAGCCTCGTCTGCTCCACTCCAAAATGGATGCTCGCTTGCTAGGCCAAGCGGCAAGAACACCGCAGCGCATAAATAGAGGCTTCCCGTAGAAATGTACCGCTCGCCAACATCTCGCTGATGTCCGCAGAAGCCGATTGTAAGCCATCCATCCGCTGTAAAATTGCCTGGCACTTCAAGCGTTCTATGAATCGCTGCGGTAAGCGCACAGCGTACCTGAGGTGCTGTGACGGACGCCGGCAAATCATCATTTAGAGCATGCTGAGCTAGGCTTTGAAAGGCTCCGAAACGATAGGCAAGCGAGCGTCCAATTGGCGGGTATGTTCCATCCGTTCCAATTAGCCGCTCAAGCACTTCTGCATAACGCCGTGAACGGCTCGCAACAGCACCCTGCATGGCTCGCCATTCCTCGTGCTCATCACCTGCTGCGGCAAGTACATCGACCAGCATCGGCTGAATAACGAAGCTGTTATAGTAATCCCAGTGGAAATCCGGACCATCACTATATGCGCCGTCACCCAAATACCACTGTTCATGCTGCTTCAACGCGTAATCGATCCGCATCGGGTCCCAGTCAAGCTCGCCAAGCTTAAGCAGCGCCGCTTCAATCGTTGCTGCAAACAGCAGCCAATTCGAGAAGACTGGCTTTCTCGATCTCGTTTGCTTCAGCGCCGTAATTACATTTGCCTTCACACGCTGCTCCAGCTTTTCACCAAGCTCTATCGGAGCACGCAATATCGCAAGCGCCAAAAAAGCAGCGTCGACAATCGGCTGGTAACCATCGCTAAAGTTCATATAGTCTGGCGAAGCTGGATCAGTGCCCGCATCCACTGCTTCACGAGCAAGCGCGGCATAACGAATTCGCAGCTCCTCTTCGTGTCCATTAATGTGCTGATTCTCAAGCCATGGAGCCATGCCGGATAAAAGGCGTCCTAACGCTTCCAAATGCGTGAATTTCGCTCGGTCAGCTTTAAGTTCAGCGGCAGCTTTCTCATCATCAGTCTCTCCAGCAGTTATTGCGATTTCTATAGGCATCTTCTCTTTAAGACGGCGCTCCGCAAGGGCGCTAAGCACAGGTTCGCCAATAGTGAGCATCTGCTCCAGCCAGTATTTGCGCATAGGAAGCGTTTCGTTTATCTGTGATCCACTTTCGATTTGCATGTTCGTTACCTCTCCTCTACCAGAATGTCGAGGAATCCCCTCTTAATCGCGCTAAACCTTCTACGAAGAAATAGTCACCATAAATAAGCGGCACATCAATGTTTCTCCGCTCTGGGTAATGGCTTGTCCCATGCAAAATCAAGCCTTCCTCCGCTTCATCATCCCAAGCACCGTAATTCTCGTACAGTGAACGCATTATTCGCTCGCCTGACGCTTGATATAGCTCCGATTCTTCTGCAGGAACTGATTTTGCGATTTCGAGCAGACCGCAGGCAGCACAAGCACCAGCTGACGTGTCGCGATAACGTTCTACACCTGAAGGCAGACGGAAATCCCAATGCGGCACCGAATCCTCAGGCAAGTTCGCAAGGAAGAAATGGGCAACCCGCTTCGCCGCCTCCAAGTACCGAGCCTCGCCCGTATAACGATAGCTGAGCGCCATCCCGTAAATCGCCCACGATGCTCCGCGCGACCACGCTGAGTTTGGCGCAAAGCCTTGTCCGCCGTTCACACTTACAAATTCACCCGTATGCGGGTCAAAGACTACAATATGATTAACCGAACCGTCCGTCCGTATAAAATGCTCCAGCACCGTATCCGCATGCTCCATCGCCAAATGCTTAAATCTTGGGTCGCCCGTTGTCTCGCTCGCCCAGTAGAGCAAAGGCAGGTTCATCATGCAGTCAATAATTGCCCAGCCCTCATTGCGATCCCCCTCACCCCATGGGTTCCAAGCTCTAATATAGTTTCCTTTTACATTAAATCTTCCGCTAAGTACACTAGCCGCTAACAACGCTCGTCTGCGGGATTGCTCTTCACCAAGCAGCTTATAGCGGGCTACACTCGTTAGCGACCACATGAAGCCGATGTCGTGATCCAAGCGATCATATCCGAACAATACTTCATCCAATTGCTGCTCGCATGCTTCGGCAATATCTTTATATCGATCATCCTTCGACTCTGAATCACGGTACAACAGCCATAACAAGCCCGGCCAGAAACCGGCTGTCCACCACTGAGGCGCCTCCAGCACATACGTTCCATCGACGCTCGCATGCGGAAATCTTGCACCAATCCGATTACTTGTTCTCGTAACCTTCTCATGTACATTTGCCCAAGCTTCATTTGCCCAATTGATCTGCTCCATATCCTTACTCGCTCCTCGCATCGAATATTGTAGTTATGATTCAAATTGAAAAATAAAATTTGCAATTAACGGCACTTCAACTGCTGCTTTCCATTCAAAATCAAGCGTATACCAGAATCGCTCAACGCCATAATGATCGATATCGCTCCTTGCGGTAACGACCGGCTTCCAAACCTGATGATCATAATTAATAAACAATTGGCGTTGTCCTGTTAAAATCACTCGACCTTCCTCGACCAGCTCGGGAACTAGAAACGTAATGAACCGCTCTGTAACTTGCCGCTCAGCATCCGATTCATCTCCATTTGGCATCATCCAAATCGTATCCGTCAGCGTCAGGCGCGGCAGCTTTCCCTTTTCCCAAAGAAATCGGCGCTCCAATCGCTCCAGCTTGGAATGGCCATACGTCGAGCTGATTTCCAGCGCAAACTTATCCATCTTCGCATTTGTTGACGCTTCCATAACTGCTGCTCTAAACGTAGCCCCATTTTGCTGATGAGAGCCATCTATTATAGGAACCGAATGACCCTTAGAGCCATTGCACCAAATTGAATACCGTTCCGGGCCAAAATATTTCGCCGTATATTTTCCGCTGCCCAAATCCGCTAAATAAGCTTGTCCATCCGCATGTATGATGAAATGGCCCACATCATTGTGGTTATGAGGCTCCTCATTATGGCCCCCTTTTGCCGCAAAGCTGTAGTTGCCACCGTTCTCACTTGCATGTCTAGACAGAAGCCACTGCACATCAGATAAATAATAGGACTCGGCAGGCCAGATCGTTTTACTTTCAGTCGCCACCATCCATTCTTCTTTCACCCACAGCAAATTACGAATCGCCGGCGCCCAGCGTCCGCAATGATCAGCAGAATACTCCGCTCTAAGGCTCGCATCCGGTACAATGACCTCTGCAAACTCCTGATGCAGACAGCAGCTGAGCCCCATAAATATACCGCTTTCAGGACGCGAATCACTAAAGTTAACGACCGTGCTGCTTCCTGTAAAACATTTCTGCTGAAAAAGTGCAATCTCCTTCACCTTATTCGATGCAAATAAGTTGATTTCCCCATCTGTTGCCGCTTTTAACATCTGAGCAAAATATACATAATATCCGAAACCATACTGCCAATATAAATAACCTTCCGCACACGCACCGTCATCGCCAAATCCACTCAAATAACAATCAAGCGAATGAAGCACACGTTCCAGCACTTGCGACAGCCTATGCGAATCCTCAATAAGATACAACGCTGCTGCCCCAACCGAACCCGCGCATACAGCCGCCCAATTGTGATCCGCTGTCTCCCACCCATATGGGCCTTGCTCCAAAAAAGGACGGAATAGGCGATTCTCTACCTCAGCCTCTATACGCCTTCGCAGCAAGTCCGGCAAGCGGTCACCTAATAACAACTTTACCTCACTCAGTGCAAACCCCGTCTCCGCCGAAAATAAATCGATGTCCAGCCTGTCTGATCCTTCATTAAAATGAGCAGGCAAACACCATGTAAACTCATTGCAAACCGACCAGATCATATTAAGAGCGGCAACTTCGTAATCTACATTTTCCGGCTCCTGCAGCGCCATAATGACATACGAATTCAATCTTTTTCGCCTCTCAAAATATACTCTTTCATAAGCTAAGCGCTCTCCCGTATCTCCATAAACACGAAATAGAGAGTAAGTGAGCTCGGGATCAGGGGTAAGCATGAAGCGATCGGCATCCCTTTTAATCTCTTCAAGGAGCTGTTCATTAATGGACTGATTCCACAGTTGCGAACTGGGCTTCTGGATTTCACCGCCTGAGGCTAGAAGCGTCAGCCCTTTTTTCCTATGCTGCTCCAAAATCTCCTGTATCCGGTCACGTTTCATTTGTATAATCTCGCTCCTATTCTGCCTGCGCAGCTGCTGGCTTTATACTAAACGGGCATTATGCGAAACTCCATACTTTCATAATCATTGCACCTAAATTGTACCAGTAGTTTATGAATAGCAGAAGGCTGTAACAAAAAAATACCGTACGGCGATTTCTCGCGCACGGTATTTCATGGTTTTCAGCTATTCGCCTCTATAGTACAATCCACCCAAAATAAATAGGGTTAAATCCTCGACGATCGCTTCCTGTGATGAACGTTCTTCTTCATGCAAGATAGCCCAGTATTGGCTATTCCGATGAAAGAGCAACGTACCGATAATGGAAAACAAGGTGTTATCTAAGGAGTTGAATTGAAATAAACCTTGCTCCTGACCCTCTTTGAGCCAGTAGCGGAGCTTCCCCCACATCGGCATCACATGCTTGCGTATCTTCTCAATTCGATCCGTGTTCATGATAACTTCTTGCTGAATAATGTTAATTAATTGATAGTCGCTGTAGCGGAAATTAGTTACCTCACGAACAATAAGTCTAACACCCTCTACCGGATCTATCTGCATTGGGTCTAGCTCGGCAATTTGATTGTTTGGAAAATAATAATCAAATAAAGCATAGAACATATTTTCTTTCCCGCCAAAATGATACGAGACGAGCGCAACATTAGCTCCAGCCTCTTCGCATATTTGCCTAACGGTCGTTTTATCGAAGCCGTTTTCCGCAAACAGCTTTTTGGCAGCTGACAATATTCTAATTTTAATATCCGCATCTCCTGTTGTCATGACGGGCCCCCATAAAAACAATATCTTTTATTTTGAACCACTTCTAAACCAACAGCAAACTGCAGTTGAATTATCTTTTTTGCCCTGCAATTATTGCTGTAGGCTGTACTGCAGGAGCGGCTTGGCGCTTCAGCGCAACCGCAACTACGCTAACCGCAAAGGCAACGACTGCAATAACGCTCAGTGACAAAGAGTCAGCTGTAGCAGCTGGGCCGCCGAACAAAATATTCATCGTACCTTCAACTGCATACGTCGCTGGAAGAATATCACCAAGCTTAACGTAAAAGTCGGATAACAATTCACGCGGTACGATCGCACCAGAGGTAACAAGCTGTGCCGACAATAAAATAATATTGAACAGCATGCCGCTTAAACCAAACAGGTAAATAAACATTTGCGAGACGAATATAAATGTTAATACGAACATCAGCTGGAACAACCAAATATGAAGGAATCCTTGTTCCATCTGACCGCCAAATGCAGCAAGCAAGGAAGAACCTACTAACGAAACAATGACACCTGCTCCTACATTAATTACGCTTCTTGCGCCGAAACGTTTCCATCTGCTTGTTGTTGCTCCTAGTGAAAGGGAAGATTGCTCAAAATTCATACCCATGATCATCGCGCCGACATAAGAAGCAAGCACCAGCATCATCGGAACCATTTGATTGTTCATTCCTTGTATCACGTTCGTTGACTGAATTTCAGATTTAACCCGCTCTGACAATCCTTGTGCCGCTGCTCCAGCTTGCTCTGCTGGCAGCTGCATGTTGCCAAGTACGGTTTGAATGCCGCCCGTTACGGCCTGCTTATTTACTTCTGCTGTTATTTGCCCGGCTGCACCACTCATAATACTTTTAATCAGAGCTGGATTTGATTCGTTTATTACATATTGAATGGAGGCTGTACCATCGGCTGCTGAGGCCTTTTGAGAGAAATCCGCCGGTATCCATACGACCATCTGCAGTTCACGCTCATTCAGCTGCTGCTTCGCCTCATCAATGCTGCTGATTTCACTCATGTTAAAAGGCAAGTTCTGAACAAGGTTGCCAGCAATCTTCTGTCCCATCTGTGCATCTTCATTCACAATAGCAATATGCAAATTTTGTACGCGGTCCGTAACACCGTTATAACCTGTCATCCAAATGACCGAAAAAATAACTTGGAACATGATTGCCGTAAATATACCAACGATAGTCGTTGGACGTTTCATAAAAGCAATTAGTGCATTTTTCAATATGATCCACTCCCGTTTTCTCTATTTAAACAATTGTTTTAAACAACTGTTTAAATATTATGCGGAAATAATGTTTTTGTCAACCATGCAAACTCGCCTTCGGCGTCCTCTGGATGCTAAAGCAGCTTTGACGGAGAAATAAAAGCCCTTTATAAGCTTTCTTATATAAAAAAAAGAAGAAGAGGACATTCCCCTTCTTCTTCCTATGCTTCAGACATTGACTCGCCATACTCCGCTTCCCATTTTGCATCAGCGGCAAGCTGCTTTTTGTGTACCGAGCCTGATAAAAACACACTAATCTCATACAGAACGAGTAATGGGATCGCCACTAATATGTCCGATATGAAATCCGGCGGCGTTATCATAACTCCAATAAGCACCATGATGAAATACGCTAGACGGCGCATTTTGCGAAGCCGCTGTGGATTCACTAAACGAATAGCTGTCAAAAACATGATGACTAGCGGCAGTTCGAATAATAGCGATATCGGAATGAGCAGATTAAACATAAACGTAAAATACTGCGCGATACCATATGTTTCCTCAAGGTTTAAATGCTGTGATACTGTTCTTGTGAAATTAAAAGCGAGTGGAAAGACGACAAAATAAGAAAACGCCAATCCAATTAAAAACATGATTAGTGCAAATGGAACATATTTAAGCGTGGAACGCTGCTCGTTCTTGCGCAAAGCCGGCTTTACGAATGCCCAAAGCTGATATGCAATAACAGGCAAAGAAATAATTAAAGCGATGACAAATGCAAATTTCATATACATGCCAATGCCATCCCAAAGGGAAAACGTATGTAACGAAATTGTATTAGCAGGCTTCTGGCTCATTAGAAAGTTATAGGTAGGCTGTGCAAATATAAGTCCGACGACTAAGCCTAACGTTAAAATAATAAGCACGTAAATGATACGCTTGCGCAGCTCGCCAAGATGCTCCAAAAGCGGCATCAACCCTTCTTCACGAAGAAGCGCTTTACGTGATTTATGCTCCGATTTGCTGTTTCCTTCCGATCCCACCTGCACGATACCTCCTTCGCCTAGCGGTAAACCTTTTTTTCAAGAAAAAAGCGGGCCCGATTAATCCGGTAGCCGCTTATTGTCTTTATCATTATTTTCCGAGCGACTTACTTCAACACGGCTCGAATCTTTGTCCTTGCGATCACGGTCACGATCATCATCATCCATGATCTCTCTTGCTCCGGATTTAAACTCACGCAATGTCCGTCCGAATGCACGTCCAAGTTCTGGAAGCTTGTTTGGTCCAAATAGTAGCAAAGCAACCAACACGAGCAGTATAACACCTGTTGCACCAATTCCTGACATTTGCCAACCTCCTCGTAATTTTATGTAGCAGCATCATTATTAAGCAGCTCATACTTAACAGCTGTTTAAGCCGCCATATCCCATGCTGACAATATCTTCACGAACAATCGTATCTCCCGCTAAAATCCGCGGCAGCAGCACATCGAATGATGTATATGGATCATGCATGACGCATCCTGGAAGCCCCATTATCGGCACTCCGTTTAAATAACCAATAAGCAGCATTGAGCCTGGCAGCATCGGAGTTCCATAACTTACGATATCCGCACCTGTTTCCTTTATGGCTCCAGGAGTGCGATCGTCGGGATCTACCGACATTCCGCCAGTCACTAGTATCATATCATAACGTTGTGCAAGCAAATAGTGTATTTCCTTGACAATTGTTTGTCGATCATCGGGTGCAAATCGCTGCTCTGCAACTTCTGATCCAAGCTCCTCGAGCTTGCTTCTTACTGCCGGACCAAATTTATCTTCAATTCTTCCGTTAAAAACTTCGCCGCCTGTCGTCAACAAACCGACGCGAAATTTACGGAAAGGGCGAACGCACAGCGGCGAAGCTCCGCCATTCGCTTCACGGTATTCTGCTGCAAGCCTCTCCACTGTCTCCACCTTCGATTTGGGTACAACAAGCGGAATGGCTCTTGTTGCAGCCAGCGCTTGACCCGGCTTAACGACTGTTTTTGCCTTAATCGTCGCTAATGCAATTTCACCCAGCTCATTAATGGCATCAACTAATGCCTTATCAATCTCCGCAAGGCCTAGCTGATTTGCTTTAATGCTTACCTTGCCCTCATGCGGCTCTGAAAGAATGAGTTTCTCGTCATATAACGCTTCAGCCATTCGAATGGCTGCATCATCCTCATGAAGCTCGTTTTCTCCAAGCTCCATAATATAGATATGCTCCTTGCCAATATCAAGCAGATTAGGAATGTCTGCTTCTACCACAACATGACCTTTTTTGAACAATCGACCCTTAAACTGACCTGGGATAATTCGCGTTAAATCATGAGCCAGTCGCAGCCCGATCGCATCATATACGGAAACTTCTCTTAGCGTAGTCGATCCATGCTGTTCTGTTCCGTTCTTAGCATGATGCTGCTGCTGACTCATACGCTATGTTCCCCCAGTTCTCCGGATAAAATGCCCAGAGCATGCGGCAATTGATCCATGATCGCCATTAAGCTCTCGTGTACGCCCTTTGGGCTCCCAGGCAGGTTAACTATTAATGAGCTGCCTCTAATGCCGCAGACGCCTCTTGAGAGCATTGCTCTTCTTGTTTTTTGGAGAGCGCCCATACGCATCGCTTCCGCTATTCCCGGAACAGCACGGTCAATAACCTTGAGCGTTGCCTCGGGCGTAACATCGCGCTCTGCAAGACCTGTGCCGCCCGTCGTAAGCACAAGATCCGCATGGAAGTACTCTGTCATTTCTATGATGGCTGCCATTATCTCATCCTGCTCATCCGGTACAATCCGATAATCAATAATTTCTCCACCCAGCTCTTCCTCAACCAATTCACGGATAACCTGGGCACTCGTATCCTCACGTTCTCCACGTGATCCTTTATCGCTTGCTGTCAAAATTGCTACTTTCCACCGCATTTACCATTCCTCCCATTCCTATTTCGCTCATGGGTTTGACGAAATTCGATAATCGCCGCTTTTTCCGCCCGTTTTTGAAACCAGCTGCGTAGGACCGATAACCATATCCTTTTGCAGCGCTTTGCACATGTCGTAGACCGTTAGAGCTGCGGCAGACACGGCTGTCAGTGCTTCCATTTCCACGCCGGTTTTTCCTGTTGTCTTTACTGTACCTTCTATGTAAAGCTCATCCGTTCCGTTATCGCTGAAAACCACATTGATGCCTGTGAGCGGTAGCGGATGGCACATTGGAATCCAATCTGACGTTTTTTTGGCAGCCATAACTGCAGCAACCTGAGCCACAGCCAGTACATCGCCCTTCCCAATCTTGCCAGCTTTAATTTGTTCTAATGTATCTCGGTTCATCGTTATCCTAGTTTGAGCGACTGCCGTGCGGGAAGTGACTTCCTTGTCAGAGATGTCTACCATTCGCGCCCGGCCCTGCTCGTTAAAATGTGTCAACTCCACCTCAAACGCTCCTTCTAGCGCTAATGAACGGTTCGCCTTTAACGTTCATAGCTCGCTTGGCAATCATTCTGCTGCATTTCCTCTAAACTAAATACATGTTTTTTTCAGTAATCAAGCCATCCATTTTCAAATCATGCCCCTCGAGAGGCACCTCATCAATGAGCTGCGCCTCGAACGACATTCCGAGCCAGTACGGCTTAGAAGCATTGTTTTGAACAGATTCAGCAAATCGGTCATAATAACCGCCTCCATAACCAAGGCGGCCCCCTTGAAGGTCAAAGGCTAGTCCCGGCACAAACACAACACCCAGCTCGCAATTGTCCTTAAATGGCTGCGCCGTATTCGGATTCGGCTCCATAATCCCATATGCACCAGGCATCAGATCATCCCAGCTCCGCAAGGTATAGAGCTCCATGGAACGATCTGCTGCGATGCATCTTGGCGCAATGACTTCTCTCCCTGTTCGCCAGCCCCATTCAATGAGACCTGACAAATCAAGCTCGCTCCGAAAAGACACGTACACCATAAACGCGCCAACCGAATGGCTTTCAATAAAAGCCATCGCTTTCGTGCAAGCTGCTTCTGACCATAATCGCCGCTGCTCGACTGGTAATTTATTTCGTTTTATCGTTATCTGACTTCGTATGTAAGCCTTATCGCCCCGTTGATTTGGTTCAACCAAAAGCATTCACCTATTCTAGTTCCCATCATTTTCTTTCATTAATTGTAGTTTAACATTGTTGTGCAACTTTCGCCAATGCTAGCGCTCGTTTATGGTACACTAATATGTAGTATGAGCATTCGTTCTTTACCATTTATTTGTTGGAGGTTTCAAAATGCTGCTGCAGGTTTCTAACGTAACAAAAAGCTACGGCGTAAATGTCGTATTATCCAATATTTCGATGCAAGTGCTGGAACGAGAACGTATTGGTCTCGTAGGTGTGAACGGTGCAGGCAAGTCTACACTGCTCAAAATCATTGCAGGCGAAATGTCCGCAGATTCTGGCGCTATTCATAAAGCCAAAGAAACTAAAATTGGTTATCTCGCTCAGAATAGCGGATTGCAATCCAATCGAACGATTGGTGAAGAAATGCTTGCCGTTTTCTCACATCTAATTGAAGCAGAGCAAGAGCTTCGTGATCTTGAAGTCAAAATTGCAGATCCCGAACTTCATCAGGATGAGAAACGTTATACAGCCATACTCGATCGTTATGCCAAGCGTTCAGATTGGTACCGCGAGCAAGGCGGTTTCGAGGTCAACACGCGTATTAACAGTGTTCTTCACGGTATGGGTTTCGGAACATTTCCAGCTGACACTTTAATATCAACATTAAGCGGCGGCCAGAAAACACGGCTCGCACTCGCTCGCATATTGCTTCAGGCACCAGATCTGCTCATGCTTGATGAGCCTACCAACTATCTCGACATTGAGACTTTAACGTGGCTAGAGTCCTATTTGCGCGGATATTCAGGTGCCATCTTAGTTGTATCCCATGACCGTTACTTCCTAGATGCTCTTGCTCAAACCATTATCGAAATCGAGCGTCATACCTCCAAGCGGTATACTGGAAATTACAGCCGCTATATGGAGTTGAAAGCTGCCGAATACGAAATCAATATGCGTCAATTCGAAAAACAGCAGGACGAAATTTCGCGTATGGAGCAATTTGTCCAACGAAATATTGTTCGTGCTTCAACGACCAAACGTGCACAAAGCAGACGGAAAGCTTTGGACAAAATGGATCGCCTGGACAAGCCGCAGGGTGATTTAAAAAAAGCTCATTTCACTTTTGAAATCGAGCGTTCGACAGGCAAAGACGTTCTTGCTGTTAATGAGGTTTCCGTTGTTTTCCCAGGTAAGGACACACCTATCTTTAAAAATGTATCCTTCCAGCTCACTCGTGGTGAAACCGTTGCATTAATTGGTCCGAAYGGGATTGGGAAATCAACACTGCTAAAGGTTATTGTCGGTCAAAATGAACCAACAACAGGTACAATTAAGTTTGGAACTCACGTCAAACTCGGCTACTATGACCAAGAACAAACGAGGCTAAACGGCCAAAATACTGTTCTTGAAGAGGTCTGGGGCAGTTACTCCCATATGGAGGAGGCACGTATTCGTACGGTGCTCGGCAACTTCTTATTTAGCGGCGAAGACGTACTCAAGCGAATTTCTTCCCTTAGCGGCGGTGAGAAGGCACGTGTATCTCTAGCAAAGCTTATGCTTGCAGAGGCCAATGTCCTTATTTTGGATGAGCCTACCAACCATCTCGATCTTTTTAGCAAAGAAGTTCTTGAAGCTGCATTGCTTGACTATGAAGGAACCTTGCTCTTCATTTCACATGATCGTTACTTCCTAAACAAGATGGCTGAACGAATTGTCGAACTAAAGTCATCAGGTACTGATCATTTCCTAGGAAATTATGACGAAATGATAGAGAAAAAAAGTGAAATCGAAGAAGCACGGCTCGAAGCACTGTCAAAACAGGCTTCAAACTCAAAAACAACAGCCGTATCCGACATTTCACCTGCCAACTCTTACGAGGCGGACAAGCAAGCAAAACGTGAAGAACGTACACGGCAGCGTAAAGTTGAACAATTAGAACTGGAAATCGCTACGCTGGAGCAGCAAATAACCGATTTGGAATTACAGCTCACTGATCCTGCGATTTTTAATGATTACATCCGTATTCAAGAAATTCAAGCTGCCATTGAAGCTGTTAAAACCTCACTATCGACCGCATATGAGGAATGGGAACAATACATGTAAGTTTCGTAAATCAATTCGTAAATCAATTAAAACCGGCAGCTTAAGGATAATCCTTTAGCTGCCGGTTTTATTCATTCCTATCCTACTTAACCACCTAAACAAACTAGGGGTAACTAACCTAATTCTAGTATTGTTCTAAGCTGATCAAGCCTAAACGCTGTGCTTCCTTAATTGCTTCCGAACGGGACCGTACGTTGAGTTTATCAAATATACGCGACAGCTGATATTCGACATTCCGCTGGCTAACATGAAGCATGGCTGCCAATTCTTTATTGCTAATTCCAGTAGCTACTTCATGTAATATGGTCTGTTCTTTCTCATTAATCGACACATCTTCAACAGCTACTTCTGTCCGTCCGATCGTTACTTCATGCCTTCTAAGCTGCTTTAACAGGGTAATCGGAATAACCGTGTCCCCTCTCATGGCACATCGAATCGCATTATGAAGCTGTTCTCTTGATACTGTCTTGGAAATAAAACCAGAGACGCCTGATTCAATCAGCAAGTTAAAATGTGAGCCAATCTCATAGCCCGAGTAAATAATAACTTTGCGCTCCGGATCCTGTTGAATAAGACGTTTCGTTAATTCCAATCCACTAATGCCTGGCATATTCAAATCACATAAAATGAGATCAAATTGCTGGATTTGTACAATATCGAGCGCTTCAATGGCGGACAAAACGACCGATACCGACATCTCGCTGTCTTGCTCAATCATTGTTTTGGTTCCTTCTCCGACAGAAGGATGGTCATCAACTAATAAGATACGAATCACGCGATATACCCCTCTCCGATCTACCGGCTGTCATGATCTCTGGCAGCAAGATGACAACCTCTAAGCCGTTACCGCTTTCCGAATAAAATGATATGTCACCTTCCAGACCAGTCACCCGCTCTTTAATGCCTGACAAGCCCATATGTTCAAAAGAAACACTCATTTGATTTACATCCATACCGACACCATCATCTTGATATCGGAAATATATCGTTCCTTTGCGCAGCTCAAGCTCAAGAACAACTAATTTAGCTTGAGAATGCTTGTCCGCATTACGCAGCAATTCCTGTACGATCCGGTAAATCGCCGTAATTTGTTCCTCGTTAAGCGGACGATTAAATGATTTTGCACGAAAATCCACTGCAAAGTTAACACGCATTTGAGTATGCTCGATAATCGATTCAACAGCCTCGACTACTCCCATCTCCTTCAAAAGCGGTGGACGCAGTTCATTACAAGTTTCACGAATTTGATGGATAACATCGAGTAATCCTTCTTTAATATCCTCCAGCTCGCGTCCCAAACTATTCGAAATCGGATAGTCCATCATAATGGCTTCAAGCTTCCGGTACCAAAGCAGCTGATCTTGCAGCGCTGAGTCATGCAAGTCAGCAGCAAGTTTTCTTCTCTCGTTCTCAGACAAACAGAATAGAAGGCGCAGCACCCATGGTGAAGTTGAATGCTCTTTGCGTACCTCCGACTCTAAATCCTCAATTAAACCTTCAATTAAATATAGATTCTCAAATACGATGCTGGAATAATTGGACATCGTCTTAAGCCAACGAAGCTCGTCCGAATTAAACCGCGTATGATTGGTTTTCATGCCTATCCACAAAATATGGTACCTTGACCTTTGTCTGCCTATTACGAGACCGAGTCCATAAGGCAGCTCGATTAACTCGCCCACCTGTAAGGAATTTACAGTTCCGAGCAAAAACTCAGCAGTGATAAGTTCCTCAGGATGATCGCCCATCGGGTATACGGTATTCTCCGATTGCTCAATAAGTAAAAAAGTAATCCGACTAACTGGCAGCAGATCACTAATCTCTTGTTTAAGCACAGCTTCCAAATCGCTTTGCTTCATTACTCTAGCGATTTTTCGCGAGAAACGATCCAGACTATCCTGATAACTATACATCGCCTTAAAGAGCTTAGGTCTGAACCTTTGATCAATTTGTTCCTTCCCATATAAAAACAACGTCATTCCGATGTAAATGACAAAAAATACGCCAAACCACGCGGACCATGACGGATTGTTCTCTCCTAGTAATACGAACGCTACAAGTGCCGCCACAATGACAGCTGGAATAAAGGCTAGCGCCGTATAATATTTAAATCTAGTTAGAATAAAGTCAATATCAAATAATTGATTTGAGGTAGACAGATAGAAATAAACGATAGGTAATAAGAATAGGAATAGCGCAGTAAAAGCGGCTGGAAAAACTTGGTCCTTGCCAATAATTTGAGGCAGCAAGTTCATTAATGCAAACGGAGTAAAAGCAACTAGATGCGAGATCAACGTGATTGTGAACAGAGAATGCAACTTTGTACGCCGATGCTKTATAAACTTTCGCACAAGCATATAAACGCATACAAAATTACCTATCAGCACAGAACTGCTATAGGCTATTTGAATATAGGTATAGATGTTATTTGACGCTAAATCTGTCCAGATATAAATTAAGCTTATGATCCCTACAAAACCCACAATCCCATATAAAGTGTTCAATATTGATTTACTAATAAAATGAACATCGAATCGCTTTAAATAAATGTTCATGAAGCTCATAAACAGCAATGGTATGTTGGGTAGAACCAAATAAATAATAGTAAGCCCAACAGAATCGCTTCGACTTGATGCTGCAGAACTATAGTAACTTAAGCCAATCGAAATAAAAAACAAAATAAGAATGATTACAGCCTTATCATTCCTTCGTTTTGCATACAAAAATCCTGAAAACGCACAAAAAATAATGAGTGAAACACCAGGGATATACAACTGAATCAGCAGCTCCCATAACGAATGGTCGCCTGTCCACCCCTTGGGAAACTCAATTTTCTGTGTAACTTTATCCTTATGTAAAACAAGAACGTAATCTGCGGATTCAATTGAATTATATTTCTTTACATACTCAAAATCCTGTACTGAATCACCGTTTATTTCTAAAATCTGATCGCCTATTTCAATACCTTTTACATCCGCTTGTCCAGCTGGTTCTATCGACTTAACAAAATAACGATTACCTGGCTCCTCCACTAGTACAGCACCGATTGAAGGAATTCTTACGATTACCGAGGTTAAATATAAAACAGAACCTAACAAGACAAACAGGAAGAGGATTGCAACAATTCGGTTAAATAAGTTAGGTCTCATGCACTCCTCTTCCTTCCCTACAAATCAGTATGCTAATTCCACATGTATGCGTAGCCGCTATTTTTTTCGTTTTTGTTCTTTAGTTCGCCAAGAAGAGCGCGTTGTTCAGCAACTGAAACACCTGCTACTTGCATTTGTCCACCCATAGCCATAGACATTTTTTCAGTGTTGCTTACCAACTGACGAATAGCTTCTTTTAACATATTAACTCCTCCGCTTCTCTACTACTATATTAGTAATCTTTTCTTCTTCTCTACTATAACAGGAATAGATACGACAGGAAACGCAAAAGTGATTCGTATTTACCGAAAGACGTTTTGCGTGGTTTGTTGTTATGCATTTTTAGAGTTTATTATGTGCAAAAATTCCGCTTTCCAAGGACTTATTTCCTGTATGGAGTCTACTAATTCCTCAAAGCGATTATAGTGCATCCGACTCATGACAGAGCCATATAATATAGTTCCTGTTCTTTCACAGGTTTCAAGAAAAAGCTCTCTTTTCATCGCAATTTCTTCGGAAGTTAACCGGCCCTCAAAATACTCTTTAATCCAGCGATCTTCTTCTGCTTCTCCTTCTATTAAATACAGAGTAAGCAAGGTGCATTTACGTTGAAGAAAATCACTTTTTTCATCCCATCGCAGCAAATCTCGGAGGTCATTCTGAATTTGAGCTGAAACACCTATTTCTAGCGCATATTCTGCAACGGTTTCATTCCAAGGGCGACCAGCCAACATTACGCCGGCCATACACGCTAGTTGAAGAAGCGTAGCAGACTTTTGTTTTACGACATCCAAATAGGATTCCTCGTCGTTCATTTCATTCATAATATCAAGCATTTGACCATTTGCGGCCTTCAGAAGCTGCGCATTCATCATTTCTGTGAGTGCCAATCGAATCTCATGATTAGATGTGCTGCTTAACATTGCTTGCTGCGACAAGGTTAGTAGAGAGGATGCTATATGAATGGCAATAGGCATTGGGACTTTCATCCAAGGCTTGCTTGGAACATCCTGATCCTGCAAATCATCCAATATATCCGACGCCAAAATAAATAGTTCGACTGCAGCAGCTGCTTTTATGGGGTCTTCGCCTTTTCCGCCAAACATGCGGTAATGAATAACCGTCAGTTGACCAAATCGAATCGTCTCTTCAAGCTTGTCCGCAATAAACTGCTCTGCATAACGTGCAAGAGGCTCAGCTGTAAAGAAACGCTGAACCAATAAACGCATGTGTTGACCAATGAGTGGAATACAATCGTTCACAATCGATCCTCCGCCAAATCAAGATCATTATATTATACTACTAAATCGTTACATAAACATACGCTGAAATACAGTTACGAATCGTCCTATCCGATGTAGTGTCCTTATGCCGTTGCAGTCGCCTCTGCGCTTTTGTTTTTTTTGCTTTTGATCTTCTTGCTTCTGACTCTCCCCCTCATTCATTTGACTGATTAAGTTTGTAATCATCTCCATTCTCTTCTCCAATAGTTTTCTGCGCTCGACTGACGGACTTTCGATGCGATCTCGATGATCCATTTACTAAAAAGCCCTCCTTGAGGAATACATGTGCAATAAACATACTTTCAGTTTTTGTTTTTCTTATATGCTGACACTCCCATTCATCTCAACTGCGTGATGCATATAAACGGCTTCCATTGTCATGCCGCCACCAGGCAGCTGTGCAATAAGTGTAGACGGGTTATCGCAAGTAATGAATTCTCCCTTGCGCATCACGCATACGCGATCGCAATTGCGCTGAATTTCCTCCATATCATGAGAAGCGACAATAATTGTTTTCCCTTGTTGTCTAAGAATCTGCAGCAGTGACCAATAATCACGTTTGGCTTGCGGATCCAGTCCTGTTGTGGGTTCATCCAAAAATATGATTTTTGGATCGTTCACCAATGCGATAGCTAGTGCCGTACGTTGTCTCCAACCGCCTGATAAACGTTTAACTAGTTTATCCGAATATGGACTAAGCCCAAACTGTTCAATGATGTGATCCAAATTATTTTTCCGTTTATAAAAACCTTGGAAAAGCTCCATTGCCTCTCGAACATTCATTTTATCTACTAAGGTTGTGCTTTGCAGATGAATTCCGATGTCTTCCTTCAATTTTTCTGCATCCAGCACCACATCATGTCCATAGATGCGTATACTGCCTTGGTCGGGCATACGAATCCCCATTAGCATCTCTAGCAACGTCGTTTTTCCCGCGCCGTGCGTACCGATAATACCGAATATTTCACCTTCGTTTACTTTGAAGGAAACCTGATCTACTGCCTTATTCGCACCATAGTACTTGCTGACCGAGCTTACCTGAATGATCGTTTGCTTATCCATTCCTTGGTTAACCTCCATTCACACTTAAGCATTGCCTATCACTAAAAGCTATAAGGTGAGATTTATGTTTTGGTATGCGTCATAGTTTCAAGATAACGCATACCGTTAACTTTTTCACCGAAAACCTGTCTAGTAATTCACGCAATTTTTTTGCGTGACCGCAATGCTAGCGCAAAACAAAAGGAAGCTTACTAATGATTCCAAAAGCTGCTATAAACAACCAATCACCATTATCCACAGAGATATCAACAGTTCTGTATAAATTGTTAGTTAATTCTGTCGATAGTACCTACGTATAAGAGTAGCATTTTAGCGGAATCCGTCGTTTTATAGGTACAATTTCTTACATTTATTTATTTTATCCACGTTATACACATTATCCACAGTTATACCCCGCAAATAATATCCCCTTTCCGTTCACAATATTGATCTTTCGTAAATCCAGTGTTTTCGGGCATTTCACTCTTTTATCCACAAAATGAAGCCTCATTGTGGATAACTTTGTGCACAACACTAATTTTGGTAATTTTTTATGGCTATTTTCTAATTCCGATGTAAAGCAAATGTGAAGCTGAACCTAATAAATGAATATTTTCAGCAGAATCATAAATCATTTGCATGAAATCGGAGAATTGTTTGTTTCCCTGAGACCTCCAATAATCGAACTGCTCCGATGTAAGGGCTCCTGCAACGCTGGAGGAACCAATCAACTTGACCGTTTCAAATCCTTGCGCTTCCATAAACGGCGTAATCGTATCGATATCATAGTAATAGGCTCCCGTGAATCTGCCTTCATCTTTATGATTAAAAACGCCCGAATCCATAAACTGCTGAATCTCATCCATTGAATCGAGAGGCTTCCAGCTTTGCGGATAAGCAAGAGCATTTAGCAAATGCCTAATACGTGTCATAAAGGCGATAAACACATACCCCCCACTCCGTGTTACACGATATAGCTCCTTAACCGCCTGTTCACGATCCTCTTCCTTCTGTAAATGATAGAGCGGCCCCATCATCAATGAAGCATCAAAAGTCTCGTCTGCAAACGAGCTCAAGCTTCTAGCATCTGCAACGTGGAAACCTTTAAAACGATCTGCCAACCCAAACTCCTCTGCCTTCTCAGCGGCTAATTGTACCAGCCTTGGGGTCAAATCTGTTAACGTGACATCATAGCCGCTATCAGCTAGTTCCATCGCATATTTTCCAGGACCGGCGCCATTATCCAAAATATGTCCACTCGCAGGCAAGTAATTTCGAATAAAATGCCAGTTGACGATAAACTCAAGGGGCGCTCTATCGAGACGCCCCCATTCATCAAACTGATTATAATATTGAATAATTTTACTCATCACATATACCTCCTTGAGGTTTTATGCCCACAGCAGCGCTTATTCCCATAATAGAAAGAACTCACTCTACTATGGGAAAAGCAATCCGTTGGCCTTATGAGAAATTAGTTGGCAGCTTTAGTTTGGATTACTTCTACTACTCTGCTGCCTGTCGTCATAACTGCTTGATTGCACGCTGAAACATAGGCTTGAGCGGCTGCAAGCACAATATCACTATGAATGGATGTACCGCGGAATCGTTTCTGTTGATGAATAATGCTGACGACCGCTTCACCGTGAGCATCCTCGCCAGTTGATAGCGAATGAAGCTCCAAATCCTCGAACTCCGCTGCTACTGGAATCGCTTGTTGAATGGCATGGATCACTGCCTCAATAGGGCCGCCTCCCATTGCGATATAAGATTGTTCTACACCAAACTCATTCTCACGGATGGTAACCGTCGCTGTACGTGAAGGCTGCGTACCCGCGTGAACATGCAGATCAACCAGTACATATGGATCTGGCTGCGTCTGTGTCAGCTCACCTGCGATACGAATCAATTCATCATCTGTCACGATTTTTTGAGCATCAGCGACTTCCTTGAATTTATCGTACACATCCTGCAGCTGCACTTCTGTCATATCGATGCCATACTCAGCAAGGCGATGTTTAATCGCATGGCGGCCGGAATGTTTGCCTAATATAATCATGTTCCGCGAAATGCCCATCGCTTCCGGATCCATAATTTCATACGTGTTACGGTTTTTCAGCAAACCGTCTTGATGGATGCCCGATTCATGCTGGAATGCATTGCGGCCAACGATTGGCTTATTGTAAGCAATCGGGAAATGCATAGCGCGACTAACCAAACGAGAGGTTTCATAAATTTCGCTAATTTTAATGTTTGTTTCTGCTTGAATAGCATCCTTGCGCGTTTCTATTGCCATAACCAGCTCTTCTAGAGAGCAGTTGCCCGCGCGTTCGCCAATCCCGTTTACAGTCACTTCAATTTGTGTGGCACCTGCATTAATAGCAGAAATACTGTTAGCTACAGCAAGGCCTAGGTCATTATGACAATGGGCACTATATCTCACCGTTTCTCCGCCTCTGGCTTGCTTGCGCACCGCGCGGAACAGCTCGCTCATTTCCTCTGGCATAGCATAACCAAGCGTATCCGGCAGGTTAATGATAGTCGCACCTTCCGCAATAACCGCCTCAACGAGCTGAATGACAAAGTCTCTGCCAGATCGTGTGGAATCCATTGCAGAAAACTCGATTTCATCTACGAATTGCTTGCCGTAAGCAACCATATCTCTCGCGATCTTAATGACCTCTTCCCGAGATTTGCGAAGCTGATGATTAAGATGAATATCGGAGGAGGATATAAACAAGTGAAGGCGTCTGCGTGCTGCATCCTGTGTCGCTTTCACTGCAGCGTCAATATCAACCTTTACCGCTCTCGCAAAACCTGCGATCTCTACATGCTGAAGCTCACGTGAAATTTGCTGTACAGCCGCGAATTCGCCTGGGCTGGAAACCGGGAAACCTGGCTCAATAACATCAATGCCAAGCTTGCCAAGCTGGCGTGCAATAATAATTTTACGTTCAGGATCAATTGAAGCACCTGGTGACTGCTCACCATCACGAAGAGTTGTATCAAAAATTTGGATTTTTTTCATTTCGTTTGTCATTGTTAATTCCTCCTAGGGATTCGTTTGGATGTATTTTTTTCATTTTTGGGTACAAAAAAAAGCGCGTCGTCTCCTTGTAAGAGACGACGCGCTTACGCTGCCGTGGTACCACTCTAATTGACCGATTCTTGCTGCAGAAGCTTAAACAATGCTGCCTTGCAAAAAAGGCAATATTGAATAGCTTGCTGCGGGAACCGAGCCCGCTTAAATGCCCGATGACGGCGGCTAACCGTAACGTTGTAGACAAAAACTGTCTTTTATGACAGCTTGCTTCCCACGTTCCGCTCCCAGGCGAGATTCAAACCTCAGCTTCGACTGCGTCACACCACCCCGCAGCTCTCTGTACGATTTCAATTCGTTCATCTGCTTTTGATGAACATATCTTGAAATTCGTTTTGCCAGCCTACTGTTCTACTGCTCCTGTTCATTGCGTTTTTACTCTATATGGATTGTTGCTGCTCATTAAATCGTTAAATCCTTCACTTCAAGACAACAAGAAAAACCTGTCATCTCTTGAATCAAGAGACGACAGGTTATTATGACCCGCGCGGTACCACCCTTGTTGACACCCATACGTTCGCAAACGAGCAGGGACGCCCAACTTAAGCATATGGCCAACTCCGGATGTTGACTCACATGCACCCGATTACGGTGGTTAACCGTAACAATGTACCTGCATGGCTATCAGCATGAACTCATGCTGCCATCGTTTCCACTGTTCCGCTCCCAGGCGAGTTTCAAGCATCCTTCGACTGCGTTGCACCATCCCGCAGCTCTCTTGTGTCATAACGACGTATGAATGATGCACATTCATAGTGACGTTTCAGACATTCCCGGACAAGCTTTACTATTCCTGTTCTTTGCGTTTGTAACGTATGAAGTTAAAGTTTGAAGTATTGTTGCTTATTATATGCTCTAATAAATTGTCTGTCAATTCCAATTGAAAATATTTTTTATTAGCCCCTATTCAGCCAACGAATGTGGCATATTGCTCACTGACCAGCTCTCAAGCGATAAACCAGGGTCAGCTTTCATGTCAAGATCTGTGAATTGCGACCGTTTTAGCTTCAAATAAGCCGCTGCTCCAATCATTGCAGCATTATCTGTACACAGCGAATTCGGCGGTATAAGCAGAGGCACACGTTCTGACACGCACTTTGCACTTAAAGCTGCCCTCAAGCCCTTATTCGCTGCCACGCCGCCACAAAGCAGCAGCTGCTTCGCACCATATTGTTTGACTGCGCGCAGAGCTTTTGTGACGAGCACCTCAGTGACTGACTCTTGGAATCCGCGAGCAAGTGCCGCCTCATTCAGGACTAAACCTTTCATTCTCGTCTGATTAATAACCGCTAGTACTGCCGATTTCAAGCCGCTAAAGCTAAAATCATAGCTATCCGGTTCCAGCCATGCACGAGGCAAAGTAATCGATTCGTCTGCTTCGACTGCAAGCTTGTCGATATGCGGCCCTCCTGGGTAAGGCAAGTGCAGCGCACGCGCTACCTTGTCATATGCTTCACCGACTGCGTCATCCCTAGTACGGCCAACAACTTGGAAATCACCTTCACTTTTTAACAGCACTAACTCTGTATGGCCCCCCGAAACAACTAGCGCCATACATGGATATATAATGTCATGAACGAGCTCATTTGCATAAATATGACCTGCAATATGATGCGTACCGATCAATGGAATATCTAATGCCATAGACAGGCTTTTGGCCGCTACAATACCTACGAGCAAAGCCCCTACAAGACCGGGACCTTGTGTGACTGCGATAGCTGACATATCCTTTAGCGTCAGCCCTGATTCCTTGACAGCCTGTTCTATTATCAATGTAATCGACTCTACATGTTTACGCGATGCAATCTCGGGAACTACACCGCCATATCGTTCATGTATTTCAATTTGGCTGGACACGACATTCGATAAAATATGTTTTCCACCGCGAATAACCGCCGCTGACGTTTCGTCGCAGCTCGTTTCAATCGCCAAAACAAGATCATTCATTGGCTGTTCATTCACTGCCTGTTTCGATTGATTCACATTCATTGCTCCCTTACCTTCAACCGCTCTTTGTCTAGCTCAGCCCACATTATAAGCGCGTCTTCATTGTTGTCCGAGTAGTACCGCGGGCGTATGCCGGCAGGCTCAAAACCGTATTTCCGATAAAGGTTTTGCGCAATTTCATTGGAGGGACGAACCTCTAGCGTCATCTTTACCGCGCCAAAGAAAACTGCCGTCCGCTGCAGCTCATTAAGCAAGCAGTTTCCTAAACCTTGCCCGCGATAATCTGAGCGTACCGCAATATTAGTTACATGCGCTTCGTCCATAATAACCCACATGCCGCCGTAGCCTATTATTTGTTCCTCATATTCCATAATCATATAGCGAGCAAATAAGTTGTTCATGAGCTCATTCGTGAATGCTTCCACAGTCCATGGACTCGTAAAGGCTTCCTGTTCAATCGCAACGATAGCGGGTATGTCTGCCATAGTCATCGCTCGAAAAATGAGTTTGTTCACTTCTAATTTCATGCCTTAGCTTCACCTGCCTGCTTTGCCTTCCATACGACCTCAGCCTCAGTTAGCTGAGTGTAGTTAGGAATAAGAGTATGCGGATCTTCTATTAGACCTGACTGCAGTCTTTTGAGGCCAAGCTCTGCTATCCATTTGCCCTCTTGGATAAAGGGTTGAAGCTGAACGATAACGCCTGCTGCCTCGCCAATCTGCTTCAAGCGCATCGCGCTTTCTTCGTGAAGCGACAGGTCGCCGACAAGTGAGATGCTCCGTATGCTTCCAGCCGGCAAATTCGCTAATCGCTGCTCAAGCTGATCTACAAAATCCTTCATAATACGAACGCCATCATCCAGCCAGCGAGTCCATTCAGATGCATCCGTCATCAAGAAAGCCGATGTATACACCTGACCGCGCCTTGCATCCATAATCGGAAATACCCAATGCTCGCCATTATGCATTTTCTCCAGCTCCGCAATTCCGCTCACCTGCTGATGCCAAGCGCCATATGCTATGGCCTCCAAGCTGGACACGCTCACCAGCGGCTTGTTCCATACCCATGCCAACGTTTTTGCTACAGAGATCGCGATACGCATTCCTGTATATGATCCTGGTCCATTCCCAACCGCAATCGCCTCGATGTCCGTAGTAGCAAGGCCGCTTTTTCGCAGCATTTCTTGAATATGCGTCACAACGTGTACAGAATGGTTTCTTTCCGCTAACGTTTGAATTTCCGCAAGCACCTCATGACCGCTAACGATAGCAGCTGCCATCGACGCCGTGGACGTATCTAAAGCGAGTATCGGTCCCGTTTGATTTCTCTGCTCATTACTCATCTGTCTGCTCCTAACTTGCTTAAAGCTTCACACCAGCCTGCGTAAATTTCACCATAGCCGGTCAATTGTATGCGCCGTGCTTCATCGCCAAGATGCTCAATATACAGCTCCAACCTCTCAGTTGGCAGCAGCTCCTTGATCAAGCTAGCCCATTCCACAATCGTTACGCCATCGCCATAAAAATAATCATCCAAACCAAGCTCATCCGCTTCCTCCAGCGACAGCCTGTAGACATCCATATGATAAAAGGGAAGCTGATTCCCTTCATATTCTTTAATAATTGTAAAAGTCGGACTATTCACAATGCCTCTCACACCGATTGCGCCTGCAAAAGCTTGTGAAAATCTAGTTTTTCCCGCGCCCAGATCACCATCCAATGCAAGCAATGTACCTGGTTTTACCCAAGCTGCAAGCTGTTCGGCTAGCGTTACAGTGTCATGTTCCGTTTGTGCCAGCCAAGTGGCATGGCTTATCTGTTGTTGCATGCTATTCACCCGTTCATGTCGAAAAATGATTATATCCGCGTTTCTTAAGCAAAACTCTCTTCTCCAAATGAGGCAGCGACTCTTTTTCCTTAAAAGCTTGATCATGTCGAATGAGCTCAACAGCGGGCTCACCCATCTCGGTTTCTCCAATAATAAAAAAAGGAATACCTTCTTGATGAAAAGCTGCTCGCATCGCTTCCGCATGTTCTGGTGCCATCGTGCCTAGCAAGACGTAATCTTCTCCGCCATACAGCATCCATTCCAGCGGATCTATTCCTACACTTGAAGCGTAAGCGGCCAAGCTGCCGCTCTTTGGCAGAAGCTTCTCATAAAGCACGAGGCGAAGCCCCGACGCTTCAGCAATTTCCCATGCTTCGCTCGCCAGGCCGTCGCTTACATCATTAAGTGAACGACAGCTCCCATGCTCAAGCAGCAGCCTTCCCGCACGCACTGAAGGATTTGGCCGCTGATGCGCCTGCACTAGCAAACCTTCCCTACCCGCGCTGAAATCCGCGGGCTGCAGCACCACGCGCTCCTCCTCTGCAAGGAGCGCATGCAATCCCGCCGCCGACATGCCTACGGCGCCGGTCACAAACACTGCATCGCCCGGCTTTGCGCCCGAGCGACACAGCTCACGCCCTGCTTCCACGGTGCCAACCACCGTTACAGCGACAACCAAATGCTCCGGCGCCGACGTCGTATCGCCGCCTACAATGGCAACCCCGTAGCGCTCGGCGCACTCGTACAGCCCATCATACAACCTCCGCATTCGCTCCGGCGTATACGATGGCGGCACGCTGACCGAGACGAGCGCATGCAAAGGCACGCCTCCCATCGCGGCAATATCGCTAATGTTGGCGGCAAGCGCCTTATAGCCGACATCCTCGTCCCGCATCGTCGACGGCTTGAAGTGTACCGTCTCCACCATCGTGTCGACGGCCAGCAGTATCCGCTTTGGAGCAGCAATGCCATCCGCAGCAGAAGCGGGATCAACTACGGCGGTATCATCGCCTATCCCTATAACCACGCCGCGCTCGCGCTGCCAAGCACTTCCTTGCATGCCTGCCGTCCAATGATGAATACTCGCAAACTCATCCAAATTGCTGGTCTCCTTCATCTCAAAGCAAAAGTGGGCCGATCTGTGCAAGCCAAATCGGCCGCGCATTTCTTAGAAACTGACTACTACCATCATTAGTGAATATCCCGTTTCTTAAACCGTCCGCCCTTCACATCGTGAATATTGCCGACGGCAAGAAACGCCACAGGGTCAAGCTCATGAACAATCGACTTCATCTTCGCCTCTTCAAGCCGCGTAATGACACAAAAAATAACGCGTTTGCTGCCGCCAGTAAAGCCGCCTTCGCCATGCAGGTAAGTAACTCCGCGTCCTAAACGGCTCATAATCGCTGCGCCGATTTCCTTCGCTTCATCGCTAATGATCCACACCGCTTTGGATTCATCGAAGCCCTCGATCGTAATATCAATCAATTTATAAGCAATATAATACGCGATAAGCGAATACATCGCCCGATCCCAGCCAAACACGAAGCCTGCACTGCCGAGAATGAATAAGTTGAAAAACATAACGGTCTCGCCAACCGAAAGAGGAATACGCTTATTAAACACGATCGCAACAATTTCGGTACCATCGAGCGATCCGCCAAACCGAATAACCATGCCAACGCCAATGCCCAAAATGACACCGCCGAATATAGCAGCTAGAAAAGGCTCTACCGTAAGAGGCGGTACGGGATGAAGCAAAAACGTTCCTAGCGACATGACCGAAACGCCGTACAGCGTCGATATTGCAAAGGTTTTGCCGATTTGCTTGTAACCAAGGAACAAAAATGGAAGATTAAGAAGAAAGAGAAAAAGACCAAGCGGCACTTTCGTTAAATAGGAGGCCATGATCGATATGCCGACAATACCACCATCAATAATATGATTTGGTACTAGAAAGATTTCCAGCCCAACTGAGACGAGCGCAGCGCCTAGTGTAATAAACAGCACTCTTCGCAACACTTCGAGCTTGGACAGTTTGTGGTGCTGTAATGATCCCATAAATGTACGCACATCCCCCTATTAGCTCTATTTCTCATTATTTTACCTTAAAAAGTACCAGATATAAAGCAACTCTGTCATTATTACAAAAAAAGAAACCTTCCACTTTAGCAGCAATTTGCCTCTAAGAGAAGGTTTCTATCCGTGTTTAATATTCAAGTAAGCGCGAAAGACATAGCGCCTATTTCCTACAAAAAATAATTACAACTCCTTTACGATTGTAATATGAAGCTCGTTCTTGAGCTCAATCTCATAAGGCGATGCCGGCATTGTGCCGTCTGGCTCCATAATAATTCGTATACGGGGACGATGGACAGCGAGCTCCGTATTTTCTGAAACGACACCAACTTGACCAGTGCTAAGCAAAAGCGAAGTCGAAACTGGATATATTGATATATGCCGACAGAACAGCTTAATCAAGTCCAGATCAAAAAAGGTGCCGCCGGCAGCAAATAAAAACTCAATCGCTTCGCTTGCCGTGTACCGTTTGCGATAAGGTCTTGGTGAAGTTAATGCATCAAAAGTGTCCGCTAATCCTACGATTTGAGCGTACATATGAATCTCACTTTCCTTGAGCCCGCGCGGGTAACCTGATCCGTTAAATCGTTCATGATGCTGAAGCGCGCAGTGTGCAGAAACGATAGATATATCGTGATACTTGCGTAATATATCGAACCCGTCCTTCGCATGGCTTTTGATGACTTCACGTTCCGCCAGCGATAAACCGCCAGTATGAGCCAGCAGCTTTGGCGGCACCTTTGTCATACCAATATCGAAGAGCAGCGCGCCAATGCCAAGCTCTTCAAGCTGATTGCGATTAAAGCCCTTTGCCATGCCCATAATGCCTGAAAGCACAGCCACGTTAAAGGAATGCTGAAATAAATAACCTTCCATGGCATGAATGCTCGTTAAATTAACCAGCATGTTTGGTCTTGAGGATAAATCCTGCATAATTTGGCCGAATACCGCCCGAAAATTGCGGCCCATATCCGGTGCGATCGTTCGCCCTTTTGTTACGGTCTGGTCTTTGAAGGAGTTCATCGTTTTGTAAATAGTATCGACCGCTTGCTTACGCGTTTCATCACGGATCGTATCTTCAGGAATCAGATCCTCCGTCAACCCATCCTCTATGAATAGAAAATCGATGCCTAAGTTCCGCAATCGATCGATGTAACGATCATTCAATTCAACCCCTTCTCCTAGAAGCACGTTGCCGTTTTCTTGAAAAATGGGTTTAGCCACCTTGTCTCCCGGCTTGACCATTCCAATCTGCGTTTTTCTCATTAGATTAGTTCCCGCCTTTGATAGTTTAGCGATTGTAACCGGATCAAATCCATTTTATCAGAACTATGTCCAACTGACTATGCAGCAAACACGAAAAAGCCTAAACATATTGTTCAGGCTGCTAGGCTAATTTTCGTTTAACAATCCGATTACGTCCATTATACTTGGCCTCATATAATGCGGCATCTGCCTGTGCAAGCAACTCTCTTAAAAAAGCTTTTGGATCTACTAAATCGGTTGGGTCAACATGTTCAATAGAGATTACGCCCATGCTTATCGTTACCGATACCGGCTCCTCAGAGGTTCCCGTGTTTATTTTATTTTGCTCAACCGATTCCATAAGAATCTCCGCTATCTGATCGGCTTGGTCTCGGTTGGTATGCGGCAAATACACCGTAAATTCTTCTCCGCCATAACGAGCTAATATATCCGTAAATCGCAGAACTCCTCTAACGGCATCAACCGTACCGCAAAGCACCTCATCACCAATTAAGTGGCCATATTTATCGTTAATCAATTTAAAATGATCGAGGTCAAATAAAAATATAGAGAAGGGTATGCCATAACGAATATTAGCAATCACTTCTTGCTCCAATTGATGGAGCAAGTAACGCCGATTATAGCAGCCGGTCAAACCGTCAGTAATCGCCATATGCTCAAGCTTCTTATTCGCTTGAAACAGCTCGTCCTGCATAATAAGCAGATCGCGATTTCGATCTTGAAGCAGCTCGTTCTGAACATTCGTTTCTTCGACTAGCAGGCGAAGCTCCGTCACATCTTGGAAGGTCAGTACTCTGCCTACCAATGTCTTCTTATTGTTCAATATAGGCGCAGACTGTACGATAATATGCCTATGCTTGTCATGCTGAATTGCAATTTCCATCTCAAGCCTGTCCATCGGACGCTTATTCTGCTCTTCAAAAAAAGCAGCAATATCTCTAGTAACCTCGCCTTTAAATTGCGGTCCTAGATGAGCGGAATTAAACTTGTCGCCAATGCGCAGCCTCAGAATCGGCTTTATTACTTTATTTACATCAATAATGATATCGTTCTCATCGAGCACGATAATACCCATCGACATCGTATTCATTACATCTCTTTGTACGGTTTGAATAATATCGAGTACTTTGTTCCGTCTAATGGCATGTACCAAATAAACAGCGGCAACAGCCATTCCTACTGAAATAAGCGGAATATATTGATTCATTTTTTCAATTAATAGAACATTGATAAATAAATCTGTTATAGCAAACGAAACGAGTACAAACATACCGTTTATTGCGGTTTTGATTAATGTGCGCTGCCGTACCGAATTTTCGCCGCGCAGCTTGTAGAACATAATAACAAAAGAAACGGTTACATAAACAATTAATTGCGTAATCATAATCCAGTACAACGGCCCTTGCTCTAGCTGCTTGAGCGGACTTAGCTGATCGTTAATTCGTAGAAACATGCCATTTGGGTTAATGATAACCACAGCTACAGAAATAAGCGCGGGCATCGCTAAAATGAACAACCGGCTCTTTCGTATAACATACGACTGGCCGGTGAGATATACGATGAATACGAACCATCCAATTCCAAGCAGAGAAAGCCCTACATACGATATGGAAACGTAAAATAGTCTAAAGAGCGCAGAAGTTGTCGTCTGGGACGCAAATTGAAAAAGCGTCCAACACATAAAAACGACATGCAAAGTCAAATACATACGATGCAAAATCGTAACGTTGCTGGAGGCAAACACGTAGAAAAACAAGCCGAGCAGCACTAGAAACATACTAAAGTCTAGCCAGATCATCCATTCCAATACGGTTCACCCATTCATTTGATAGCCATCTTCTTCCATTGTAGCAAATGTTAATACTATCGACAATTGCTTACCCTCAAAAAATTCAAAGTGTAACATTCGCCAATAAGCAATATTATTTGGAGATATGATTAGGCCATCGTTCGGAAAGCATATGCTCCAGCGACGGGGAAATGTTCAGAAACTGACGAAATTGCTCATACTCTTCCCATTTTTTCATAGAAAGCCCATGCTGCTCTGAACGGACCGCGCGAATGAGCAGATTTTTTGGCGTATGCTCTGGATCTACAAATTCCAGCATCGAAACCTTATACCCCAAAACCTCCAGCAAAGTTCCTCTTGCGGCATCCGTGGCGAGTGCGGAAAAACGCTCCTTCAGCAGGCCTTGAGAGAGTAACGGAGATAAAACATCACTCTTTACCTGCTTGAACAGCTCATGCTGGCAGCAAGGTACCGACATAATAACGGAGGCTCCCCAATTAACAGCTTTGGCAAGCGCAGCATCCGTAGCCGTGTCGCATGCATGCAGAGTGACAACCATATCAGCAGCTTGCAGCTCTTCATATTCAGCAATGTCACCTACGAGAAACTTAAGCTTGTCATAACCCAGCTTCTCCGCAAGTTCCGAACAGAAAGCAATGACATCGGCTTTCAAGTCAAGTCCAATAATGTTAATATTCCTCTTCTGCTCCACTGCAAGCAAATGGTAAAGCGCAAACGTTAAATAAGATTTGCCGCAGCCAAAATCAACGATCGTAATTTCCCTGTCCGTTGGCAAATACGCAAGCACATCCGTTACCATCTCTAGAAAACGATTGATTTGTCTGTATTTATCCTGTTTTTTGGCGTGGACAAGCCCTTCCTGCGTCATAATGCCAAGCTCAACAAGAAAAGGGGCCGCTTGACTCTCGGACAAAATACGCTGTTTCTGCCGATTATGCTGCAAATTCGCTTTGCTCGAATCACCAGTTGGCGGTTTCTTTAAAATAGCCGCTTTCCCTTTTTTGCTAAAGAGCAATTGAACGTCAGCCTCGTTCGTTTTTACAAGCGCCTGACGGTAGTTCTCCTGCAGCAAATCGATGACTCGCTCAGCCGCTTGCGGCTCAGCAACATTGTCATGCGTAACCTTGTTTGCAAAATGATATTCAAATTGATAAAACAAGCCGTTCTTCATCTCAATGGGACGAATGATTGTTTTAGGCGCTGCGGTTCCGTCCTTCCGCTTCGGCTGGCTAAGCGTAGCCTGCAGCAGCTCTTTGCCAGTGATCCATTTCGTAATTTCTTGCTGCCATTGTTCCGTCATGCTGTCCAATCACTCCTAAATCAGTTTTGAAGCTAAGCTCATTATACGTACGCTTATGCTATATCGTCTGTTTGCTGCTTGGCAAGGTCTTCAATTCCCTGCTCTATCTCCTCGCGCGGCAGCCCTCCCGCTTCAAGCCGTTCGTCTGGTTGTAACAATATTCGTTTATAGGCTGCTTCTGCTTCCTCGTTCGTCAGCGCGTTATCTTCAAGCAGCTCATGCATCATATTTTCAACAGCGTCATAACGCCCTTCTGCTTCAAGCCATTCCATTAACAAACGTTTCGTTGCTAGGGGCAATTCATAAGGCTTCAGCCGCTCAAGCAGCTCTTTTATTTGTTCGCGGGGCTCGGTAATCGTTGGCGCCGCATCTACTAGCGATAATCTTAGAAACAAATGCAGCGACTTCACATACGCGATGAAGCTCTCATCCTCACGTCCCAAGTCGGCAGTCAATTCAGCTTCCTGCTTCATCAGAAGAGCGATGGCTTGCAAATGATCCGTTTCCAAGATCCCGTTCGTCGTCATCATTTTCAGTAAGTCTTCATCCGAAAGGGAACGAATAAGCTTACTGCTTAGCCTAAACTTTGTATCAAGAAGCTCATCGATGTAGAGCAAAGCCTCCTCGTGCTTGCGCTCTCGCCTCAAATTCATAATTTGACCGACTGCTTCTGTCATTTGCTCAATCATTCGCATGAAATAATCGCGCTGAAACATCTGGTTCCCCCTCTCGCCAAACTACTGCTGCTCATTCTTTACAAAGCTAAGAATAGCATTGATCAATTGCTTCGGCTCTTCGATCATTCCCATATGACCTGCGCTGCCAAGCTCCACTTTCACGGCCCAGCCGTTTGATGCTGCAAAAACACTTTCCACCGGAATAACCTTATCTGACACCCCTGCAACAAGAAGTACAGGCAGCTCAGATTGCTCGATTACCTGCGTCCGGTTTGGACGTGCCTTCATTCCTTTTGCAGTGCCGATTGCGCCTTGCAGGGATGTGCCATAGCCTATTTTCTTTCCTTGCTCAACCTCAGCGGACAAAACCTCCAAATTATCGGGAGCAAACAGCTTAGGAATAAGACCATCAACAAATGTCTTCACGCCATCTTGCTCGAGAGCCGCTGCTGCTTTATCACGGTTTTCTTTGGCAGCGTCACTATCTGCTAGCGCTGTTGAATGGATCAGGCCAAAGCCAGAAAGCTTCTTCGCATATTTTTCAGCGAATGCAAGAGTAATATAGCCCCCTAAGGAATGCCCAAGCAATACTGCATTATGAATTTGCAGCTTGATAAGCAGCTCAGCAATATCCTCCGCATACAACTCCATCGTATAAACCTCATCACTTGGCGCAGAGCTTCTTCCATGCCCGCGTGCGTCTGGCGCAATAATACGTACAGATTGCTCTAGCCCATCCAAGATATGCTCCCAATAGGAAGAGCTTCCGCAGTAGCCATGCAGCAAAACGACAACCTCGCTAATGCCATCCGCCGCGCCTCCGTCATCCGGATGGGAATCATAATATGCAAGCTCCAATCCGTTATTCAAAAAAAGCTTACGCTGTGCGATTGAGTATACTTCTTTGCTATTTTCATTTGTCATTTGTTCATGCTCCTCTACACGGATGGAATTTGTAATGCTTGATTAACATATGACAAGCTATCCGAATGCTGGCCCCAAGCTGAATCTACCGCGCACGCGATCTCGCTTGCCATACGCATCACTTGGTAAAGTGAAGTCGTTTGCAGCATCCAGTAAGCCTTGGGTCCGTTAGCATTTACTACGCCTGCAATACTATAATGCCCGATTGCTGGAAGTCTGCGGCCGATTGCCTTTCCTGGCTCGATCGGTCCTTCGTGCAAAATAAAACGGCCGATGGAAGTTGGTTTGCCAAGGCATGCATCAATGGCAATGACAACGTCATCTTTATGCAGCGACTGAGCGGCTTGCTGAACCGCATGCGCATCACATGGCTTGTCCAATGTTCCAATGACATTCGGCCAACCTCTCTCCTTAAGCATCGTTCCCACTAATGGACCAAGAGAGTCCCCTGTGGAACGATCACTTCCTATACATACAAATACAATGCCGCTGCGATTCATATACTTATTTGCAATGGCACAAAAAAAGGACTCCAATTCACTGCTCGTTAGCTGTTCCGTCGTATTGCACCTGCCCTGTCTTCGATTGCCAATCGTATCTTGTTCAATTGTATCCAATTTTAAGATACTGTTCAATTTGTGGTCATTCTCGTTTGAAACATGTTACAATTGCAGCATTGCAAAACGTTCGAACAAGCCCATTTCCGAAGCCGAATTCGGCTCGCAAAAACTTTAGGAGGCACTCCATGACGAATTTAGACTTACAAACGCAAGAAAATGTAGCGTTTATGATTGAAGTTATCAAAACAAAGCTGAAAATGGCTTCCGCTGCAGCGATGCAGGCATCTAACTTTGATCTCAATAAATATGAGGATATAAAAGATCTGTACGAAGTAGTCGCTTCAAAAGAGAAATTCAGCATCAGCGAGGTAGAAGCGCTCGTTTCCGAGCTTGGAAAGCTGCGTTTGCAATAAACTATTTACAAACATAATATTCCAGTATCAGACATTTATTTTCATTTTTCTACAAAAGAAGAACCGAGCCAGGCAACTTCGCCGAACTCGGTTCTTTTTATTGTTCATTCAGTATTTACTCCAGCTCTTCTACTTCTATTTCCGCAGCTTCTATAGACAGCTTTATCGATACTTCCTTATGCTCGCCTTTTAGAAAATGTGCGATTCGCTCCAGCTTGTCTGCAAGTGCAGGTCCGCTTAGCGTCGTATTTAAATGGTAATCGAAGCTATCCGACGGAAGCTTGCGCTCCGCGAAAGCAGACTGGCCGGACCAGCCGCGCTCTCCGCCAGCATTCGTTCTCGTTATGAGCTGCTCTTGGACGGGATAAAACTTATCTGATTTATTAACAACTCTTTCGTAAATCCGAAGCTTCTTCAGCAGCATATAATATTGCGCGGAATGCTTGAAGTTCCAAGCTTCCCGAATGTCTTTAAGCGTGTAATCCATCTTCCAACGCTTTAATTTTTCCACTTGCTCATCAGTGCTAAGCTGCAAAAAGTCGTCTAACGGCAGCATTTTTTCGGACATCTTGACCCCTCCGATAAATAGTTTATAGAGAAATAAAAATATAATTCAAAAAGGTTTGTTTATTCTATAAAAAATACCATAAATTTTGTCACTTTACAAATTAATATAATTTCACAATGCATGATTATAAAACATTATATAAATTGCTTCATTTTTAAGCTTGATAGCAAAAAACCTCCATCCAATCGCTAGTGACCCGCGTGGATAGAGGTTTTATTATTTTATGCTCTTTGGAGCCCTATAGACGTTAAGAAACGTTCAAAGGCTGCGGCGCCATCAGCTGTGCGCTTGTATACGCCTGCGTCCTTCAACACCTCTAGAAACTTGCTGCCCGTTTCAGCTTCAACGATTTTTTTCGCTTGTTCAGCAGTATTTGAAGATCCAAAACGATCGATTAGAGCTAGCAGCCACTCCGCATGCTTATGGAGCGGATGAGAGTCCGCATGAAGCTCTTCTGGAACAGCAGCTGATGCCCCTGACAAATAAGCTGCAATTTGCTCTAGTTCATCCTTCAAGCGTCCTGGCAGTACCGCAAGTCCCATGACTTCAATCAAGCCGATATTTTCTTTCTTCACATGATGCAAATGCTGATGCGGGTGGAAAATGCCGTCCGGATGCTCTTCGCTCGTGTGGTTGTTGCGAAGCACTAGATCAATCTCATACTCGCCATTGTCCCGTAGACGCGCTATAGGCGTAATGGTGTTATGCGGAGTATTGGTGCCATCGGCCTGCTTCGTAAATGCCAGCACATCTACAGCCTCATCGCTATAATTACGCCATTCGTCGAGAATACGGCAAGCTGCACGATGAACATCCGCTTTGGACGTCCCGTTAACCCGAACGACTGACATTGGCCAGTTCACGATGCCAAAGCGCAAGCCTGGCAGCTTAGGATCAGTAAACAGCGTATCTGTTGATGCAGCTTCCATCGGAAACACATGGCGGCCGCCTTGGAAATGATCATGGCTTAGAATCGATCCTCCGACTATCGGCAAATCAGCGTTCGAGCCAATGAAATAATGCGGAAACAATTCCACGAAGTCGAGCAGTCTCGCGAATGAAGAATGTGAAATAACCATCGGCTCATGTGCGCCTTTGAAAATGATGCTGTGCTCATTGTAATAAACATACGGTGAATATTGCAGATACCACTGCTCTTCTTGCAGTGTGAGCGGCAGGACACGCAGGTTTTGACGAGCTGGATGATCAGGACGGCCAGCATAGCCAACGTTTTCTACGCAGAGCAAGCACTTCGGATATTTCGCCTGCGGCATCGTTTTGAGCAGCGCAATCTCCTTCGGATCTTTCTCGGGCTTCGAGAGATTAATCGTAATCTCAAGATTTCCGAATTCTGTCTCGTGCAGCCAATAAAGGTTTTTGCGAATGCGGTCCATCCGAATGTAGTTCGAATCGATGCTCAGGTTGTAGAATGCGTCCGTAGCTGCTTTTAGCCCCTGCTCCTTCGCCAAACGCTGAAATGCAGCGCTGGCTTCAGAAGGACGCGGCAGCAAGAAGCCCATAATGCGAGCATCAAGCAAATCGCGATATGTCGTCGTATTATCTGGAATGAGTCCGATTGTATAACCATAGTCAAGCAGCGGCTCCAGAAGCGGTACTGCGCTTTCGAGTCGCTCCTCCGGCACTTGGCCTTCAAAAGGCTCAGTAAAGTGAAAGAGATCAAGCAGTTCGTTTCTCGCTGCATGCGTATCAAGCTGATCGTTCAGCAGATTGCGCTGCAATCCAAATTGCAGCAAGCGTTCTATAAGAATCAGCGCATCGTTTGCTGATGTTGCTTGTTGCTTAGTTTCCAAGGTGATGCAGCTCCTTTCCTTTAAGCGTCAACCCTAGTCGTTGTATCCATTTGGATTCGCTTCATGCCAGCTCCAAGCGCTTTTGATAATGTCCTCAAGCTTATCCCGCTTCGGATTCCAGCCCAGCTCCTTGCGAGCACGATCTGATGAAGCTACGAGAATAGCAGGGTCGCCCGCACGGCGAGCTTCGAACACAGCAGGGATTTCTTTGCCAGTAACTGTGCGCGCAATTTCAATAACTTGTTTGACAGAAAAGCCTGTTCCGTTGCCTAAATTGTATACTGAGCTTTCAGCTCCGCTGCGAAGACGATCCACTGCAAGCACATGGGCATCGGCAAGGTCGCTTACATGAATGTAATCACGGACACACGTACCGTCTGGCGTCTCATAGTCTTCTCCAAATACCGAAATATGAGGACGTTGACCAAGCGCTGCTTGGAGCACGATAGGAATCAAATGGGTTTCCGGGCTATGGTCCTCGCCGATTTTTCCGCTCTCATGAGCTCCCGCCGCATTGAAGTAACGAAGCGAAACAAATTTGATGTTATGAGCAACATCGAACCATTTCATCATTTTTTCCATTGCAAGCTTCGTTTCGCCATAAGCATTCGTCGGAAGCGTGCGATCGTACTCGTCGATCGGCACGTTCTCCGGTTCGCCGTAAGTTGCAGCTGTCGAAGAGAATACGATTTTACGAACATTGTATTCATTCATTTTCTCAAGCAGGCAAAGCGTACCAAATACGTTATTGTGATAATATTTGCCCGGGTCCTTCATGCTTTCGCCAACAAGCGAATTCGCAGCAAAGTGGATCACTGCATCGATTTCATTTTCCTTAAAGACGGTATCCATGAAAGCTGCATCGCGAAGATCACCCTCATACAATTTGCCTCCAAGCAAAGCCTTGCGGTGACCCTGCTGCAAGTTATCGACGATAACGATTTCCTCGCCGCGTTCCTGCAATGCCGCTACTGCATGCGAGCCGATGTAACCAGCCCCTCCAGTTACTAATACTGCCATGATTCATTTCCCCTCTCCATTTGGTGTCGCATGATCATGCTATTTATACTAGGCGCTCTACGCCATTTCCGATTGTGCATACATAGAAGTCAGCAGTTAAGCCTGTTGCTTCATTATACTTGCGGCCTACCTCTGCTTGGAACGCTTCAACGCTGTCTTCGTGAACGAGCGAAACCGTACATCCGCCGAAGCCTGCGCCTGTCATACGCGAACCTAGTACGCCTGGTACGAGGCGAGCAGCCGCAACCATGGCATCCAGCTCAGCACCCGTTACTTCGTAAAGATCGCGCAGCGAATCGTGTGAACCGTTCATTAATTGTCCAAACTGCGCAAGGTCGTTTGCTTTCAATGCTTTGATGGATTGCAGTACACGGTCGATTTCTTCTACCACATGCTGTGCGCGTTTGCGAACTGTTTCATCCTTGATCAGATGTTTTGCAGAGTTAAATTGCTCCAGATTAATCTGTCCAAGAAGCGTAAGCTCAGGGAATGCTACTTTAAGATCCTGTACCGCCTGCTCGCATTGTGCGCGGCGCTCATTATAAGCAGAGTCAACCAAGCCGCGGCGTTTGTTCGTATTGCCTATTACCAGCTTATAGCTGCCGGAATCAAATGGAATGAGATCAAATTCCAGCGTATCGCACATGAGCAGGATGGCATGGTCCTTTTTGCCGTTTGCAACCGCGAATTGGTCCATGATGCCGCATTGCACGCCATTAAACTCGTTTTCGGATTTTTGTGACAGCAATGCGATTTTCACTTTATCAGTTGGAAGTCCCTCAAGTGTTTGCAGTGCAAAAGCTGTTACGACCTCAATGGATGCAGAGGAGGAAAGTCCTGCACCATTTGGAATTTCGCCATGATACAGCAAGTCGTAGCCGCTGGAGAATTTCACGCCCGCTTGCAAAAGCTCATGAACAATTCCTTTAGGATAGTTCATCCAGTCGTCAGCCTCGTCATACACAATCGTGTCGAGCGAGAAGCTTTTTGACGCTGGGAAGTTTGTTGTCGCTAGACCAAGCTGATGATCTGGGCGTTTGCGGATAAGAAGCGTCGTTCCGAAAGTAAGTGCAGCTGGGAATACGTAGCCGCCGTTGTAATCTGTATGCTCACCGATCAAGTTTACGCGGCCTGGAGCATGAAATACAGCGATGTCGCTTGCGTCTCCGCCGTATTGTTGTATGAACTGCTGTGTTAGCGCTTCAATGTTTGCCATTTGCTATCACGTTCCTTTTTATATCGATTTTGTATGTTTGGATAACAACTTTAGTATACGGGAAGCAGCAGTAAAACTAAATGGCGGCAAGTGCTTTTTATATGGATTAATGTGACTTCTCGCATAAACATCGGACATGCTATGATAGTATAAACTCTACAATTGTTCATCTTCGCATTCCACTGTAAAGCAGGTGTAAAGTAAAATGCAGCAGGATATGTATACCGTAGCCTCCAATCCCGTTATCAGTGATGGCAAAAACTCCCCACTCAATGTATTATTTGCTGGCGAGAGCCAAACGAAGCCGTACCACCGGCTTGGTCCCAAGGTTTATGACTTCTATTTGATGCACATCGTACTGGAAGGAACGGGCATCTTTATTTGTGATGAGGTTAAGCATGAACTTCGTGCAGGGCATACGTTCTTAATTGAGCCGGAACAATTAATCAGTTATGAATCTGACGGTGACACGCCATGGAAATATCGCTGGGTCGCATTTCATGGAACATTGTCCGCCGATCTCGTTGCAACCGCTGGCTTAACAGCCGAGCAGCAGGTAGTGTTTACGCCAGATAAACGGCGAGCCGCTGCATTGTTTCGTCAAATCTATGATACCTTTCGGCGGGGAGGCGCTGCGTCTGATATGAAAGCCGTAGGTTATTTGCATTTGCTCCTTGCCGAGTACAAAAGCGCGCTCAATAGCCAGAACGGCAATGAAATCCGTACCTCCCAAGCAGAAGGCGATCATTTGCTTCAACAAGTCATCCATTACTTATCAACGCAGTATGCCCATCCGGTCTCCATTGAACAAATGGCGGAATCGCTTGGCTACAATAGAGCGTACTTGTCCCGTTTGTTCAAGCAGCGCATTGGCGTATCTCCCGTTACTTTCCTGCTCAAGCTCCGAATCGATAAAGCACGCCGCATGCTGAGGGAACGGCCAGAGCTGACCATCGAACAAATTTCCGCATCAGTCGGTCTACAGGATGCTCTGTACTTCTCCAAACAATTCCGCCGGCTTCATGGCCAATCTCCTACTGCATACCGCATGGCGATGCGGAATTTAGGAGACTAAGCAGCACCGTTTAGCTGAATTTCCCTCCTCTTGTTAGTATCAGCTCCCGATCGCTTCATATTCGTAAATTCGGGTAATACTATCGTAGGGAGTGATGATCTATGAAAGAGCTGCACACCGGTAACTTATATTGGCCGGTTACATTAAACAATCCCAAGGTGTATGCGCCCTTGCGGCAAAACAAAAAAACACAAGTGGCTGTTATAGGCGGCGGGATGTCAGGTACGATCTGTTCTTCTGTATTCAATAAAAGCGGCCTTTCCACCATTATGCTTGAACGGGGAAAGGTAGCCGGCGGAAGCACCTCAGCAAATACAGGCCTCCTACAATTTTGCAACGATATTATGCTTTGTGATCTCATCGATCAAATAGGGGAGCGGGATGCCCAAATCTTCTATAAAGCGTGCAGAGATGCAGTCCAAATGCTCGAAAAAACAGCTGACTCCCTTTCTGTCGATGTAGGATTAATTAGAAGAAACAGCCTATATTATGCCTCTTCGGAGCAGGAGCTTCCTAAACTCAAAAGGGAATATGAGGCTTTAAAGGCTTGTGGACTTGAAGTCGAATTCTGGTCCCCGAGCGACATCGCCAAACATTTTCCGTTTCAGAAGCCAGGTGCGATTGTTGCACACGGCGACGCAGAGGTAAATCCTTATCAGTTCGTAAACGGTGTAGCAAACGATGCTGCTGAAGCTGGGCTTGAGATTTATGAGCAAACCGATGTCGTAGCACATGAAACGCTGCCAAGCGGCCTCCATCTTCTAAAAACCGCTGACGGTTATGAGATTGAAGCAGAGCATGTTGTTTATGCTGTAGGGTATGAGCCTGAAGAGCTTCGCGGCAAGCTGATCAAAGCTGAGCTGAATCGCTCCTTTGCACTTGTCACTGAAGTTCAGCCAAGTCTTCAAAGCTGGCATGAACGCTTTCTCGTATGGGAAACTGCCCGTCCCTATTTGTATATGCGAACGACTATTGACGGCCGCGTCGTTGTCGGCGGCTTGGATGAGCATACTGAAAAGCCCACTCACAGCGATAAAGAACTTAGGAAACACAGCGATAAGCTGCACAGCCAGCTAAAGGCTTTATTTCCCGAGCTGCAGGCTCCCATTGCCTATGAATGGTGCGCCACCTTCGGAGAATCGCGTGACGGTTTGCCCTTTATAGGTGCTGATCCCGCTTGGAAAAATGTTTATTATTGCTTAGGTTATGGCGGCAACGGTACCGTATACAGCATGCTTGCATCCCATTTGCTGCGTGATCTTATTATCGGCGAAGGGCATCCCTTAACTGAAATCGTAAAGCTGGATCGCAAATCCTTAGCAAATGTATAATCAACAACATAAATGATACAACTTTTCATTGCGGCTGCCGTCCGTCGGACGGCTTATATACATAATTAAAAAGCCTCACCTATCGGCAAAAATGGCTTCTGCGCGATAAGTGAGACTTCTTTATATTTATCTTTCTGATGTAACCAGCAGCTATTCGCCAGCAATAACGCTAGAGGCATTGCAGGCGCGAAAAACAGCTTCTGCCGCCCCCAACCGTGACAAATCCGGACCGCCATCCTTGTCAAACAACGATTTGCTTTCCAGAGTTTCAACAATAACGATTAATGAACCGCTTTGCAGAGCATCACTGCACAATCGAACTTCTTCATTTTCAAGACCAAGCGACTGCAGCGTTCCACTGTGATCGTCATCGCCAAGCAGAATTGCCGCTGCAAAAGGAAAACCTCCGGCAGCATAAGGCGCTGTCCCGTAACCTGTCATGCCATAAACAGCATTCATGCCAGCTCCTGCAAACCCAGCAGCAGCAGCCATGCCAAGACTACCTAAACCTTGACGGTCAGGTATTTCTTCGAGCTCTCTAAGCTCGTCCACATGGACATCGCTCTCTGCTTCTACGCGCCTAGAATGCTCAGAATCTTTCGCTATGACTTTTAGCTCGCCTTGAACGAAGCCCGCTTGCTCCAGCTGTTCAATAGCCGTTATGACTTGCTGCTCCGTTTCAAATATGCCTATTTTTTTTGCCATTGCCTTATCCTCCTTATGTTGCATACTAATCTTGGTATGCCCTTCTTATGGCGGATTAAGTCGTATTATGTTGAAATTTGACATGAAATAACGAAGGTTTTGTGTTATCAAATGATCAGGTTGTGCATCATTGAAGTTCGCGGTATGATGGAGGAATAGATATTGGAAAATCGGACAAGCAGGAGGCAGAGCGATGATTCATCGGATGCTTCGCTATCCCGCAGGATGGGAATGGCATGTACTGCAGCAAGCGAGGCAGCAAACCGTAAGGAATGAGCCCTTGCCCAGCAGGAAAGGTGCACAAAGGCAAACCGTTTCTTCAAGCGAAGGACAAAAGACCATTAAAGCCATTACCAAACAGGAACAGGAAGCGGCTCAGCAGCAGCGAGATGAGCTCAAGCAGCTATTTCCGGAATGTGCGTCATGGATTGATGAATGCGCAGGCAGAAGAACAAACAATATATCCGTTGGCGGTGCGACGCATTCGCAGAAGCTGCTATATGGCACTGTTATGTTCCAAGTGTCGGACGACCAATCGGATATTCAACCTTTTCACTTCTGGCTGACAGAAGACCGGCTGCTGACGATGCATGATGACATGCGCATTCCGCTCCGACTTCAGTCCATTGACCATAACCTAAAGTTCGAGAGCTGCGAATCAGCTCCTGAAGCGTTATTTATTATGCTGAGCATTATTTTGGAAACGTTCCATGCTGGTCTTGATGGTTTTGAAAAAAGACTCGGAGAGCTTGAAACGACGATGCGCAATGAGAATCGTACCGGCCTTATCGATACTATTTTTGAGAGGCGTTACGATTTGCTTCATTGGAGTCATCTTTTCATTCCGATTAGAGAAGTACATAGTGCTGCACAGGAAGCTTTCATGGATGAACTCACCGAGACGGACAGCTTTAAGCGCATTACGCATAAGCTGGAGAGAATCGAAGCGCTTCTGAAGCATTACGCACTGGAAATAGATACCTTGATCTCAATGGACGATGCCATCTCAAACTTTCGCGGCAACGATATTATGAAGACGCTCACGATATTTACTGTCTTGTTCCTGCCTGCTACGATTATAGGCGGTATATGGGGCGTTAACTTCGAGATCCTGCCATTTAAAGATAATAAGTGGAGCTTTACAGCGATGAACGTATTTATTTTATTCGTTACGATTTTCATGTATTTATGGCTTTGGAAGAAAGGCTGGACTGGCGACTTGTTAAATGGACGCAATCCGAAGGAGATTGTTACTACTGATTCTTCCTCTCAGGCAAAACGTTCCAAGCGTTCGAAGAGCAGCCGTTCGCAGAAAGCCTCTGCGAATGCTTCAAGTGAACCCCCTCAAGCTCAAACGCGTTCCCAAAGAAAACGAAGCCAATAATGATAGTCAGCCCATAATAAAACCGTCCACTAGGGTCAATGACCTTCATGGACGGTTTTTTACATCAAATTCTAAAGCTTAACTGGCAATCCAGTACGAGCAGATTCATTAGCAGCAATTGTCACTTGATGTGTTCTTACTGCATCCGCATAACTGGAGCGAATGCGGGAAACATCCCCGGTTCGGATCGCATGAAGAAAAGCCTCATTTTCCAGCTCATAGGGATCCGTTTGGTTAGCATACTCTGTTCTGCGGCCAGCCTCCGTATCAATCAATCCGCTATGGCCAAGCTCCAACACGCCTTTGTTCGTATAAATATGCAGGCCGGAACGATCTCCAGCTGGGATAGCGCAAGTATTGCTAATTGTAGCAACTGCACCACCCACTAGCTTCAGCGTAACTGTGCCTACATCAGGAACCGTTACACCTTCTTCTACACCGCTCATATATCGATTGCCGTAAGCTGCGTAAACCTCACTTACCTCACCAACCGTATACCTTAGCAGATCCACAATATGTGTTGTCTGCTCTACGAATTGACCGCCTGATCCTTCCATCTTGCGCCACCAGCTTACCCCCGGCATGGAGCCCATCCAATAGCCAAGCGCCATTAATGTTGTGCGCTCGCGCAGCAGCTCTCTTGCACGGTCGGTTCCATCCATATAACGGAAATGATAGCCAGCCGATGTAATCAGCTTTTTCTCTTCGATTCCTTTCAAAATCTCAGATGGCAGCTGCTCGTCCACTCCAAGCGGCTTCTCTACAAGAAAGGGAATGCTTCTTTCAAGCAATGCAGATTCAATCTCGCCATGCGCAAATGGCGGTACACAAATATATACCGCATCAAGCTTACGATCATCCAGCATGCGATGTATAGAATCATAACCGCGTGCACCCTCAAAGCGCTGTGCTGCTGCATCTGCTTTTTGCTGGCTAGTTGCTAAGAAAGCAGTTACCTTGATGCCGGCAAGCTTAGCGAGCTTCTCCGCGTGCATCATGCCAAACCATCCTGTACCTGCAATACCTATTTGAAGAGTCATTTATGAATCCCCTTTCATAATCGCGTTATTCCCCGATTATACTTGGAGCTGCCTTATGAAGTCCATTTTTTTCCGCTGGTACCCATCTGCAGGGCTGATCATATATTACAAACATCGGGAGAACCGGAGTTGTATGAGCGGAGGGATGGTATGACAGCAAATACGAGAGGTACGTTAACCACGCAGGATCTCGATTATCGAACGGCTTTGTTTTTGGCTGCGGTTTGCGGACAAACATACATGCAATACAATAACAAGGACGGATTATTTCTTGTACCTAGAACCTACAGCTTAGTAAGTGAATTTACGGCTAGAGCATATGACGACAGCGATGAACGATTCGGTTTTGTTTTAACATCTGAACGTGCATCCGTGCTCGCTTTTCGCGGCAGCAATTCTGCAGTGGATTGGGTATCTGATTTCATTGCCCAGCAAACGACTTACCGCCCAGTCAAAAATGCCGGTCTAACGCACAAGGGGTTTACTGACATCTATATGTCAGCACGTACTCAAATCATTGAAATCATAAATCAGCTTCCACAGGGCAGACCGCTGTTTATAACAGGACACAGCCTTGGGGGAGCACTTGCAACCCTTGCTGCCCTCGACCTTGCGAACAACACCTCATTTATAGATCCCATTGTATATACGTATGGAGCACCTCGAGTCGGAGATCCGAAGTTTGCAAGCAGCTATAACGCATCCATTGGTACCCATTGGCGTTTTCAAAACGAATTTGATATCGTCCCCCATCTGCCTACGCTTGTTTACCAATCGCCAAAGACTAAACAAACTTACTACTATATGCACGCAAAGGGTGAGGTGAAACGTTCGTTCCGTATGGGCTCTGTCTCAGGAAACCATATATTATCAAACTACTTCGCTGATCTTGCCCAAGAAGATCCTGCCTTTGCCCTGGCCATTTGCGCGGAGCCGCCAGGCTGGTGCCCAGCAATTGAAGTTTAATTCCGAGCTGCTGCAAAAAAACAAAAAAAGCAAATCTCATCTCCCGCACAGCTTGCTTCATGCGAGTAAGATTTGCTTCTCTATGCCCAAATAATCTTTGTCATTTCGCTGGGAGAACATATAGCAGTATAGCGAAGAAATGGACAATTGAACCGCCAAGTACAAACAAATGCCATACGGCGTGATGGTAAGGAAAGGCACGCCACATATAAAATATCGTTCCGAATGTGTACAGCAATCCCCCTGTTACGAGCAGCTGCACCCCTCCTGGAGCTAGATGCGTTGTGAGCGGCTTCCAAGCAAATACGATAATCCATCCCATTGCGATATAAATGATCGTTGATGTGAATAAAAATCGTGATGCAAAAAAAACCTTAAACGCTACACCGATTAATGCCGCTCCCCAAACAATCCCAAACAGTACCCAGCCAAGCGTACCTTGCACGATATGGAACAATATCGGCGTATAAGTTCCTGCTATAAAGACGTAAATAAACGAATGATCAAGTGATTCAAATACCCGCTTCGCTTTTCCCTCGGGGAAGCTGTGCACGAGCGTAGAGGCCGCATACAGCAGTAGCATGGCTGATCCATATATAGTAAAGCTGACAACATGAAAGGCCGTTCCCCTCGTTGCCGCGAATACGATCAACACGACGAGTGCCCCAATGCTGAGTGCAGCCCCAATCCCATGTGTGACGGCATTCACAATTTCTTCTTTCTTTGTGTACGTATGTGTATTGGCCATGGGTCCTTCACCTCCTAAGTCGTAAGCATCTCACTTTAGAAGCTGCTGCTTACTCTCACCTTAGTGTATAGGATCAGACCCACCCTTTCAACCAACCCCGCACGCGGTCCACTGTTTTATCTAGATTGCAAACGGCCTCTTGGTCGCTATAATCCTCCGTATGGCGAAAATAATCCGCATGTCCGCCCACAGTAGGAATTCCTTCAACATAGCCTGGCGCATACTTCATGCGATTCCACCTTGGCATCGCATATTTGCTTATGCTCCATCCGCCCCAAGTACCTATTCGGCTAATCGGGTCATTAAGCTTGCCTAAGCTGTCAATGGAATGAAAATAACTAACGCGCTCTTGAAGCTTTGGCTCGATCGGCGTTCTTGGTGAACCAATTTGCACAATTCGAAAATCCTCGATTTGATCCTGCTCATAAAGCATTTTTGCCGCTTGATAAGCAGCGGCACCGCCGCCGCTGTGTCCAATCAACAATAAACGCTCGCTGCTCATCGTTTGTTTGATTTTCTCCAGCGCATGTTGTCCGCCGATCCGACCAGCCGTTAAACGGTTGGACAAGTCGCTTTTCACCTCTAGCACTTGTCTAACCAAGCTGCGACTGGCATCGCCATAAGGAAATATGACGTGGATAGCTGGTTCGACACCATCGGATTGAAACATTTGTTCCAGCTTAACCTTGCATTCCGTAAATATGCTATTGGATGTTGCGACACCGGCAAGCAAATAAATACTCATTCGTGATGGTTTGGTCGCCGTCATAACGAATCCCTCCGTAATTAACTTAAACGATATTCATTTTCATGTTTTATTATTTTTTCTAATTCATCCGTGTATATTCATTATGCGGGATAGTCGATTGATTCATTCTTGCCTTTTGTTGTAATTTCCGTAAATTTAGGCAAGAACCCCGTGAACCTCCAAGCTGACTAACCTGCTTCTTATATTATTATATAAGAAAAACGCCTAGCTGTTACCAGCTGGCGTCCTTCATTGTTGCTATTGCTGCATTTCAAAATAAGTTGGAACCGACAGCTATACACCCATTTTTTTACGCTGATTGTTAACTTTCTTCGTGTTCTGGCTCTTCAGTGCCTGCGTCCCCGTAGAAAGATGCGATTGGCCAGGAGCTCCTCCTGCTTTCGCTTGTTTCTTCTGAGCGAGCAATTGCTTCGCTTTCTCCGCTTGAGTCAGCTTCTTAGGCTCCTCTTGGGATTCGTTTTGTTCGATTGTAGACATAGGTTCACCTCGTTTCATGCGCTACATAATTCTTATTCTACTACACTTATATATCTGGTAAAAGAGGCTTTACTCAGGGTTGTGGTTTTTATGATCCTCCAAGATGCCAGCTCTAACTGCCTCATCATTGGATCAGTTGTGACAATAACCGCTCGCTTCGCCCACCTTCTTACACTCTCAAGCATAACAAGCTGCTCGCTTTCTGGCAAGACAGAGCACAAATTGTATGGCATATCTACAATGGCAGCATCGTAATGACCTTCGAGAAGCCGCATATCGCCAAGTCTTACTCGGTCGGGATAACCAAAATGAGCAAGATTTACGCGCGCGCCTCGCACGGCTAGCGGATTGATATCCAACCCCTCAATGTCGATTCCCATTGACATGCCTTCAATCAGAACGGTTCCCATTCCGCAGCACGGATCAATAAGCTTAAGCTGTTCAGCTGCTAGCCCAGCCGCAAGATTCACGATCGCACGAGCTGCTCTTGTTGGCAGTGCGGTTGAATAATTTTGCGGCTTATTCTGATGCCTCAGCCATACAGCTCCGTTCTCTTCCAGCGGTCCAAAGTACCAGCGTCCATAAAGCTTCATTAAACCAAACAGCTGCTCCGCTTTGCGCATATCGGCTTTGCCATGAATAACCGCGCCGGCAGCTCTCTCGAGCAGTCTTTGCTCATCGAAGGTGAAGGCTTCATCGCCTTGCGTATAAACAACCTTGAACGTTTTTCCACCCAGCTCAATTGACGGAAGCATAACGATTAGTTCTTCCATACTGTTAGCTTCCAGCATGACGGCTATACGCCGTTTTACGAAAGGGCTGCGATCAACCGATAGCCCATACTGACTTCTGACAACGCCTTGTTTGGGCTTCTCGCCGAATAAGACTTGCAGCTCCAGCTCACACAAAGCCGCTTCGTCCTCATGGCATGCATACGTATAAATAAACATTAATGGCCTCACGATCTGATAACTATATTATTCCTTTTGTGAAACAGCCGCCTCTTCGCTCGGCTCCGTGCGGATCGTTGCCTTGGATAAACCAAGCAGCTCCGCTTCGGTTGTAAATTCAGCAAGCTGCTTCTCTAATGATTTGACGGTTCGCTGCAAGCGAATCTGACGAATCATCCCCAGCAGGCCTACGGTTAAGCCGCCAAGCAGCGTCGATCCCAATATGACGAGAATGAGCGGAAGGGTTGCCTTCGTAAACAAAAAGTTCACATGTACCGAATCGATATTGATAACCGCAAATATCGCGATAAGAAGCGCGAATACTAATGCGGAAATAAGAATTCCCGGACCTTTCATACCGATTCCTCCCTTTTCAAAAATCATACCACAAACCCAATCCATTCGCCTATTGGCAAGCTATGAGTAATTACTTAGCCTTACATACTAAACTTAACCACAATTTTATAATAATGAGGCATCAATAAAAAATGAGCTGCCCCAAAAACAGATTATATCTGCTCTTGGAACAGCTCCATTACATCATTATTTGGCTTCTGCTGCTTTACCGGGTGATGCCGCTTTGCGCAGCTGCGTTATACTTATCTTTACGATAATATACACTAGCACTGCAAGCTGAGGCAGTGTAGTTTCCCAAGTCGGATATACGCCTAACGCCCCTATAGTCGGTACGCCTGAAGCAGTATGTGACGGAATCCACCCTGATACCTGCAAGGAATGTATGCTCTCGCCAAGGAAGCGAACAACGAGATAATAGATTAATGCGGATGCAACAAGGAAAAATGGCCGAATGGGAAGCTTCGCGCTAAATTTAATAATCGCAAAGCCAAGTGCAATCAGCAAGATGAACGTAACGCCAAATCCGAGAGCCAGCTGCAGCGGATCGATAGACGGCGCCATCCCGACATAAAAAATCGTCGTCTCCGCACCTTCGCGGAAGATCGCTAGACCCGAAACAGCAAATAATGACCATAGGCTTCCTCTTGCGAGCGCACTACCCATTTGCTTGTCGATGTATTGATTCCAATTGTTCATATTAGACTTATTGTGCAGCCAATTGCCAACTGTAATCATTAGAATAACGGATAGTATGCCAGCAATGCCTTCAATCGACTCACGCGCACTTCCAGCTGCGACCTGAGCAATGGCATACGTTAGCACAACAGCCATAATACCGCTAAGCAGAAGTCCAACCCATACGCCAGACCATACCCATTTGCGCTTATCTTGATTGCCGGTACGCTGCAAATACGCAAGTAAAGCAGATAATACAAGAATGGCTTCAAGACCTTCGCGCAGCAAAATCATCCCCGCATCCCAAGCGGTGTAACGGGTATCCTGCATCATTGGCTCTAGCTGCCCCAGCATCTGGGCTATAAGCTGCTCCGCCTTATCTGCCGCTGGAGGATCGGAGAGCAAATACCCGCCTGCTTCAGCCATTCCAATCTCCATACTGCTATAGATAGCAGCCGATCGCAGGGCAACCACACCCTCAATCGCAGGCCACTGCACGATAAATGCTTCCATCTGTCCAGCCGCTTCTGGATAATGCCCCTGCTGGACATCATTTAACGCTTGATTTAGAATGTCCACAGCATCGGCTACCGTTATGCCCGACTCCTTAGCCACAGTCGCTATTTTCCCATCACGATAATCTTTAATAAGCTGAATGAGTGCCAACGCTTCTGTTTTCGCTTGTTCGGTTCTCGGAGGATCAGCTTGAACAGCAATGCGAAGCATGCTCATCTTCGTTTCCAAGCCGCTGTAAACGTTGAAATGATCCGCTCGAATAGCAGGCTCAACCTTAAGCCAGCTATTATTCATTTCACGATATTCAGCATATGCCTTGTCCATATCGCCTGCTTGAATGCTTGTAAGCAGCTTCTCTGCCAAAGGAAGTATGCTGACAGCCGCATCTTGACCAGTTAGCTGAGTCGCTGGTGCGTCTTGAACGCTCTTCACGTATTTATTAAGTGCCTTCGCGAGTAGGGATAACGTAGCTTTGGCAGCATCAGCATCGCTTTCCGGCGCTGCTAAAGCTTTTACAGCTCCCGCAAGCGCAGAATCCACCGCAGCCGATTCTTTCGTTGCCGCAGGCTTAAGCTGCTTCCACTTAGCCGAAGCATCATCAATATGAGCTGCCGCTTCCTTCCACTTTCCTTGACCTGCTTCAACAAGAGCACCGCCAACGAGCGGAAGCAAACGATCCAGCTCGGAGGATTGCGCATCCTCAGCAAACGTATATAATCCGCTGCTCCCTAACATCACTATCATCAGTACAAAAAAAGAAATGAAACGAATACCCCACTGTTTCATTCCGCCATTTTGTGCGAACATAGACGTCCGCCCCTTTCATCATCAAGAGCTATTTTCTACAAAGCACTAACCGAGCAACAGAATGATTTAAAATAACGTTTCTCCGATATATCCGCCTTCACGAACACCTGGAAAACAAGCAAACATCGCACTGCCCGTATGAACGACATACTCATTCATGAGGTCGCTTTGCCCAAGCTTAGTCTGCATCGGAATAAATTGTTTCCGTGAGTCGCGGTTAAAACAAATAAACAACAAGCCTGCATCCAGCTGCCCGGTTTTGTGATCCATTCCACTTGAATATGAGTAGGAGCGGCGCAATATTTTTACCGTGCCATCGCCATGAGCTAGACGCACATGCGAATTCATCGGAAGCACCGGTTTGCCCTTCTCGTCCTTCTTCTCCAAATCAAGCTTGTCGAACTCATGCGCTCCGCCAAGCGGGGCGCCGCTGTCTCGGTGGCGGCCAAAGGTTGACTCCTGATCCCCGAGCGTCGAACGATCCCATACCTCAATGCGCATGCGAATACGCCTTACGACCATATAGCTGCCCTTATCCATCCACGGCGTACCATCCGCTGCGGCTGCCCACACGACCTTGTTCATTTCCCCATCATCGTTAACGTCTGGATTGCCTGTTCCATCCCTAAAGCCCATCAGGTTGCGAGGCGTTGCATTCGCCGGATCAGCACCGCTCGTACGCTGGAAACCTTCCTGCGTCCAGCGGAGCACCGCTTTCCCTCTAGCTATACGAGCTAGATTGCGGATCGCATGGAATGCAATTTGCATATCATTAGCATTCACTTGAACGCCAATATCACCGCCTGACCATTCATCTCGCAGCTCATCACCGCCAAAAGCAGGCATATCAGCAAGTGCAGCTGGCCTTTTGCCCGCTAATCCATATCTTGCATCAAAGAATGACGAACCCACACCGAAAGTAATCGTAGTTCGAGATGGCAGCAAACCTTCTGCTTCACCCGTATCTGACGGAGGAAGATTTAAATTATCGTTAGTCTTGCCGAGCATCTCACCGTTTGTCATGGATGCTGCTGCACTCGTCCATGCTTGAAATAACTTGCGCACCTCATCAAGTGTACTAGCCGTTAAATCAAAGGCAGCGAATAAAATAAAGTCTTGTGCCGGCGTCGTGATACCGGCCTGATGCTTGCCATAAAAGCTGACAATTTGGTCTTTATCTGCTTTAAATTCCTTCGAAGCGGGCTTAGCCGCGCTGCGTTCCTGCGTTTGGAACAAGCCTCCAACACCAGCTGCTCCGAGCAGTAGTCCAGCTCCACCAACGCCAGCCAGCCGCAGTAGATCTCTGCGGCTGATTTTTTTAGCATCTATGTTGGGCTTGCCCTCATTTTGATTGGAATCAGAAGGTTCCGTCATGTTGTTAAGCCTCCAATATCGTACCCATTTGAGAAAGCGGCTCTGCAAGCGCATCAATAAGCTGGCTTAGCTTCTTTGTATCTTCCTCTTTCAAATCTAAATAAGACACATAGCCATCACCTGATTTGTAAGCTGACAAGGCTTGCTCAAGATCAGCAAAACCTTTGCCGATTTGCTCATCCAGCGCAGCATCCTTTTTGTTCAGTTCAGCCTTAATCAGCTGATAGATTTTGTCTGCACCTTCCACATTAGCTGCAAAGTCGTACAGATCCGTGTGTGAATAACGTTCTTCCTCGCCCGTCACCTTCGATGAGGATACTTCATTAAGAAGCTCTACCGCTCCCGTTACAAGCAAACTTGGCTCAACCTCAACGGTTTCCATCAAAGCGCGAAGCAGCTTTACATCCTCCAGCAAACGGTCTGCATATTCACTCATGCCCTCGGTTGAATTCTTCTCCCATAGCGATTGCTCAATGCGGTGGAACCCGCGCCAATCCTTGTCTTCCACGTCATTCTCACGCGCATCAATATTTGGATCGAGGTCGCCAATCGCTTCAGCTATCGGCTCAATACGTTCAAAGTACATGCGTGTCGGCGCATACAGCTTTTTGGCCGCTTCAACATCCCCGCTCTTCACAGCTGTTACAAACTTCTCTGTTTCTAATATGAAAGTATCGGCTTGCTCAATTGTAAACTGACGATAGCTCTCCAGAATAGGTGCCCAAGTCTCATCCGAGACGACAGCCCCGCTTGCGGAATTGCCTTCTGCTTGTTTAGGCTCATTCTTATCTGCATCATTTGAGCCGCAGCCTGTAAATACTACCGTACAAGCCAGTAAAAAAGTCATTAATTTATACTTCATTAAAATTGCTCCCCACTCTGTTTTTGTCCTAAAATGAAGTATATTCGCTATTGATAATCATTGTCAATGGAATATTTCAGTACTAAAGAAAAGTGCTTCCGCAGCTATTCTCATAAGCTTCGGAAGCACTTTGTTATTCCCTATTTTATTGCATATACAGCTTCAAATTAGTCAGAGATTCCATCTCTATTTCGCCTAATCTCCAAATCGCCGCCTTGCTAATTCCGTTATCTTTTGCAGTATTTATCCAACGAGATAATGTCACTTCATCTGCATACCACACGGCATGCTTCATATTGTTGGCCTCAGCATCTGTATATTCAAAAAACATGCTGCCGCTCGCTTGATCGCGCTGCGCTTTACTGCCTGTTTGCTTTAACAGCAGCCCCGCTCGCTCCTCAGTCAAAGCTTCAACCTTGCCATCCTCATGCCAATCGAACCCGCCAACCGAGAAAGCCATATACGGACTGCCAGGCAGTACTTCCATTCTGATTGCCAATTGTTCAATAAAAGCTTCATCCGCTTTTGGTCCTGGTTCACTGTGTGAGCCATATAGGTTATAAGCCATCATGACATATTCCGGGCCTTCCGGAAGGTTTAATTGTTCAATAGGAGCTCTTGGTTCCAAAATGATTCGAAGCGACTTCCCGCTTTTCTGCAAACGAGTATGAAGCTCCGAGTAAAAAAGCAGCATCCGTTCCCAATCCTCTTCCTCGACTCGCTCATAATCGATCTCAATTCCGTTCAACCCAAATTGATCAACGGCTGCAATCAATTCATCTACATGTTTTTTACGACTTTTCTCCGTCTCTACTAGCCGCGTAATTAAACTCGAATCCTTCTGAACAGACTCGCCATTTTCTTTAAACTGGTCATTTACTACCGTCAGATAGAGCTGCATCTGTTCGTTCTTCTTATAAATCTTCATGATTTCAGGCAACGCCTGCTGGAACTTATCCGTAAAATAAAGACTATCCTTATAATCAAAATAGGCCGCGAACAACTGCAAGCTCGTTAATTCACCTTTAATAATACTCAGGTCCTCAATTCCCTGCTTCCACTGCCAGTCCACAATCCAAGCTGACAATTCAGGCAGTACGCTAGCTGCAGCCTGCTGTACGTCTTCAATAGACGACTGCTCCGCTTTCTTTGCGCGATTTGTAAGATTGGAAAAATACATTGCTGCGCCTACAAGCACCACAAGCAAACATGCTGCAATAAGACCTTTTCGTTTCCGCATTGATTCAAACTCCTCGAATTATTAGGTTCTGATTAAGCTAAAACGTATCGATCGCCCAGTCGAATGATGCATTAATCGCGTTCTTCACTCTACTGATTAACCCCTCAATCCCAACATAACCGTTCTTGTATAATGACTCATGCTCTGTACCGTCCTCTTTGACGGTCGTTACTTTTATATTATCAAAAACAGCGTCGTAAATATCATCTTTTTCGTTGTTAAGGCTTGCTTTGGAAGCAAGCGCAATATTTCCGCCGACGATCGAGCTGCTAATTTGCAGCAAAGAGAGCTGTATATCATCTACAATCACCGTTAATTGATCGCCCGATACGCTAACTTCAAGCTGCTTCGCACGTTCAGCAGCCTTGTCCCCAAGCTTGCTTGCTAGCAGCCGTTCAACCTTGCCTCCGGGTGCCTTTTGCTCAACAATAACCGAATTATCCTCGATCGACACTCGAACAAATGAATCCGTATTCTGATCGTAGCGAACATAAATCGATTGGTTGCCGACCGCATGACCGCCAAGCTCCGCAGTTAGTTTTACGTCGGCAGCATGAATATCTTTCAACAAAAGCATGCCGCTTCCTGCTGGAACAGAGGTTAAAGCAATCCGGTTATCCGTAAACTCAGCCGCACCGCTGATAAGCTGCCACTTTGCCGATCTCCGCTCATCCCCTGCAATAAAGCTGACTTTTTGACCGGTATCCTTACTAATTTTCATAAGCAAATGATTCGTATACCAATAGGAAGCAGGCTGCACCCTTGTTAAATTATAAAGGCTGTCACTGCTTTTATTCAAGGAAAGTCCTTCACGGTTAAAATGCATGCCGAACATCGCTTTAATATTTTGGTCGTTCACATTCTCAACAAGCCGGTTCATGCCGTTGTACATAATGTTCGCGTGCATAATCATATACACGTTAGGAACAAAGCCAAGCGTCTTGTTGTATATTTCCTTCATCGACTTGTAGTCTGCATTAATGCGTGCTTCCATTTCATCTCGATGCTCCGCAGGCACTAGGTTCTCATCCCGGATAAAGTCCATCAGGTAGTGAGTGTAGTAGCTCGTGTTAGCCCGATCTTTGAACTCATTCTCTTCTTTCACACCAATGAGCTTGCCTTCCTTGTCAAAAATATTAATATAAGACAAGCGGTAGCCGTTGCTTCCTAGCTCCCAAAAGCCGTTTTTCATCATACTGAGCATGTCCTTAGGCTGAAGGAATTTGGATTCATTGCTCCCAACCTTATTCGCATAGGACAAAACGGTCGCTTTATAATTGTATTTCTCCAGCAAAGGCTGAGCAAATAAACTGGAATCGTTTCGTCCATCCTCGAAGGATAGAAACAGCGCTTTAGGCGGCAAAGGTTTTCCAAGCTTGTAATAGTCCATAACATCCTGCTGCGAAATGGTTACATAACCTTGATCGTGCAGTGCTTTCAACTGCTGATCCAGCCGTTTTTTGGAAATCAGCTCCGATGTGCCGTTTCTTGCTACGCCAAAATAAGACAGCGCAATAAACCCGTCTTGATTGGTCCACTGCGCCTTATCCGGCTCCGCATATTGCTTGATATCAAATACAGCATGGAAAAGAATGAAGCCCAAAACAAGCAAGATGATCATCTGTACGGTCGTTCTGATCACCTTTCTTTTGTTTTTCCGCTTATAATCGAAAACTCCATTCGTATACCACTTATTCATAGCGGTCATCCTTATCTATGAAATAGACCATAGCCGCTTTAAAGCGGCATGTCCATATTCTTGTTGTTTTTGTTCTTTCTCGCTGCTTTCTTATTTCTAGCTTCAATGTCCTGCGGCGTTTCTCTTGTCCCCCAGGTTGATTTCCAGAAGGTAACCCAAGCAACAGGCATTTGCCACAGCAGCACAAACTCGTAGAAAATACAAAATACGAATCCAAAAACCCACAGCTTGCTCTTTCGAAACAACAGATGGGCAAAGCTCATTAGCAGCGCCATCAGCAGCAGTCCCATCAGGAAGGTGCTTGGGAAGATCCGATACATGATCGGTACATAAACCAAGTTGTACAAAACCACAATCGGCGCTGCAATTGGAACAATAAGCCCGATGTAGAAGAACAAAGCCATAAACGGCTCCTTCCGCCAAATAAAGCCCCCTGCTCGCAGCGATTCACGCAGCCATGAACGTTTCCAGCGCATTTGCTGCTTTAAGAACACGTTCATCTCTGAGGGTACGATTGTGGAGCAAATCGCGGTATCTTGATAGCCGGTACGATGTGTTTTCAAAATAAAATTAGTCATGCTGCGATCATCGCCAAAGGTCGCTGGCTGCCCCAAAAACTTCTGAGTCAGCCAAGCATCTTTATGCTTCAAAATTAAATCCTTGCGGTAGCAAGAGAGTGGCCCAGACAGGCAGGTTACGCTGTCAAACCAAGATTCTGCAGCCTTCATAATTCGGAATGCAATATAGTAACGAACCGTCTGCAGCTTAGTAACTGTGTTCGTATATTTATTTTCCACATCCGTGCGTCCAGCGACACCGCCCATTCGCGGGTCCTGAAAGGGCTGTACGAGATTTCTAATCGCTGTTGGCTCTAGAAAGCTGTCAGAGTCCACAAATACGACCAAACGATGCTTTGCCATCTCCACGCCCTTTACAAGCGCAACGCGTTTGCCCCCATTTTCGGACAATACATGCAATTTCAGACGATCCTTCGTTTCATACCTCTGCGCCTCTTTGTGAACAAGGTCGATAACCTTCTGAATTTGCTCCACAGAACGATCCTTAGAGCGATCATCTACGACAATCACTTCCAGCTTGTCGATCGGATAGTCTTGATTCATGCAGCTCAAAATCGTTCGATGAATCCATTCCTCTTCATTAAAGCAAGGAATTATAATCGATACGCCTGGCGTATAATGCGGATTAACCGGCACATCGCGGTGCAGCGCGCCGAAGAAGTAACGAGTAAGCAAAAAAGCCGCTGCCGTAATACTGTATAAATACAAGATGAAATTATATTTAAAATAAATGATGCTCTCCACACGCATAAGCATAATAATACCAACTGCTACAAACAGCAGGGTGCTCGCCGCATAGACAGAATAACCCCAACGCTTCTTCTGAAGATACGTGGATAATGGCCTCTCAAATTGGAAAGCGATAAGCTGCTTCGCTCCCTCTTCGCTATCTCGTGTAAATGTTCTTTTGATAACAGCTTCAATTTTCACGGCAGACTCATAACCTTCAGGCATCGTCCCAGGCGGGATCTCGAAGCTCAGCTTATACTTTGCCCCCTCCATGAACGAATCGCCAATTACGGAGGCGTCCAGTTCAATCAAAATGCCTGTAGAAGAAATGTCTACCGCTTTTCCCTTTATTGCCTGCTTCTTCCTCCGGCCATTACGAAGTAGCCGCACGTCAAAGCTAGCCTCATATCTCAGGCTAAGCTCACGCAGCTTATGCATCGCCGCCGCATCATCACGGCCGTCCTTGCTTTGACCTTCGGCATAACCTCTTCGATCAACCTTTTGCCGCAAATGTTCCGGATCGGGAACGCTCCAAAGGGTGCGTCTGTCCGCTCTTGGAACAGTCAGCACTTCTATCGGCTTTTTTTTCTGTCGTCTAAACACGCTGCTGTCTCCAATCCGGCACTATAGGCTCCAATAGTCGTATCCGTTTTGCTCGAATAACCGCTTATCAAATACGCCTTTTATATCAACCAAAAACTTTGTTTTGTTGTCGTCATACAGCTTGTCAAAATCCTCAACATTCATCTTCGTAATTTGACTATGCGGAACCGCTACAATAACAACATTCAACCCGCTTAATTCCTCAATGTCGCATAGATCGATGCCATACTCGCCATAAACCTGCTGCTTGTCCACATTTGGATCTGCCACAAGTGTTGTTATTCCGTACTCTTGAAGCTCTTCGATAATGTCTGTCACCTTCGTATTGCGAATATCGGAGCTGTCCTCTTTATAAGAAAAGCCAAGAAAGCCTATTTTGGCTGTATTTATATTCACCTTCTGCTTAACAAGCCTCTTAATGATTTGCTGAGCGACATACTTACCCATCCCATCGTTAATTTGGCGTCCCGCTAAAATAATTTTGGAATGATAGCCGGTATCCTCAGCCTTATAGGTCAAATAATAAGGATCAATTCCGATGCAATGACCACCAACCAGCCCAGGGCTAAAGTTAAGGAAATTCCATTTGGTGCCTGCTGCTTGCAGCACGGCTTTTGTATCTATCCCCATACCGTTAAACAGCATGGACAACTCATTCATAAAAGCAATATTTACATCTCGCTGTGCATTTTCAATGACTTTTGCAGCCTCAGCTACTTTGATGCTCTCCGCCCGAAATACGCCTGCTTCAATAATGAGTTCATACATGCTCGCGACAGTTTCCAGCGTTTCCTCGTCCATACCGGACACGATCTTCGTAATGTTCTCTAGTCGATGAACCTTATCACCGGGATTGATTCGTTCAGGCGAATAACCTACCCTGAAATCGACGCCGCAAACAAGACCCGACTCTGCCTCCAAAATCGGAATACATATTTCCTCCGTCACCCCCGGATAGACGGTCGATTCAAACACAACCATTGCGCCATGCTTGAGCTTCCTGCCCACCATTTGACACGCACTCTTCACATAATTCAAATCCGGTATATTACCGCTTTGAATCGGTGTAGGCACGGCCACAATGAAGAAATAAACATCTTTAAGCTCATTCAGATCTGAAGTAAACTGCGCTTCGGTATTTTTGAGCACATCACTGCCTATATCGCCGGTTGTATCGATCCCGCTGCAATATTGTGCAATCTTATCTTTATTCACATCAAAACCGATCACGTCCACTTTTTTCGCAAAAGCTACTGCAATCGGCAATCCGACATACCCTAATCCAATGACCGCTATTTTCTTCTGCCTTGTAACGATTTCTTCGTATAACGTCATATGTCATCTCCATCTAGTAAGAAAAAGTTATTTTAGAGACATTTGCGACATGGGGACGAATGTATAACCCTTGCTTTTCAGCTTCTCAATAACATCTGGCAGCGCCTCAATCGTATGAATGTTATCCAGCATGTGAAGAAGAATAACACTCCCATCAACCGTTTGATCCAGAACACCCTTCACGATATGGTTGGCGTCATTGGCAGAGTCCCAGTCGAACACCGTTACGTCATACATCGCAATGGATGTGTAGCCTGTTGCAGCTACAATTCTCGCCCGCTCATCATCAATCTCACCCGTCGGGGGTCTAAATAACATGGTAGGCTGCTGCTGAATCGCTTCGGTTATTACTTGATGAGCCTTGACGACTTCCTCTTGCAATTCCTCAGGCGTTAACTTGGTAATGACAGGATGACTGTATGTGTGATTAGCAACATCATGTCCAGCTTCCGCTATCGCCTTAGCTAAATTCGGATTTTTCTCTACCCCGTTGGCACGCAAGAAGAATGTAGCCTTCACGTCATGCTTTTCCAAAATATCAAGCAGCTTTGTAATCGTGTAGTCGGTACCCCAATCATCAAAGGTAAGTGACACAACCTTCTTTTTATTTTCCCAGTTATAAATAAGCTTGTAGCTCGATTGTTTGTCGTTTGAATTTTTTCGAGCAGCATCAAATCCCGGTATTTGTTCAAGCGGTTTTCTCTCTTGACCACTGCTTACCAGCTCTTTAAGCGGAACGAGCTTGTAGCCAACCTCGGCCGCTGCCTTCGCAATAAGCGGTATCGATTCAAGAACCTGTCCATCCAGCTCCGTATCCAAGGCAATAATGCCGCCCCGAGTTACATATTTTCGAATATAGTCCGCTTTCTCTTGCTCCGATTCCTGCTGCCATTCATGCAAATTAAGACTGTAAGATACAACAGCCGAAAGCCCGCTCTGCGCTGCCGCCAGCTGAACGGTATCATTGTAATCGCCGGATCTCGTCCGCATATATTGAGGCTTTACTCCTAGCTCCCTCTCGATCACTTCATTGCTGACATTGATCTCTTTAAACACTTGCTCATAACTTAAATGAGTTAGATCGAGCCGACTAAGCGTGTTGTTCTCAATGCCATGACCTCTAGCCAAAATCTCCTTGGCGATTCCCGGCTCTTCAGCCACCCTCATGCCCGGCAAAAAGAAGGTCGCCTTAATATCGTAACGATCAAGTTCATCGAGCAGCTTAGTCATCAGACTCTCATCACCCATACCATTGAAAGTAAGAGACAATTCCTTATTGGTCGTATAGACAAATGGAATCACTTTACTCTTTTCACCATTTACAGGCACGATAGGCTTTTCCGTCTCTATTGGTTTATTCTCTTCACCCGAATTGCCGCTGCTTTGAAACAAAGCGCACCCTGTAACCGAAAGAGCCAGCAACACGAACATCAGCAATAAAATGACAGGATTCTTTTTTTTATTCGTTAAAAATGGCATCTGTTTCTCCTTTATAACTTGATTACCCATTAATTAAGAAATCGAATATGTTTTTCCAAGAAAAAAATAATAATTTCCAGAAAATTCCGAATATTCAAAACAAAAAAAGACTCTATCACAAAAATAGTGACTACGAGTCTTCTACTTATCATACAATTTTAGCACAGCCGAAGACTTACACCTGCATGTAATTGGTACCAATTTTGTTTAGTGCTAATTGTCCTAATTGGTGATTATGACTATTCTGGCATCCACACTTGTTTCTCCGTATGCACCGTTTGTCCCGAAGCCATTGCTTCCCCCAAAAGGAGCGCCAAATAGTGATCCTGTGCTGCTTCTGCCAGGCTATAGAAGGAAGCTCCTTTACCGGAAGCGAGCAGCCCCATTCGCAGCAAACAAGTCGCGATTGCGATTTCGTCATCACTAAGCCTAGCGGGAGCAACTGGATTCTGGTAAAGCCATTCGCCATCCGCAATAACCCCGCGATGATAATACCCTTCCAAATTCCCATGCTGACCGGTATCTACTCTGCGAAGCTCCGTATGAATGGGCGTGGCGTAATCTTTTAAATAACTGACTTCTGAGTCTACTAGCTCACCTTTACTGCCTCTTACGAGCATGCGGCTGCGCCGTATCCAAGAGAAGTATTGATCTCCCGTAAAATCATATACAGCCAGCTTGTCGCCAAATCGGAGCGTTGCAATTCGCTGCACAGATTGAACCATTCGTTCTTCAAGCGGATCACCTTGTCTGCTTGGCCCTTGCATGATCTTAGATTCAAAGGTCTGTCCGATAATGCTGGCATGCTCGAACCCGACGCCAAGAAGCTGTCTAATTAAGCTAATCCCGTGATAGTCATGGGCAGCAGATACCTGTGCTTGCGATACTTCACCCAGCTTCCCGGAGCGGGCAATCTGAATACGAGCCGCATGCATCGGCTGAAATAAATACTGTTCGGCTACTTGTACCATTGCATCCTTAGGCAGCGATTGATACAGGTCGGTTAGTGCTTCCAAATCAGCAGCCGGAGGCGTCTCTGCGAGCACTGGAATTTGCCGTTCAGCTAGCTCTTGGATAATAGCCGGAGCCGCTGTTCGCGGGACAGATACGACAGCGAAGCTGAACTGCTTGGACTCAGCCGTAAACTGATCCATATTGCGAACCGTACGAATGCCCCATTTTGCCTCCAGCAGCCGCCCTTTCTCCTCGTCACGAACAAGTATCGTATGAATGTTGAATTTCTCCGGCAATGCTTTGGCGATACGTATGTAAAACTCTGCGCGCCAGCCTCCGCCAACTATTCCAAAGCTAATAATAGACATCGTGAACCAGCCTCCTGGATGTAATCCGTTTTCGTCATAATGATCATTATAAAAAAGAAAAAGATCTCAACACGTGAGATCTTCTTTACGCAGTGCGGAAGGTTCCAGTTGCCTTTATTTCCTCTTGAACACCTGTATAAGCTTGCAGCTTACCATGGTAAACGAGCTCCAGCAGCGTTGTATTCTCCAAATCAGCAGGTGTTACGAACAAGGAAGGTTTATTAACAAGATTCACGCCGCTCTCCTCAAAAACAGAGGCTACAAACTGCGAGCAAAAGTATGCGTACTCTCGTTTCATCTCAATATTAAGCATGATGCCTAACATGCCAAGCAAATTGTATTTATACTGATCGCGATTTTTCTCCATGTAATGAATTTGATTTCGTATGTTTATATAGGCGCAATGACTAATCGTACATCTATACAAAGCGCAGGTTGAGTTCTCAAAAAACTCGCCTCGTACATCCTCTTTCACAAATCCCGCAAAAAATGGGTTGTTCGGATTTTTTCTGCCAAAGCTATAAACCTCATTCAAGTCTCTGTCAAATGCGATTGAAGCGTGATTCAGCATATTTTTAGTGTACCATCTAATTGTCTTGGAAAATAAGGTTCCCGTATTCGTTAAGAGAACATAAATTTCAACATCTCTATTCATGCCATACTACCTCCACATTAAAGAACTCTCATCTAGGTATTAACTTTAATGCAGGAGAACTAAATTCTAAACCTGCTCAGGTAATAGATTCATCCCCGACCTAAGTCCAGTTCTGTAAGCATAGCGTGACAGAGGATCATCTACTAACTTCACCTATTTTTATAACCTTAATCCATTTTACTGGATTTTCTGCTTTTACTCAATACAGACTTCGTTTTTTTCTTCCTCATGCTTAAAAATATGTTAAGATTTTCTTTTTCCAAAAATGATATAGTAGGAAAAGATTGACACCGTTCATATACTATTTATATGCACCAAATCTTAATTTAGTATGGTCGTTTGGCTTACATTCTATTGCAGCGGAGGACATTTAAATGGAATGGTTTACTCGCTATACCACACAGCTGGAACTTGTTTATGCCAAAGCCGAAGAACGTATTGCAGCTTTCCCTGCACCGCTCGGCAGCCTTGGTCTGGCCTATGCGCATAAGTTCAATCCTGTGAAGCATGACAGCAATAAGGATTACATATGCAGCCTTCTCCCCTTCTGGATGATAGAGCCGAGCGGAATTAATGATTCGCAATGCGAAGCGCTTGCATTAGCTAATGTATATGGAATGCTTTATTTTTTTATTCAGGATGACGTGATGGACAGCAAGCCGGCATCAAATTGGAAGGAACAGCTTGCTCTAGGCAACCTGCTCATGCTCGAAATGTTCCGTGTATTCCGTGAGCTGTTCCCTTCAACTTCACCATTTTGGGCGTATTACGACCATTATGTAACGAACTGGGCCGAGAGTGTAACCAAAGAGGATCGCGATGATTACTTTATAAACGACCCCATCCGCACAGCTGGCAAAGCAGGTCCCGTAAAAATCGCCAGCACTGGCGCACTGTTGTTAGCAGGACGGCCAGAGCTTATTGAGAAGATGGAGCTCGCCATCGATATTGTGCTGATGTCGCTTCAGATGTCTGACGACTATCAGGATTGGAAAGAAGATCTGGCTGAAGGCAGCTATAATGGCCTGCTTGCAATGATTGCCGCAAATAAAACTACGGAAGATTCCTTAACTGAGCAAAAGGTTGAAAATGAAATCTTTATTCGAGGATGCCTCGGACCTTATGTTCAGCTTGCAATTGATAATGAAAAACGACTAATCGAATTGGAAGCGGGATCTAGTGAACTGGTCGCATTCCATAGCTTTATACTAAAACATTTGAACCATACCAATGAGACGATAGAATCAAACAAAAAGTTGCTTCTAGAGGGCGGATTTAACTACTTTTTGTCTAAGATTTCAGTTTAATAGGTACAATATATTCTATTAATTGTCGAATAATTGAAAATTCATATAGAATTTGTCGAACGGGCATGATAGACTGAGTATGGTAAACTTATACATATTCGGAAGGGTGATTATTGTGTCCAATGTACAATCGTTAAAAGAACAAATCATTCAAAAAGCTTGGGAAGATGCCGAATTCAAGAAACAACTTATCGCCAATCCGAAAGATGCAATAAAAGAAGCTTTCGGAATCGATGTTCCGGATACAATCGATGTAGAGGTTGTTGAAGAATCGGCTAATAAATACTACTTGGTAATTCCAGAAAACCCAACAACAATTAAAGAAGAAGCGATCCAAGCACAAGGCGCTATGTGGCAATAAATAAAAATAAAAAAAAAGCGCTGGTTTTAAAAGCAACCAGCGCTATTTTTCTGCAGATGGGATATGAATTATTGCTTCGGTTCCTAAACCTTTCTTACTAAAAAACTCAAGCTTCCCTTGCATTACCTCTATAATTCGGAAAGTAACCATCAGCCCTAAACCAGTTCCTTTTGATTTCTTCGAATAATACGGCTCTCCTAATCTTGCGAGATCAGCCTCATTCATTCCCTCACCGTTGTCTTTTATACAAATAACGACATTATTAGAATTATCCATATAAGCTCTAATTAATATAACACCTTCTTTGTCCAGTGCTTCAATACTATTTTTAATAATATTTATTAGAGCCTGCTTAAATTTTGATGAATTACCTCTTACAAATAAGTCATTTGCCAACTCAACATTGATTACTCCACCTTGCATTGTAGCAAGAGGAACCAGTATACCTTCAATTTGTTGAAGCTCCTCTGAAATATTTAAAAGCGTTGTTTGTTCAAGCTGTGGTTTGGCGAACGTAAGAAAATCAGTTATGATCTCTGATGCGCGATCTAATTCATCTATTGCAAGTACCATAAAACTTTGTTCCTTATCGTTCGTAGTTTTCTCACGAAGAAGTTGTAAAAAACCTCTCGTCACCTGCAACGGGTTTCTAACCTCATGAGCTACTGAAGCTGCTAACTGACTAATGATTTCCATTTTTTCAGACCGTTGAAGATCATTGTTAAACACTTCAAGTTGTTTTGAATATTTAACAACCTGTTCGTAGTTTTCTAAAATTCTCCTTGCAAGAATCACAACAAGTGCAGCAATAAAACTAAGAATGCCCCATTTCCAGAAAAACAAATCATAGCTCATACCCTTGATAAAATACCAAATAACTTCGGATACCCCGACTGCTGAGAAGATTCCGAAGCCAGTCGTTAAAACAATAGCTTCTTTATTTCCTTGAAAACAATAATTTATAAGCAAGCCGACGAGAAGCAAATTCCCAATTATTATTGAGCCACCGAAAGATATTATAGTAACCATAGTATACATAGTTTTGATCTCAACTGATATAAAAGAAGCAAACAATAATATAACTGTTATAATTAAAATAATAACCTGGAGCCTTCTAAACAATAATATTAACCCATAAGGGCCTCTTCCAAAAATCTTTTCGAAAAAGAAATAAATAGCAGGCATCAATAGGCTTGATGCTAAATCGAATAGATAGTAAATATAAAATCCATACTCCCCGTAAATAGTGTGTAGATAAGGTGAATATGAGAGAATCATTAAACCGATTGATAAAATAACTACGCACAGTGAACTCCATCCAGCTAAATATGGTTTTCTCAAAAAAATAATAATAAGGAACATAGCCAATGAAACGAACAAAAGGGCTGCTCCCAATACAACATCCAGCATATCGTGCTTCAAAAAATCTTTACTGAGCGTTTGATTCTCGCCAACTAAGATTTGCTTCTTTAATCCTAGCCAGTCTGCATCTGTATGAAGAAAGACGTATACCATTTTATTAGATTCATACGAGCTTAAAGATAATAAAATCTCATTCCTATTATATGGATAATTACGATCAGACTTATATACGAGTTCATTATCAATAAAAATCATTACATCCTTCGCAGTAAGACTGCTAATCATTAGAGCGGGTCTTGAAAAGTAAAATTCAGGTAGTTTAAATCTCAACCATGCCGATGTAATATTAGCAGGCTTAGTAGGTAATGGATCGCCGTAGGTAAACGGGATCCAAGCGCCTTTTTTCTCCAGAAATTCACTATGATCCGAAATTCCAGATGGATTCTCCTCCCAGATCATTTCCCATTCTGTTATCCTGATATTTGGTTCATTCGTTAATGCTTGGAAAGTAGCAGCATAAGAAGCCGTAGCAAAAAAAGGAGTAACAATACAGAGCAAAAACACGAAGATCAATAAAAATTTACGTAGTACTTTCATCATGCACCTCAAAAACTCGATAATGTTAATGCTCATATCATACTATATTTCGACAATGTTCGATAAGCCTCCTTCAAAAATTTGGTTGTTGACAAAATAAATAAAGCCGTTTTCAAAGATCGTTACGATCTTTGGAAACAGCTTGAATACTTGGATTAAAATAACTTTTTTCTTATCGATACACGGCGAAGCATCATAAAATTCAAGGCTACAATACACAGCATGACAGCAAAGGCAAGAATAATGACTGCTGCTAGCGATGCTCGTTCTACCTCTAATCCCGTTTGCAATAGATTGCCTATCCAGTCTGACGATAGAACAGCCTCCATCGCCATCATTGGCAGCAGGGCAGCAACTGAAATTAGTACGCCTATTTTCCAATTAAAACGATAAAATCCGGAGCCAATGAGCCAGCCGCTGCCAAAGTAGGCAAAGAACAAACAGAAATATTCAAAAAAGATCCAGCCAAGCTCTAAAGAAGAAGAAAACAAATGCGGATTGTTCAGCTCTAATGTCCAATTTTTTTTGTCATATATGAAGTGCTCGACGGGATAACCTATCGTTAATATAAGGGCGAATATGGCTGAAAATAGGACTAGTACTAAACTCACACCTCCAATAAAGTGCTTTCTCGTTACTCCACTGGAAACAAAGCTTGCAAGCGATGCAGGGGTCAGCAGAATGCCAATGACAAGCAGAAATAATCTCGGGGATATGGTCGTGCTTTCCCAAATCTCCTGCCCATCTACATCAGGTCCTACTATAGCCTCAGCATTCATTAAGAATCCTACACCAATATAGATTAGAATAAAAATGACCCAATAAAAAAAGATCGTCCAACGAAAGGTGTACATCATATGCTGTGCCACATTAAGCACGGGATGTTTTCTCTTGCTGCTCATTATTCATCCCCTCTTTTCTTCGTCAAATGAACGAACAAATCTTGCAGTGATACAGGACCAAGCTCAAGCCCTGCTGCTAATGCTTGCTTGCGCTTCACATCAGTGAGCTCTCCGAACACAGTAACTGACTTCGTTTTACCAAGCTTCTGCTCCCCAAGCACCGTCAAACCTTTCACAAAACGATCCACGCTTTCACTTGGCCCGGTTATAGATGAGCCGCGCGCCCGCAGCGTATCTGTTTCCTCATGCATGATTAGGCGACCTTTATCCAAAATAAGCACCTCTTCAAACAAATTGCCTACTTCCTCAATTAAATGCGTAGATAAAATGAAAGTACGAGGCGTTTCCATATAATCATTAAGCAGCTCTTCATAAAAGGTGTAGCGGGACGGAGCATCCATGCCAAGATAAGCCTCATCAAAAATCGTAACCGGTGCGCGGCTGGCAAGACCAATCGTCACGCCAAGCGCCGACTTCATTCCTCTCGAAAGGGTAGATATACGTTTCTTAATCGGGAGCTCATAGTGACGAATGAGTCGATCCGCATAGTTTGCATCCCAATTGGGCCAGCAGCTAGCCGAAAGCTTTAATACGTCACGAACGTATAAAGTGTCCGGCATATGGCCGCTTTCTTGGATAAAGCATACTTGCTCCATGATGCGTGCATTTTCGAATGGCGCTTCACCATCTATCGTTATTTCGCCACCTGATTGCTGACGATAGGAGGCTATGATCGATAATAGACTGGTTTTTCCAGAACCATTTCTACCGAGCAAACCGTATATTTTGCCACCCTCGAGCTTGAACGAAATATTGTGCAGCGCTGAAAATGATCCATAACGATGCCCCAATTGATTCACTTCGATACCTAGCGTCATACGTCAGTCCTCCCTTTCACTTGTTCGATGCGACCAATGATATCTGCAAGAGGGACACCAATTTTCTCAGCTTCCGCAAGCATTTGATCGACGACCTCTTCGAAAAAACGATCTCTGCGCTGTGCCAGCAGCAATTGCCTAGCTTCGCCATTTACAAACATGCCGATTCCCCTTTTCTTATACAAAATGCCTTCCTCCGTCAATAAATGAAAGCCTTTCGCTGCTGTAGCAGGGTTTATACGATAAAACGCAGCATACTGGTTTGTTGACATGACCTGCTCATCTTCTTGCAAAATGCCGCTTATGATGTCGTCTTTAATTTTGTCTGCTATTTGTTGGTAAATGGGACTTCGATCATCAAACACGTCATCACCCCTTTAGGTTACATGGTTCATTAGTTATGTAACTAACCATACAACCGTGACCAATAAATGTCAAGCCTATTTCATTACAGCATGTGATACAGACCTCTGAGGCTAAACGTTGAGAACCAAAAAAACTGCCTCCGGGTATTAACCGTGAGACAGCTTCTTGTCCTCTTTTGATAAGCAGTACGTTTGTCGGAGTAACTGGACAGTCCGTTATTTGGTTGCTTGAATTCCCTTCATCCATCCGATCAGCTCATTGCTTACTTGCTCCAGCTGCTCCTCCGGCTTAATGCTTGCTGGTCGATCCCCTTTTTGCGTGCCATAGGAACCAAATTGACCATGATTCCCTCCTTCAATCGTGACATACTGTGTTGAGCTAGGCATATACCGTTTTCCTTTGCCCCATGCCTCCCAATCCAACACGCCATCATTAGACGCAGTGACTTGCAATACTGGCAGCTTAGCATCTTCAAGAGTTCCAGCTTTTTCTGCATAGGCCGCAAGAAAAAAGATACCCTTAAGTTGATCCAAATGCTCCGCAGCATATCGTGAAGCAAAAACACCGCCAAGCGAGTGGCCGCCTATAACGTAACTTTCCTCTGGATGCTCAGCAATAAAATCATCCGCTTTGTTTTGCCCCATTAAAGCAAGATTAAGCGGCATACTTGCAATGTATACACGGTGGCCAGCGTCAGCGAGCTTGTGAGCTAAAGGTGCATAGCTTTTTGGATCTACTAATCCACCTGGATAAAAAATAACATTAGGCTGAACAATCCCGGCTGCTCCAGCGGTCGGTTCAAAGCGATAACCTGCTTGTCCAATGCTGACCGTAACTTGTTCATCGCTCTTCATCGCAGCTTTTGCCTCAGCAGATGGTGAATAAACCATCATTTGATACGCGACAGCCAGCGACAATAGTAATACCAAAACAATGGCTAACGTCCATATAAGCACCCTCTTTTTTCGCGCTTGCTTCGGTTTTGCCAATGCCTTTGAATCGTGACCCATTTCGTGCACTCCCTTTATTCCAGCATCTTCATTAGCAGCTTTTGTGATTTCAGAGCTTCTTCACCATTCACGCTTGGATTCTTATCTTGTAGGATACATTGAATGAAGTGAAGAACAGCATCCTCAAAACCTCGTTGTTTCAAAGTCGTTTGCCAAGATGGCGGCAACGTTTGTGTTACTGTATCGTCACGCTCTACTTCGAGCAAACTCATATTTTTTACACGAATAATTTCGCCTGCCGATACAATTTCGAGCTGCTCCAAGTTCGTTCCTGCATGTCGGTGCATCGCAGTCGATAACGTGTAACCGCCGAATGTACTGTAGTGATGCTGTGCATAAAGCAGCTGATTATGCTCGTTAACATTAACGACGCCGTTCATCACAGTCGCCTTCCCATCTGCAAGCCAGCGTGCTGTATCAACTACATGCAAATAATCGTCCAGCATCGTAAAATCTGCGGTTTGTGGACCAACTGAATTCGTCCGATGTTTCTCCATCCGAACCCATGCCGTGTCTGTCATTCGGTTCTTTGCTTCTATGTATAAAGGAGAAAAACGACGGTTAAAGCCAACCATCAGCTTCCGGCCAAACTTTTCTGCGAGCTCCGCAAGCTGCTCTGCCTGATGCAAAGTAGCTGCCAGCGGTTTATCCACATATACATCCTTACCCTGTTTGAGCAGAGTTGACACTACCTCATAATGAGTGTCAGTAGCGCTATGTACAAAAACAGCATCGCAGCGGTCAGCCAGCTCAAGTAAGCTTCCATAGGATGAAATTCGGTACTGCTCACAAATTACTGCACGCTTCTCTGCATTAGGTGAAAAAGCACCAACAAAATTCCAGTCTACAGCTTTCGATAAAATAGGAAGATAGGCCTTTTGTGCAATTCCTCCAAGTCCAACCATACCAATACGCGGTTTGGTCATTTTCAACCACCTCTTCATAAGTTTCATTATTAACAGGATTACATCAAGCTATTAGCAATAATCCATTTAACTCGCTCCCTAAACTATACACTTATTTGCGTAGGCTGGCATTTGAATACGAAAATTATAGTACCTGATAAATAAATCCAATTACTCATCCGAATAGGTTGTATAAGTCTAGTGACAGTTGAACGCTGCTCGGCTACAATTAATTTAGGTGAAGCACACCGCTCGTACTTCGGACATTTGTTCGTGGTGGGGCGGTGTTTTTTTACGTATGGTGAATCGTTTTGTATCTGTTAGTGGGAATGAAGGTGGATTGGTTCATTTGGACACAGTGAAACAAGCATACACGAGGTGGATTGCGATGCATTCTGAACTGCGCAAAACTAAGAGTGAACGCAGACGCCGATTAGAAGAGCGCGATGATCATGGCGAGCAGCTATTTGCAATTCATATATGGTGGCCTGTACTCGGCAGCTTTGACTATTGCATCCTGAATATGGGATCAATGATTATCGCTATGGCAGCCGCTTTCTCGACTTTGCTTATGTTCGCCCACCATATCGAATTTCTATCGAAATTGACGGATACGGGCCGCATCACAAACAAGCGTCTCGACGAAAATTTTCAGATGATCGCTTTCGCCAAAACCAGCTTGTGCTGGATAACTGGATTGTAGTGCGTTTCTCCTATGACGACATCGGTGAGCGGCCTAGACAATGCCAGCAGTTTCTTCAACAGTTGCTCGGGAAATTGTATGGTCTCGGAAGCTCCGAAAAGTTGGCTCTACCGTTACCTGCATCCTATCGAGAACTCCTAAGATGGGGACAGCAACGTGAGCGGGGATCAACCTTTACTCCCAAGGAAGCGCAGCATCTGCTAGGTGTCAGCCACTGCACAGCACGTAAATACTTGCAGCATCTGCTGCAGCAAGGACTGCTCGAGCAAGCATCTGGGCATACACGCATACGCACCTACCGCATATCGTCGAAAGTTGCTCAATTGATTATATAAACCTAGAAATAATAAACACATTAGCTCGCTACTAACAATTGTGCATTTGAGGCATATTGGCGGGTAAGTTATGAAAATTAGATTAGTTTTTAGTTCTATTTGTTCGCATTTGATCTGTTTGGCGGAAATAGAGCTAGTTTCTAGAGCTATTCCCAACGACTTCGTGCATTTGAAGCATATTGGAGGACAAGTAATGAAAATTAGACTAGTTTTTAGTTCTATTTTTGCGAATTTGCTCTGCTTGGCGGAAATAGGGCTAATTTCTAGAGCTATTCCCAACAACATTGTCCAGTTGAGATGTATTGGAAGTTGAATCCATAAAATTCACAAGAGAAATCCTACTCTATTACATTTCTATATAAAAACACACTGTAAACTCTCAAAATTTGGTACACTAGTAGCAAATTTGTTTTAAAAAGGATGATGACCATGTCCGACCATAACGACCGTGATGATCTTGCTGATCGACGCCGCAGTAAGCTGAAGGTGCTTCGATTTGATAATAACGGTAAAGATTTAGTTGAATCCGAAAAGCCTGATGAAACCTTTGCGGACGTAGGCGGGCTTGAGGATGTTAAGAAAAAAATACGCATGAATTTCATATTGCCATTGAAGCAGCCTGAGCTGTTTGCAGCCTATGGCAAGGAAGCGGGCGGCAGCCTTCTGCTCTACGGGCCTCCAGGCTGCGGCAAAACCTTTCTTGCACGAGCGGTTGCTGGAGAAATAGATGCTAATTTCATGCATATTGAGCTGCAAGCTATTCTAGGCATGTACGTCGGTCAAAGCGAAAACAATTTGCATGACATTTTTGAGAAGGCTCGGGAAAATAAACCGTGCGTCATCTTTATTGATGAGCTTGACGCGATGGGCGGCAGCCGCAATCAGATGCGTCAGCATCATGACCGCATACTTGTCAATCAGCTTCTAATGGAGCTCGATGGACTTCGTACGTTCAATGATCAAGTATTTGTCATCGGAGCGACGAATACGCCTTGGTACCTTGATTCCGCACTGCGCAGACCAGGAAGGTTTAACCATATGATTTTTGTACCGCCGCCTGAAGAATCGGAGCGTACAACCATCCTGCAGCTAAAGCTAGCTGGAAAGCCGCTTTCCTCGCTTGATTTAAATAAAATCTCGAAGGAGACCAAACATTTCTCAGGAGCGGATCTGGAGCAAATCGTGAAGGATGCCGTTGAGAGCGCACTGGAGCGTACACTCGATATTGGAGAAATTCAGCCCATATCGCAGGACGATTTGAAAAAAGCTGCGAAAAATCGAAAGGCGACCACTCTCGATTGGTTTGCCACAGCCAAAAACTATGCTACGTTCAGCGATATTAATCAGGACTATCAAATCGTTCTCGATTATATGAAACAAAGCGGTTTGAAATAAATCCGATATAGCGAGGTAGACATAGTTATGATGGAAATAGAAGAGGAAATGACCAGTAAACGATACGAGCGAATACAACAGCTCATGGGTTGGAAAAAGTTTAAGGAAGCTTCTGTTGAGGCGCTTGCGCTAATTCAGGATACTCCAGAGGACCCCTATGCCTATGCACTGTTCGGGCAAGTTAGTCTATACATGGATAATCTGGATCAAGCCCTTCACTGGACCGAACAATCGCTTCAACGCGACCCGGAAAATGAATTAGCCTGGTTTGTTCGCAGCAATGCTTTTTATTCGATGGAAAATTGGAAAGCAGCTTTGGAATCGATTGCCGAAGGACAGCGAATTGATCCTTATGAACCACATTATTATTTCTTGCTGGCTAACATATACAATAAAACGAGAAGGTATGAAGAAGCCCGGGATTTGCTATTGAAAGGACTTGAAATCTCTCCTGAAAATTCATTGTATCTCGCTAACTTAAGCTATAACGAAGCGTTGTTGAATCATTTTGCCGAATCAAAAATGCTGGCTAATCAAGCTTTGCGGCTTGATGTTGAGTCTGATATGGTTTACTTATATTTGGCATGGTCAGCAGAAAGACGGAACGATTACGATGATTATCTGCTCATGCTCAAGAACGCGATTAGATTAGATCCTGAAGACAAACAAATTCGTCAGGAGTTTCTCGAAGGACTGCAAAAAAATTATAAATTTTATCGGATCATGCTTTTGCCGGGAAATCTCTTGAAAAAGCTAAAGCCCTGGCAGGTTCTTCTCATTTGGATTGTGATTTGGATTGTCTTTAAGCCGCTCGTTATATTATTTATTATTCTTTATGTCGCGACGCACTGGATTACAAGGCTGCTCGTGCATGTAAAAGTGTTTGGCTGGAAACGAAGAAGGTGAGCAGCTTGTGCTCACCTTCTTTTTTTCTCAACTCGATGCCATGCCTATATTATTTAAGCACTATATCCAGCCGCATAATCGTTATATAAGCTTGTTGACGCGTATACGTGCCTTTTGGGCTGAATTTATTGTTTCCAATGCCTTTCATGACATCATGCATCGACACAAAATCAACGCTCGGCTTAGCCCAGCTTGCTATGATGCTGTTGTCTGCAAATACTGAAGCGTCAGCTGGAACCTTATAACCAAGCACCTTAGCTGTGTTCGTAAGCATGACCGCTGCTTCTTGCCTCGTGATGCTTCCGCTTGGATCAAACTTACCATTTCCTTTACCTTTGACAATACCCATCAAATAAGCAGCTACTACTTCTTTAACCTTCGTATCCGTAAATGGATTATCGCTCAGGACAACTTGTTTTTCTGCTAAAATCTCATCAATCGTCTGGCTTTTCTCCACTTCAAGCAGTCTAATAATAATTTTCGCAAAATCTGCACGTGTGATTAGCTTCTTGTAGTTGTTTTGCAGCTCCGCTGGAATAAGCCCGGCTGATATCGCTTCATCTACCTCTATCTTTGCCCAAGCATCAGGTTGATCGCCTACTGCTGCGCTCGTGTCAATCTTAAAGAAGTAGCTTGCCCTGTCGCCTGTTGCCTCATCTAAGATGAACAATTCATAGTAGGGAACGCCATAATCAAAGGTTACTGTTCCCGTCGTATTAGCGGGTAAAGCATTAACGAGCTCCTTCTTGCCGTTTATCGTCCAAGGTACTGGACTCGAGACCAAAACACCATTTACCAAGCTATAACCAAATACAACAACGCTAGTATCAACCTTTGCTGTATAGCTCAGAACTGCTTTTTCTGGAACGAGTATCGAAGTAATTGTAACATCCTTATATACATCTCCTAGATCGTTGAACGTTAACGTCTCTTTCACTTCGCCTGATTTCTTCGAAATCGAATATGTATACTTATCCTTCGAAATCTCAGCTGCAGCAGCTGGCATTACGAATGAAAACGTCATTAAGCAGATTGTCAGCCATATCAAAACAGCTTTTTCCCTTCTTTTCATACCAGTACCTCCATGTTTAATGAAATGTATCTGCTATTAATTCAACAATACCAGTGGATTTCCCTTCATTTTCGACAAAACCGCTGCTTATAAAACCTATACAATAAATAGCAAAAGACATTTGTGCACTTTCAGTGCGGCAAATGTCCTTTATTCATACTGTTGCTATTGTTGGTGCTTCTGTATCAATTCCCGCTTTAGCTCCCACGTCGCTTCACTTAAATTAACGCGGTACGCTTCCGCATTGAGCTTACGCAAATATTGCGGCCAAAATAGTTCAAATTGTCCCTTATGATAGCTTCGAATTTGATCTAAGCTCGGCATATTATATACTAATTCGCCATCTGTAAAAATCGGCTTTAATAATGTTATCGCCTCATAATGAGTAATAAATTTATGGATATAAGAATGAACCGGGTCAAACAGTTTAATTCGCTCTCCCCTGTTTACATGCTGCTCATCCCTCAGCGTAATATAATCCGCTTCTGCTTTTCCAGTTGATGTGTTAATGATACGGTAAAGCTGCTTGAACCCCGGTGTGGATATCTTCTCTGGATTAGCTGAAATTTTTATAACCGGCTCATAGCTCCCGTTTTTCTCACGCGCGACAAGCTTGTACACACCGCCGAGTGAAGGCTGATCCGCTGCGGTAATCAGCTTCGTACCGATACCCCATACATCAATCTTTGCGCCTTGCGACTTTAGGTTAGAAATAATAGCTTCGTCCAAGTCACTGGAGGCAACGATATTCACATAAGGCAGGCCAGCTTCATCGAGCATTTTCCGCGCCATTTGTGATAAATACGCCAAATCGCCGCTATCAAGGCGGATCGCATTCATTCGTTTACCCTGGCTCTCTAGCATATGGGCGATCTTAATCGCGTTGGGAACTCCGCTTTTGAGCGTGTTGTACGTATCTACCAGCAGAGTTACATAGTCAGGCAGCGATTCCGCATAAGCTCGAAATGCTTCCTCCTCCGTATCATGCCCCTGCACCCAAGAATGAGCATGCGTGCCTTTGGCAGGAATGCCAAACAGCATGCCAGCCCTCATATTAGACGTCGCATGGAAGCCCGCAATATAAGTAGCTCTTGCTCCCCAAACCGCTGCATCTGCCTCTTGCGCACGCCTCGTTCCGAACTCAAGCAATACGTCATCTGGAGCAACCTGCTTAATTCGAGCAGCCTTCGTCGCGATCAACGTCTGATAGTTCATCATATTGAGGATAGCCGTTTCTATGAGCTGTGCTTCAAATACGCGTGCCTCAACGCAGAACAATGGTTCATTCGCAAAAACGAGCGTTCCTTCCTCTACCGAATAAATATTGCCTGTAAACCGGAAGCTGCGCAGCTCATCAAGAAACTCCTCTTTGTAGTTCTCTTCTTGCGTACGCAAATATGTAATTTCCTCTTCTCCGAAATGAAGCGATTGAATGTATTTCACAATTCTCTCCAAACCTGCGAATACAGCAAAGCCGTTATTAAAGGGAAGCTTGCGGAAATACGCCTCGAATACGACCCTCTCATCTTTGCTTCCTTGCAGCCAATGCGCGTACATCATATTTATTTGGTACTTATCTGTATGAAGTGTCAAATTTGTATAACTCATCCCATTAACTCCCTTCCCTAGTACTCTCTCCAATACCCGTTCCTTTAACTCTTGAAAACAAAAAAAGCGCCGTTGAGATCGAATAACTCCGCTCAATAACGCATCATATTTTCACTTCGGTGCTCTTGTACTGGTACATTATTTGAACCAGCCCTTTTCTTTAAACCGAGTAATCGCCTCGATGCGGTTGCTGACGTCAAGCTTATCAAGAATGACAGATATATAGTTGCGAACGGTACCCGTCGTAATAAACAGCTCGCTTGCAATTTCCTTCGTGTTTTTCCCATCTGCTACGAGCACAAGCACTTCCTTCTCGCGCTCTGTTAACGGATTTTCTTGTCCGTATGCCTCATCTACAAGCTCCGATGCGAAGATCCGTCGTCCAGCCATCACGCTGCGAATCGAATTGGCAAGCTCCTCGCTTGGGCTGTCCTTAAGCAAATAGCCGCTAACTCCCGCTTTGAGAGCACGCTCAAAGTAACCGGATCTTGCAAATGTCGTCAAAATAATGACTTTGCAGCCCTGGCCCTTCAGCTCCTCAGCAGCATCAAGCCCTGTCTTGGCCGGCATTTCAATATCCATAATGCAAATATCAGGCTTATGCTCATGCACAAGACTTATGGCATCTTCTCCATTGCTTGCTCTTCCGACGACCTTCATATCCTCTTCCAAGTCAAGCAAGGAAGCGAGGGCGCCCAGCAGCATACGCTGATCCTCGGCAATGACGATTCTGATCATATTATCCCTCAATTCCCTTTTCAGCTTATCATTACATTTGTTTAATAACGTTTGGCACCTTAATAATGAGCGTCGCACCATCATTCGAAATGATATCTAGGCTTCCGTTCACGAACTCAAGACGCTCCTTCATGCCTTGAAGACCATGGCCTCCGTAGTTTCTAGCTTCCTCAGGAATTCCTACACCATTGTCCTGCACCTTCAGTGACAGTTCTGTACGCGATGATTGAATTGTTACGGTGCACGTCGTTGCTCCGCTGTGCTTGACAACATTCGTTACCGCTTCCTTCAAACACATGCTGAGAACATTTTCAGTGAGCAAATTCGCAGTACCAAGCTTCAATTCTCCCACGAGCTCGAATTCAATTTCGGCTGCCTTCAAAATCTGCTTTACCCGAAACATTTCATCCTCAATTCTCGTCCCGCGCATCTGCGTAACCATTTCCCGCACTTCTTTAAGCGCGGTTCTCGCGGTCTGACGAACATCATTGATTTCCGCTTGGGCTTGCGCTGGGTTCTTGACCATCAGCTTGCCGGCGAGGTCACTCTTCAAACCGATTAGCGACAGCTTCTGTCCCAGCGTATCATGCAAATCACGTGCGATTCGCTGCCTCTCCTCAAGCTTTACAAGTTCCGATATCCGCTTATTCGCGTCCTCAAGCTGCCCTTCGAGCTGCCCCTGCTTGTTTTTGTTGTACGTGTTGAAGGGAAGCAGAATAACGACGATGAGACTGATGAGTATGAACGGAAACTGTGTAAAAAACAACGTGTTCTGTGTAGCAAATCCGTAATTGACCGTTACGAACGTACTGACAATATGAATCGTATACAGAGTAAAAAATCCAGCTCGATTCTGAATATGTCCGATAAAAAAAGCTAGAAATATCGAAAAATAAACATAACTGAACAATAAGGTCATCGCAATCGATATAATAATTTGCACACTCGTCCAGAAATACACTAGCCAGCCCTTAGACACAAACGATAGCCGGTAACAAATAAAAAACAAAATAATCATGATGATACCGGATACGGCTTCATAAGGGGAAGACGAACGAAAAATAAAATAAAAAGGCAAAATACAGAAGACGACCCACACATATGGGCTTAGACCTGTGTTTTTCTGAAAAATCTGATACCACTTGTTCATGGTCGTCCATCCTTTATCCCATGCCATACGATGGTTATGATTATTTTATAATCATTTTAGCATATACAACATTTCAAGTATTTATTTTCCTTGATGCTATATGCACTAGAAGCCAGCCTGTAAGGGCGTGGCTTCTGGTGTATGTTTAAATGGAGTTATTTAAATTTCAAGCTTGCTTGTGTCGCTTTTATTTTCTCAGATGATGCTTTTGCTTTACGAAGACGATGCTTGATCCCTTTGAAGCTGACAAATTTTTTGTCTGATTCATCCCAAAGACGAAACTGGAGCGATTCTAAGCTTTCGCTGATCGTAATCGTCGTCGCTTTGTGAAGCGGCGGCGTTGCATTATGCGCTTTTTCCAAGTTATAGTTCGGAACCTTTGGGCTCAAATGATGAACGTGGTGGAAGCCGATGTTGCCTGTAATCCATTGCAGCACTTTAGGCAGCTTGTAGTAAGAGCTTCCGTCAACGGCAGCTTTCACATAACTCCACTCGTCTTCATTCTCAAAATAAGAATCCTCAAATTGATGCTGTACATAAAACAACCATATGCCGAGCAGACCCGATACAAAAAACACAGGACCTTGTACAAGCAGGAATGCTTGCCAACCGATTGCCCAGATAAGAAGCGCGTAAGAGCCTACGATCAAAGCATTTGTTAAATAAGTGTTCATCCGTTCCTTGCGTCTAGCACCTTTAACATTAAAGCGGTATTGAATAAGGAAAACACCGATTGGACCAAGTCCAAACATAACTAGCGGATGACGATACATACGATAGGCAAACCGGCGCATAAGCGGCGCTGCTGCGTATTCTTCCACCGTTAAAATCCACAAATCGCCAACGCCCCGTTTATCGAGGTTGCTGCTTGTTGCATGATGGATAGAATGTGAATTTTTCCACTGTCTATAAGGGACAAGCGTAATAACGCCTGTAATTGTACCTATGATATCGTTTGCTTTTTTGCTTTTGAAAAACGATCCGTGACAGCAGTCATGAAAGATGATGAAGGTACGAATGACGAAACCAGAAGTAAGCACCACCAACGGAGCAGTAAGCCAGTACGATATGGAAAGACTATAGTAAGAGGCATACCAGAGCAGAACGAGTGGCACTAAGGTGTTAATAAGCTGTCTGATACTCGACTTTAAATCCGTTTTCTCAAATGGGGCAACTTCTTTTTTCAAGTGAGCATGTTTAAGCTCTGTCATCGCATTTTCCTCCTCAATATGACGCTTGGAGAGTATCCCGGACGTCTAACGCAGTATTCTAACTTTATTGTAAAGAAAACTGTCAGGTCATTGTAGTCATAAACGTCAATACGTTGGCATGACATTTGTCATATAGCCATCTGGGAAGTTGTCTTATTTATGTAAAAGAACCCATAAAACAGAAAGAAGCTACCCGAAAGAAGCATTCGCTTCTTCCAGATAGCTCTTTATTTGCTAACCCTAATTAAATAGCCCAATTTCCTTTACGGAAAATAGGGACAACCTTTCCATCCTTCGTGATGCCATCGATATCCATTTCAGCTGAGCCGATCATAAAATCATTATGCGTGATGCTGGCATTTACGCCATTCTCAGCAAGCTCTTCTGGTGACATCGACTTGCCGCCCTCGATATTGAAAGCATAACCGCTGCCGATTGCCAGGTGATTAGATGCATTCTCATCAAACAACGTATTATAGAACAAGATGTTGGACTGCGAAATCGGTGACTCATGCGGAACGAGCGCAACCTCGCCTAGGTAATGCGCGCCATCGTCAATGTCTACAAGCTTCTGCAGGATGTCTTGGCCTTCTTCAGCCTCTACCTTCACAATACGTCCGGCTTCAAACGTCAGCTTGAAACGATCGATAATGTTGCCGCCATAGCTTAGCGGCTTCGTGCTGGATACATAACCGTTTGCGCCTGTTTTTAGCGGAACTGTAAACACTTCCTCGGTCGGCATATTCGCCATGAAAGGAATGTTGTTAATGTTCGTACTGCCTGCAGCGACCCAAATATGCTTCTCCGGCAATTCAATCGTAAGATCCGTGCCAGGAGCCGTATAATGCAATTTGTGAAAACGGTTCTGGTTGAGCGTCTCGCCCTTGCTGTGCAGGTTCGCATTATGCTCTTCCCACGCTTTGACAGGGTTCTCAGCATGCAAACGAACCGATTCAAAAATAGCTGTCCACAGCTTTTGGGCCGCTTCCTCTTCCCCTGCATCCGGGAATACTTTCGCTGCCCATTGCTTGCTCGCTGCCGCAACGACTGTCCAGCTCACCTTATCCGATTGAATAGCTCTGCGGAACTCCTGCAAGCCTTGGCCTGATGCCTTCTGGAAGCTGGAAATACGTCCTGAATCGATGCCTTTCAGCAAATCTGGGCTTGATGAAACGATGGAGATAAATGCTGCTCCACGTTCCACAAACGAGTTGCGTTTTGCCGTTTCCCATTCGGGGTAACGCGCAAATACTTCGTCTGCTGCTTGCTCATATTTTAATCTGGACAATGAATCGTCAGTCCATTCCACATGGACGTTGCTCGCGCCTGCTTCATAGGCTTTGCCGGCTACAAGTCTAACGAGTGCTGCTTGATCGACAGCTCCTGTAACGAATACCTCTTGGCCCTGCTGTACGTTCACTCCAATTTTTACAATCAACTCTGCATACGTATCTAAATGATGTTCAAATCCACTCATGATCTCGTATTCTCCCTTCATTCATACCTCTATGTACAAACATGCTGCAGCCTAAATTGTATCGAATATACAAGCCCATAGTCAAATAACATGGACCTACGAATTAGACTCTGGTCCAGAGCTGCAAATACCATAAAAGAAGAGATGAATAAACTCATCAAGAAAATCGTCTACTTGTTCGCTTTGCTGCGCCAAATCTAGGAACATGTGGGATTGCGCTTTTAGCATATTGATATAAGCGATAATGGTCGGAGTCGATACCTTTTTCGAGATCTCGCCCTTCCTTTTCCCTTCTTCTACAAATTGTACGACGAGCGGCATCCCCTTTGTTCGATAAAGCTCTTCAATATATTGATTCGTTTCGTCATCAATCAGGAACTGTGTGAAAAATTCAGGAGTAAAGGCGCGATAAGCTTCCTTATCTACAAACACGATATATTGAATGATCTCCTTTAAGGAGTGATTACCTTGAATGAATGTTTCAAAATCGGTAATGCTCTTATCAATAAATTGTTTGAATACCTCGCTAAGCAGTGCTTCCTTACTGCCGAAATAATTGTAAATCGTCACTTGAGATACTTCAGCTTCCGCTGCAATATCCGCGATTCGTATTTTTTTTGGCTCCCACGTCTTGAGCATGTCTAACACCGTCTTCTTAATCTTCTCCTTGATTAATTCCTTCCTTCTCTCGAAACCGTTCATACTGCCTCCTGCAATCACGTCTATTTTAATTTAATGAAATTATAGCACATCTATATTTCATAACCCATTGACTTCTAATCCTAACGAAATTATCATAAATAATGAAATCAAATAATAAAATAATTTCATAATTACAAATGCGGGGTGCAGCGGTATATGTTAATCGTTGAGGGGCTGACTAAGCTTTTTCGGAATGGCCGTGGCATTACAGATGTGTCATTCACGGTAAACAAAGGTGAAGTGTTCGGTTTTTTGGGGCCTAATGGTGCAGGCAAATCGACGACTATTCGTCACATTATGGGTTTTATGAAGCCGGATCATGGACGCGTATCCATAAAGGGACTCGATACCTGGGCGAAACAAGGAACGGTGCAGAAGTTTGTTGGCTATTTACCAGGGGAAATCGCTTTTATCGAAGGAATGACAGGAAAAGCTTTTCTTGAATTTCTATCTTCCATGCAGAGAGTGGACAGCTCAGCCAAGCGCCGGAGCCTAATCGAACGGCTGCAATTTGACGTCAACACACCGATTCGAAAGATGTCCAAAGGCATGAAGCAAAAAGTCGGAATTGTCGCCGCATTCATGCATGATCCCGAATTAATCATTCTCGATGAACCTACCTCCGGTCTCGATCCTCTCATGCAGCAGACATTTATTGAGCTTGTTCTCGAAGAGAAGGCGAAAGGAACGACCTTTCTGATGTCTTCCCATAGCTTTACCGAAATCGAGCGAACCTGCGACCGCGCCGCCATAATAAAGGACGGGAAAGTGATGACCGTCAAAAACATACATGAGCTTCAGTCCATGCAGCGCAAGCTGGTTGAGATTGTTTTCGAGCAAGCCACAGATGCTCATCTGTTCGTGTTATCGGGCACAGTGCCTATCGAATCACACGATGGCAGACGGGTCACAGTCGCCGTGCAGGGCAATTATAACGAGCTGATTCGAGAGACGGCCAAATACCCTATTCGCAGCCTCGATATCACCGCACAAAATCTTGAGGACGTATTCATGCACTATTATGACCGGAAGGAGCTCGTCTGATGAATGCTCCCCTTTTCAAACAAATGATGAAGATCAATCTTAAAGGAATAAGCAACTACGCCTTCGGCTCGGCCTTCTACATTTTGCTCATGTTTTGGCTGTATCCCGGCATCGCGCAAAACACAGGAGCACTTAACGAGCTTATGTCGGCTCTGCCCGAAGGGCTTATGAATGCTTTCGGCGTCCAAGCCGGCTTCGGCAGCATGGAAGCCTTCATCTCGGGAGAGTATTACGGACTCATTTTGCCTCTCCTGCTCTCTATTTTCAGCATCATGCTGTCGACGGGCCTAATGGCAGGGCTGGTGGATCAAGGCTCCATGGCTTATCTGCTGTCCACACCGACGTCTCGACAGCGTATCGCCGCAACGCAAGCGAGTGTGCTCATCGCTGGGCTGCTGCTGATTATGATCGTTACGACAGCTGCAGGTTTTATTGGCTATGTCTTGTTTATCGGTGATCGATACGAATTTGACGGTTCCCGCTTCATTTTATTGAATGTGATTGCATGGATGTTATTTTTTGCAGTAGGGGGAATTTCCTTCTTCATCTCTGCCTTCTCTAGCGATGAAAAGAAAGCACTAGGCATCTCAGGGGTCATTACATTCGGCATGTTCGGACTCGATATGCTCGGCAAAATAAGCGCGAATATAAACTGGTTAAAGTATTTCTCCCTCTTTTCATTATATAGGCCAAGCGAAATCGCAAGCGGCAGCAGCGACCCGGTACTCGCTTTGGTCATACTCTTCTTGATCGGTCTTGCTGGCTTTATGGCGGGTATCCTCACTTTCAGCAAACGAGACCTGCCGTTGTAATGCCTTAATAAGTATCGTGACACGCCAAAAAAGAGGAAGCCCATCGTCGGGCATCCTCTTTTTTTACAATTCGATATATAGACGGTTGATGGCCATTGCCTCAGCCATCACTTTTTGCCGCAGCTCTGCAGGCTCAACCGCTTCTATTCGTGAACCATAACTTAAAATAATTTCGCACGCCGATTCCAATCCTTGAAATTCAACTCGCGCCGATGACCAACTCGTTTTCAGCGAAGGGCTGCTTTCTACGATTTTCACATATCGTTCTTTGGATAGCCGAGAGAGCACCGTATCATGAAAGGTAATAACAGCTGGATATTGCGGCAGTCTCTGCTTAAATTCACCCATGGACTGTTCCCAGTACTGAGCCAGATCAAAGTCTGCTGGGCGTTCGAAACGCTCCTCCAGCATAAGGGCATCCAATAATCTTGAGATTCGGTAGGTCCGTTTCTCCCCGTTCACTTCGCCAATCAAATACCAAACGTTGCGCTTAGCAACGAGTCCAAGCGGAGAGACGATTCGCTCGGCGATACCGTCCTCGCGATGATAGCGAATCTGCAATAATCGTTCTTCCCAAACGGCTTCCTGCACAATCGACAAGAATGGCATTAACTCTTCCATCTGATGCCAGCCCGCTCCATCAATATGAATCTTTTGCTTCATAAGAGCTGCCCCTTTGCTCACTTCAGCAGGAGAGGCAGCCAGTATTTTTTGAACAGCCGCTTCATAATGACTCGCAATTCCTAGATCGCTCAGCAAAGAAGATGGACTGCCAACGATAACAGACACTAATTCATCCGCATGCATACCCGTTAGATTGGTTCGATACCCCTCGGATAAAACCCATCCTCCGTGCACTCCCCTCTCCGCATAAACCGGAATGCCCGCTTCACTAAGCGACTCCATATCACGAATGATGGTACGCTCGGATACCTCCAGCTTTTCCGCAAGTTCTTTTGACGTCAATTTCCCGCTGTTTTGCATCAATAATAGGATGGCAATTAACCGTCCCGCTCTCATATGCTAGGCCTCCTGTGCTGCTCTAATCCGTTTTTTTCATTGTAGCATGAATATATGACAGTAGTTGTCGTATATCGTTTGCTAAACTGACAAAGAGTAAACCATAGAAATCGGAATGGAGAGATACAATGAAACCATTAGAGGGAAAAATCGCAGTCGTTGCTGGAGCTACACGAGGAGCTGGACGCGGTATTGCAGTAAGTCTTGGAGAAGCAGGAGCCACCGTTTACTGCACAGGAAGAAGCATTCGCGGCCAAGCCTCCGATTTGAACAGAGCGGAAACGATTGAAGAAACAGCCGAATTGGTCACTGCACGAGGAGGCGTGGGCATCCCGGTTAGAGTGGACCATACAGTTGAAGCGGACGTTCAGGCTTTGTTCGAGCAAATCAATAAGGAGCAAAATGGACAACTGGATGTGCTGGTCAATAACATTTGGGGAGGAGAAAAATTAACGGAATGGGGAAAGCCGTTTTGGGAGCATTCGTTAAGCAAGGGCCTGTTAATGCAAGAGCGTGCCGTAAAAGCTCATCTCATTACGAGTCATTATGGGGCTCCATTGCTGGTGAAACGGAGAAAGGGACTAATTATTGAAGTAACGGACGGAATCGATTACCGTTATCGCGGAAGCTTGTTTTATAGCTTGGCCAAAATTTCGCCTATTCATCTTGCCGCAGCAATGGCAGCTGACCTTAAGCCCCATGAAGTAACGGCTGTTGCTGTAACCCCCGGCTTCCTTCGTTCTGAGGAAATGCTTGAGCATTTTGAAGTAACGGAAGAAACGTGGCTTGATGCTGTGCATGGCGGCAAGCCAGATGCCGAGCATTTCAGCCAATCGGAAACGCCATATTTTGTTGGACGCGGAATCGCAGCTCTTGCAGCAAGCAGCGATTTGCTTGAAAGATCCGGACAAGTATTCCCGAGCTGGCAGCTGTCTGATGAGTTCGGCATAACCGACGTCGATGGCAGACAGCCGCACTGGGGAAATTATGCGAAGCAGCATGGTTTCTTGTAATACCTACTTTACCCGTTTACAACTTCTCCGCCGTTAATATGCAGCATCTGGCCTGACATATAACTGGAATCATCACAAGCTAGGTAGACATAGGCAGCTGCTAACTCATGCGGCTGTCCTGGTCGTTTCATCGGTGTATCTGAGCCAAAAGTGGCTACGGACTGCTCATCGAATGTCGCTGGAATAAGCGGCGTCCAGATCGGTCCGGGAGCTACACCGTTAACACGAATGCCTTGCTCAGCCAAATTTACTGACAATGCGCGCGTAAAGGAAACGATTGCTCCTTTTGTAGCGGAGTAATCAATTAACGTCGGATTGCCTTTGTATGCCGTTATAGATGCCGTATTGATAATGGAGCTGGATGCCTTCAAGTGCGGCAAAGCGACGATCGTCAAATAGAACATGCTGAACACATTCGTTCGGAACGTAGCCACCAGCTGATCCGACGTAATATCCTCAAGCTTCTGCTGCACATGCTGCTCTGCTGCGTTATTCACCAAAATATCCAGCTTGCCATACTCCTTAATCGTCTGCTCGATGACACTTTTGCAAAAATCCTCTTCGCCGACGTCGCCAGCAATAAGCAAACATTTCACGCCAGCTTTCTCTACAACTTCCTTCGTCTTCTCTGCATCGCCATGCTCATTCAAATATACGATCGCTAAATCCGCGCCCTCTTTGGCAAAAGCAACGGCTACCGCGCGGCCAATGCCGCTATCTCCACCCGTAATAATAGCTGTCTTCCCTTTCAGCTTGCCTGCCGCTTTATATGAATCCGATTCAAAAATCGGCAGCGGCTTCATCTCGGATTCAATGCCCGGTTGACGGTTTTGGTGCTGCGGCGGGTTAATATTTTTTTGTGATGACGATTTAGACATGAGAAAATCAGCTCCTTATATTTTTTCCATAAAAGATTTCATCCATCTCGGTCTTTAATCTTCTCGTAATTTCCTCTTGCTCTATGGTTGACAACGAATCCTTCGTATAGCCGAACAAATAGTTGTTCAAATCAAATTGCTTCAGCTTGCATTTGGTATGAAACACATTTTCTTGATAAATATTAACGTCGATCATGTCATACAAAAGAGATTCCTTCTTCGGTATGTAGTTCTGAATCGAGTTAATATCATGATCAATAAAAAGTTTATAACCATTAATGTCGCGCGTGAAACCTCTCACACGATAATCCAGTGTCATAATATCGGTATCAAATGAATGGATCAGATAGTTCAGCGCTTTAAGCGGTGAGATCTCGCCGCAGGTCGATACATCAATATCTGCGCGGAACGTGCTTATCCCTTCGTTCGGATGATACTCCGGATACGTATGAACCGTTATATGGCTTTTATCCAAATGCATCACTACGGAATCAGGCAAGGGACCCGGCGATTCTTCAAACGACTCATTGGGTCCGCCAATTACCGGCCCTTCCGATACGAGCAAAGTAACGCTGGCACCCTGCGGCTCATAATCCTGCTTTGCAATATTAAGCACATGCGCTCCAATAATATCCGATACCGTTTCCAAAATATTCGTCAGCCTATCCGAATTATATTGTTCGTCTATATAGGCGATATATGCTTCACGCTCTTCTTTCGTTCTTGTATAACACACATCATACATATTGAAGCTGAGTGACTTCGTTAAATTATTAAAGCCATGCAGCTGAATTCTTTGTTCCGGTGTAAGTTTCAAGCGCACATCCTCCTTTTCAATAACTACTATTTCCTTTTACCCAAAGACCGATGCGGCAAAACTTTTATGTTGCACAAAAAAAGCATTTCACGCCCCGGTTTTACCGAATGTAAAATGCTTTTTCCATCTCATTTTTAATTATGTTTTTTCAATTCCTTAATCCGGAGTATCGGATCTCCCACATACACCTGTGTTTGAGGAAGCATGCCATCACGCTGCTTAATGGCTAGGAAATTAAGCGTATTGACGAGCTCATCCTGCTGCTTTTCTTTTAATTGAAATTGCACACCATATTCATAAATGTCTTTGCCCAGTTCATTGTACCAGACGATAAATCCGAATAGCACATACATTTGATTAAGAATTTTCGTCTTAAACATCAAGAGAATATCGCTGTTAACGGGCAACTTCACACCAACAATAAACCGGAGCCCGCCTGGTCCGATGTTTCGAACAAACACCTCTGTACTCCCAAGCTTCACACTGCTACCTTTGAACATCGTAATGGTCATCTCTGCCAATAGACAATGCTTCAAATCGATTCGAAAGCTTTTTCTCCGATTAACGAGCACCTCTTTACTTGGCATAAATAAAGCAGGCTCTTTACAAGATCTTCGGCTCAAAAGTTGTACGATGCTGTCCGGCTCTACTGGACGACTGAAATAATAACCTTGGATTTCATCGCATCGCTGCTCGCGTAAATAGTTGAACTGCTCCTTCGTTTCAACACCTTCGGCCACCACCTGCATGCCCAGTTCGCCAGCCAATTGAATAATGCATTCAATAATGCTTTTATTTCTACGATCCGTCATCAACTCCTCGATAAATGACCGATCAATTTTGATCGTATCGAGTGCCAAGCGCTTCAATAAATAAAGAGAGGAATAGCCGGTTCCAAAATCATCAAGCGATACTTTGATTTTTCTTTTCTTCAGCTCCAGCAGCAATTCAGTCACCGCATTCTCATTGCTAATAAAGGAGCTTTCCGTTATTTCAATTTCCAATCGATCTTGGGAAATTCCTGTCTCCTCGATGATCTGATCGATGGTATGCAATATATTTTGCTGAAGAAGCTGCTGCACCGAAAAGTTAACCGACAGCGTAACCGAAGGCAGGCCTAAGCTCTGCCACCGTTTATGCTGCATACAGGCTTCGCGAAGCACCCATTCTCCTATCGATACAATAAGCCCCGTTTCCTCTGCGATCGGTATGAATTCAGACGGAGCAACCAATCCCCAATCCGGATGATTCCAGCGCAGCAGCGCCTCAACGCCAACAATTTCCATCGTTTGCGAATGTACGCGAGGCATATAATGAAGGAACAGCTCTCCTCTTTCCTGCGCTTTACGCAAATCATTGCTGAGTGAAAATAATTTGAATGATTGCACATTTAAAGAAGCGGAATAGCACTGTGATTGGTTGCTGCCTCTGGACTTCGCATGATAAAGAGCCGCATTCGCATTTTTCATCAACTGCTCCACCGAGCTCCCATCGCCAGGCGATTGACTGATTCCAATACTTGCAGTTACATTCAGCTCATATCCTTCTATCAAAAATTGCTCATTGATAAGCCTAATAATAGTAGCTGCCATATCCTTAATTTCGTTTTGCTGCTTTACATCAGCTATAATAATTGCAAATTCGTCTCCGCCAAGTCGGAATACGGTTTGGCCATCACGTAAATTGCTCATCAATCGGAAGGCGATTTGTTTCAGCAGCTCATCCCCAATCGGATGCCCCAGCGTATCATTTACATATTTGAAACGATCCACGTCAATCAGCATGATCGCCAGCCTCTGCTTAAAATACTCGCTTACCCTTAGCTGCTTATCTAGCTGGTCTTCAAACATTCTGCGATTTGGCATCTCCGTTAAATAATCGTGGTAAGCCAAATATTGATTTAATTCCTCAGCCTTGCTTCGATCCGTAATATCAAGGACTACGCCAACGATCGCTTGCTCACCCATATTTGACACTTGATTATAGTGCACTTCGCAATGAATATTCGTCCCATCTTGTTTAATGGCTCTGTGGCAGAAATTAGATAAAGACTGCCCCTCCTGTAACTTCGTTAGCTGATTAACGACGGCTTCACGGTCTGAGGGATGAATCGTCTGTATAATATCCATACCGATCAAGGAGTCATAACCGAACATTTTATTGAGCTGATCATTTGAATAAACGAAGTTGTTTTTCTGCGCGACAAAAATACCGACAATGGATTGCTCGACAATACTGCGGTATTTTAATTCGGTCTCAGTCAACGACTGCTCAATCATTTTTTGCTGCGTAATATCCTTGGCAATGCCGTAGACACCGATAAGCTTTTTATTAATAATGATTGGAATATTGGTCACATTAAATTCGACCGTTTGCCCTGTTCTCGTAATGCCTGTCGTATCATAGTTTTGAGGATTCAGCGTCTTGACCGTTTGCTCAAAATATTGAATCGTTTTATCCAGCGCTGCGGCATCTACAAATTTATGAAAACTATCATTAATAATTTCCTCTTTCGTATATCCAAAAAGTTGCTCAAGCACTGAATTGCATGACAAAAAACGCCCTTGTGCGTCTAAAGAAAAGACAGCATCAGGATTGTTTTCAAATATCGATTTATAAAGCTGCTCTTCTAGTGTGAGGCGATGCTGTATTTTTTTATTTTCCGTAACATCCTGAATCATGCCTATCGTCAACAATATCTCGTTTTCGGCATTCCGTATGAACGTAATGTTTTCCACCACATGTCTAACTTCACCGCCCTGACGAACGATTCTGTACTCGGAAACGCTTTCCTTTTTTGATTCAATTGCAAGGTGGAACTGCTCATTAACGCGCTCACGATCTTCGGGATGCACGAACTCAAAAAATTGTTCAATCGTCATCGAGAAATCAGATTTCATACCATATATTTCGAACATTTGATTCGACCAGGATGCTTCTCTGCGAATATGGTCAAACTCCCAGTAGCCTAAATTAGCTAACTTTTGAACAATATTAAAACTACCAACATTAACATTGCCATTAAAACGTTTAATCATTTGTTTCATTGCTAAATATCCCCTCTTATTCATAACGTAGGCGGTAACCTGAAGTTTTTAAGGAGAGGATATAGGTATGTTATCACTCATCCTTTTGGCAACCCAGCCACCTTTGGAAATTTCCTTTAGGCCTGTTGGCTTTGCGTCATTGTCTTTCGACAACTTTGCTTTTTACTAGGACTTTTTACATATACCAGTATTCCATATTATTCCGATATATACCATAACCAATTTCATAATAGGTCGAATGATGTAGAAAAACCTCCCATTTTGGGAGGTTTGGTATATTGATGATTTACAATCTAGGATCTATTTCCTTCTCTTTGGCAACCTCAAACAAAAGATTCGCAACAGCCGCTTGATATCCATCGTTTTCTGGAGCAATTTCAGCAAAAGGAATCGCCAGCATATGCTGTCCTAGCCGGTACTCGTTAAATGATGTACGAAGCTTTTGCGTAATATTTTTTTGCTTGATGAGCTTATTGTACTTGTGCGGAAATCTATAATCATAACCGTAAATAATAGACATGTATTCCTTATTGCGCACTTTCATATAGGGAACCGTGTACGGCTGAGGCATCTCCGGCTTAATCACGACACCTTCCATATGATTGTCTACCGTAAGCGTGTAGAAATATTTTTCTGCAAGCTCATAGCTCTCCGCATCAGACAGAACAAGCGTGATGAATGGATCGTCAGAGAGGAAACGATACATCTCCGAGGTTTTCCACGCTGGCAGCTGCTCGCTTCCGTCTACGTATACGATTTTGAGCAGCGAAAATGGCTTGTATTCAAGCTCCCCAGCCTCGGCATACAGCTCCAGCTGCCTCTTATACGTTTCATATGCTTTGATATGCTCATCAATTGGCCTGTTTTTCTCAAGAATAGAATGAACATGTTTAAAGTTTTGGTAGACGGCTAGGCCATATTTCTCATTAATAGCCCCTTTGCTAAGGTGAAACTGATCCTTTTCAAAACCACTTTCCTTGAAATCATGCGCAAGCTTTCCGAACGCTTCCTCGAATCCATTCGCCTTCAGGAATGCAAGCTCTGTCTCAAGCCCCTTCTCAATTGGCTTAAACTGCTTTTCGATGAGACCTTCTCCCAGCGCCTCCCATGGCAAAAGCTCGCCATCCAGCAGAAGCATCGATATATCGTTTTCCTTCATGTAGCTTCCGAATCTTTGCAGCAGTCGCTCATAAACAGCGGTTAGGTCAACCTTATTTATTTTGTACCCATTGCGGCTCACTGCAAAACATTGCTCGATATCTGCATGCAAATAAACATTGCAGCGTGATCCCATATATTTGGGCTGCAGCACGACCTCTTTAACACCGCGCTCCATAAAATAGTTCAGCCCTTTCCTCAGCGATTCCAGCTCACCCGCCGCTTCATCCTTATCTGCAGGAGACATGGTTCCTGAAATAAAGTTAATTTTATTGCGCGAGCAATACTGCAATCTGCGGGCTTCATCATCATCCAGCTCCTGCAGCGATACTTTGCGTTCCTCTTTGAAGAGAGCAGGAAGCTCGCCTTCCATGCCGGCTATTGCCGATTTCTGTGATTTGAAAGTCGGCTTCACCGACAGAGAAACCGAGGTTAGCAGATTGCCGTGAACTGCGCCTGAATCCAAATGGATTTTATTTCTGATCCGAAATGTTTGTTTAGCAGCCACATGTCCAAAAACATGATACGGCTGGTTTCCTGCTGCATCCCGCTTCAGAAACGCAAGCTGTGCTTCAATCGGCGCCGATCGGTCGAGTCTAAAATTGCGCTGATGACGGATCGAATTCACATCCAGCTTGCCAATATATTTGTTCTCGCATGGCGCGTGAGTCACATAATAGGATGGTCCTGATTTTCCTACCATTCTGTAGAAAGGCTTCGACAGCGATACGAGATGATTAAACTTCTGAAGCAGCTCAGCATCGCCTCTCAGCACCTCAGTCGAATCGAAGTAGGCATGCAGCAGCTCCTCTTCCACACCTTTGATTTCACCACGCATATATTTATGGACGAAGTTTTCATGATTGCCAAGCACAAACAAAAACTTATCCTGATTCGTATATAGGAAATCAATGATTTCCTTAGTGCGGCTTCCCTTATCGATCCAATCTCCAACGAGCAATACTTTTGTACCGCTGACCTTTCCTGTCTCAACCAATACATTGCCCTCTAGTTGAAACCCATGGCTAACGAGCAAAGCCTTCAGCTCATCCACACATTCGTGAACGTCACCGACGATAATCGTCTTCTGGTCCAGCGGTAAAAAAACGTCCAAATACTCAGCAGCATCCTCGATTATAATCTTATAATCCGGATTCGCAACCTTATCCATAGGGGAATAAAAATCTTTAGCCCGCACCTTATGAACTTTGCTATATTTCTCCCTCGAGAGCGAACCAAGCACGTCCTTGCGCAAACGATTAATGTGGCTCGTTATCAGTTTCTTCGAACGCTCCGATGAATAATAATCATCCCGCTTCTTGTAATCAAACAGCACGACTTCAAGGTTGTAGTTATTTTCCTTTGCAACCTCCCTCACTCTCGCCCGGAAATCCTCCGACAAACCTGTTGTATCCACGACAACAAATTCCGCATTGATGGGGAAAGTAGTGACCAGCCGCAGCTTCTCGAACAAAAGGCGGAAAGCCTGATCGCTCGCTTCAAGCATGATTTGATCATATTTATCATAATCAGAGCCTAGAAGCTCTTGTCTAATGCTATCGGATGAAATATATTGCACGTTCGCATTCATGCCCTTGCTGTCATCCCTAAATCGCAGCTGCGGCATCAGCACTTCATTTGCAAAGGTTGTTTTCCCGCATTCCGTCGTGCCAATCAGCATAAAAATCGTATGGACTCTCGTTCTCATTTCCATTGACGCTACTCTCTCCTCTTCCGCAAAATCGCACCCTGCGTCGTTTGTATACCGTTCACTCCATCGCCGATTGCGACATATTGGCTTTCCACGGATTGATCTTTAATCGTTTCGAGCAGCCACTCTTGAAATTCCGCTCGCCCAAGCTCCCATTTATGGTCATCATGCCGGAAGTCTTCCAGCTCATAATAAGCATTAAACTCTGCATTAGGTGTTGTCAGCACAAAATAATCAAAATCAACATGTTCGCATATTTGCCGTATCAGAACAGCTGCCTCATTTAGACTCATATGCTCAATAACCTCGGTCAAAATGACATCCACCTGCTCGCCGTTATAAGCCTCTAGAAAATGTTCAATGGAAGGAAAGGTAGCGATGTTGTCCAGTTCCTTTGCTTTCGCCTTCCGCTCTACCACCTCTAGCAGCGGCTCATGGATATCAACCGCGTAGTAGCTGTCTTCAATTTTGGATGCAAATGGAATCGCATAGAAGCCTTCTCCGCAGCCAACATCGAGAATGGCCTTATTGAACGGAAGCACACTTCCGATATAGCTTCTCCGCTGCTGAGCCGTCCCGCCGAAGGCCAATTGAACCGCATAACGATCTGTTTTCTCCAGCTCTTCTTTATATTTCTTGAACCGGTCTCTTGAAGCTAGAAAATTGCGGGCAAACAAGCTTCGTATATAAAAGGGCGCGTCGATAATTTGGATACTCTTCACATATTTAATCAACACATCATCAGAAATATCGATGTATTCGTCGCTGAACATCGAAAGGAAGAGACAAAGCACACTAACGACATGCATAAGCTCATATAACGATTTATGTGTCTTAATGGTAAGCGAATAGCTCTTATGCGCCAGATGTACTGCTTCAAATGTATAGTCGGTAAGATGCTTCTCAAAAAAATGAATATAACGCAAGAGCTCAATATGAATCATATTGATATGGAAGGTATGCTCGTATTGCTCCGTGTCACTCGAATGCTGCGCTTTAAGCGGCGCTGCAAAAAATTCATTAATCGCTCCCAGTACAAAGAGCGGCGTATTATATCGCGATACATTGAGGTACTCAAATTGGTCCTGCCTATGCTGCTTGTATGAAACCTCATTGTCGGCATCCTTAAAATAAACGTTGAAGGTTGCTTCATCGGTATACCAGCCGTAGGCCATTCCTTTGCGAACGGCGCGCAGCAGCATGCCTGACCCCGGGTTTTTTCTAATGACGAACGAAAAGCTTGGGTTCGTCGATTTCACTTGCACGATAGCCATCCTTAACTTCCCCTTACTTATCAATTAAAAGCAACACTATTTAATCCCAAACCTCTTGTAATGCTCTGCGGAACAAGTCATCAAGCTGATTGTCCTGCGCAGTTCCCCCTTGACCCATTTCGAGTGCGATTTGTTCAAAATGAACCATTCGCTCCTCCAAATAGGAGTTAATAACTTGCAGCCTAGGCTCATAATCGAGCTCGTCGCCCGCTTTTTTCCTGCGCAGCAATTGTTCAACCGTAGCCCTCAGCTCGCTCTGCTCAGGAATAAGCGCCTCTACTAAACGATCAAATTCGTTTGGAGGCATCGAGTTGTACTTCGCAATCCAGCCGCAAGCAAGAATCGGCCTTAACACATAAAAATACTTTTTTATTTTCACTTGCTCGCCTTGCAGATACTCTCGGTAGTTCCCTTTAGCCATATGGAGATAATGGTACATGCACGACTTCGGCGAGAAAGATAACGGAGAGACACTTTGGATTTGTTTGGCTACTGAGTATTTCGTAAAGTATGGAATCGGTGATTGCAGCCATTCGAGCAGAGGCGGATTCGACTTGCGAAACAGATTAAGCGCTTTGCGCAAATCCCAGCCGTTAATATCGAGAAGATCACTTATAGGCCGTTCGATTACATCTCTTTTGTCAAATATCGATAAATACCATTCCACCGGCCTGACGTAAATAAATCGCACGTCGTAATCGCTGTCCTTAGAAGGGAAACCCCAAGCCCTGCTTCCTGATTCACACGCGTAAACGATGCGAACCTGTTCCTCCCGCTCGATTTTACCCAGTTCCAGCAAAATATTTTCATGTATGTTGGTCATTCTAGACACTCCTTTACTCAGCTTCTTCTTGCAAAAAAAAAGACCATGGACAAGATCGTCCATAGTCTAGGAAAAAGAATAGTCAGCAATGCAGCTAACACGAGGTCAGTACACGCTTCCCTTCAAATACCAAACAACGGGTCCGAGGAGTGGAGCTATTCTCTTTGCTTAAATTAAAAGAATTGGATTGTTCATCATTTACGTTAACTAACTGTACTTCTAGATATTGGTTAAACATTCTCCTCGTCCCCCTTCTTTTCCTTTATTTAGGTTCCTTTGACAGCAGCTAACGGTTTGCATTTTGCTACGACCTGCGCAAGCCCGGCTCTGACTACACTCTCAATGATTTGATCTACATCCTTGTATGCCTGCGGTGATTCATCGACCAGCGACTCCATAGAGCGCTGGTTTACGACGATTTCATCATCCGTGCCTACACGCATTGCAATAGCAACCTCTTCTACCGATACGAGCTGCTTCGTTGCGTTCCGTGACCTGATTCGTCCTGCGCCATGACAGATGGAATAATGATTCGCTTTCCCTTCAGCGCTTCCGACCATAATATACGAGGCAGTGCCCATCGATCCTGGTATAAGCGCCGGATGTCCCGTGCTCCGATACGGCTCAGGGTTATCCGGATGTCCTGCCGGCAGCGCTCTTGTTGCACCCTTGCGATGAACGAAATAGGACTGCTCATCTTGATCTTCCTCCCATGCGTAGTTATGCATGAGATCATACAATGTGCGCAGCTCGAATTTGGAGCCGAACACATCCTTGCCCGCCTCCCGGACAGCGTATGCAATCAGGTGGCGATTCACGACCGCATAATTCAAGGCCGAGTACATGAGGTTGACATACGTTTGGCCGAGCGGATGGGATAACGGCGCATATAGCAGCTTAGGATCAGCGGTGCCTATGCCTTCCTGACGCATCATTTTGGCAATGTCCGTGCTGCAATATTGACTGACCGCACCTCCCCAAGCCCGTGAGCCGGAATGAATCATAATGACCACTTGGCCGTCGAACAGCCCCCATGCTTCGGCAATTTCTCTGTTTTTCTCGGCAATTTCAATCGTTTGAATTTCTACAAAATGATTGCCGCCACCAAGTGTGCCGAGCTGGCGATGCGCGCGATGCCAGACAACTTCAGGAAACTTATCCAGCGCCTCTTCGTCAAAATCAAAGCGGCTGCTCTCCACATGGGTTAAAGAGGTAGCTTTGCGCGGCGTGTAGGCATCAGGAATATATTTTTTCGGCAAGCCGTGCAAGCCCTTCTTCACGATATTCTCAAGTCTAATATCTGAGAAGTAACCTCTTGCATGCTCCTCGACTGGCATATATTTCTCAATAGCCTTAACCAGCTTGCGCCGCAGCTTTACTTCCTTCAAATCATCCTTATGCAGATTTGTAAGCTGTACGCGCATCCCGCATCCGATATCACTGCCTACGATGGAAGGAGATACGTAGCCATCACTCGTATTCCATACCGCTGTTGTACCGATACAGGTTCCCACGCCAACATGCACATCAGGCGTATAGCTCATATATACTTGATTCGGTATTTGTAAGTTGTTGTTCGCCATTTCAAACACTTTATAATCCAAGGACGCGAATAGCTCTGGTCCTGCATAAACATGCACCTGCCCCGAAGGCAGCTTTACTTGCTGATAATACGTTTCTTTCATATCCGATAATCTCCTCAAAATTCAAATGAACACAAAAAAGCCATGGACCCCAAAAAGTCCATGGCTTAATCTTGCGCCTTTATTTCCCAATCGTTGCAGCTTGCAGCATACAAGATTTTAGAAAATAGTCACAGGCCCCGTAGAGGCCGATGAAATGGACTTGCTATATTTAGTTGCATGATTACGTTCTAAATTTAGTCCGAACATTGTCATCGACCTCCTTTCATTTGATTTACATCATAATAATCTGATCACCCAACTTCTGTCAACACATTTATAATAAACCAAAAATAAGATGCTCGAAGGAGCATCTTATTTTCACGGATAAATAACTTATAAATGAGCCAATAAGTTCGCGCGCACCTCAGCCAGCGTCAAATCTCGAACTAGCTTCCCATCCTCAAACACTACTTCGAGCTGATCCTCTGCTTTACGAGCTTCATATTCCTCTGCGCTAAGATTGTCAGTATAGGCAAATTCCCCGTCCTGCTCCGTAACGAGGACAAGACCTGTCTGCGACTTCTTCACGCCATTATCTGTTTTGGGGTCCTTATAGATTTTGCGCTCCTCGCCATTCACAATCGTAAACGTCGATTTTAATGCGAAGCCAAATGTATCCCGCGTATTGTACTGGTAAGTGAACGATCCGATCCCATACACCATATTCGTCGATGCAAAACCTTTTGCTGCCAGCTTCTCGCAAATTTCCTTGCAGCGCGAAATCGTAATCGCATCCCCATAGATCGCCCCGATGTGGCTATCTAGCTGCTTATAGCCCTTCTCCGTAACCGTGCCGCCAAAAATATCCCAGAGTATTTCAATAACGCCTTTACGTTCGAATTCACTCTCTCCATCCGGGTCGCCGCAAATGATTTTGACCGGATCTCCGCTGTCGGGACGAATGACTACCTTGCCGTCCCTGCTCATAATGTCATCCTTCAAGCCGCGAATGACTACGTCAAGCACACTCCATAAATCCCAAGTATCCGATACGATCGAGACGAAGCCATTTGGGTATACCTCTTTGATCAAATAGCGGTACGATGCCATCTCGTCACGCCCGTGCGCGCACATAACGCTATGCTCGGTTGCCGGAATCGACGTACCCACCAATTCCTTTTCTATATTCGCATTATAATAGTTTTCCAAATACAATATCGCTGGTATTGTATCTGTTCCCGTGAACGATAGGAGATGGCCTGCGCTGCTGCCGAGCGCCGATTCAAGCGCACCCATGCCACGCATCGAGAAATCATGGCCTTGGAACGGTACGCCTGCTGTATCGCCGCTCGTCTGCAGCGCATAGGCTTCTAAAATTTTGCGATATTCAAAAGCTAGCGTAGCGCTCGTAGCCGGCATCCATAGCTGGCACGACATCAACGTCTCCAAATAGTTCGTCAGCCAGAAAAATTCAGGCTTCGTGTTCTCAATAGTCAGCATTGGTACTCTTATCGGTACTAATGCACCTTCTTTAATCGCCTTAATCTTGATCGGCAAATATCCAAGATCGTGCAGCTCCTCAATATGCGATGCATCGGGATTCGCTTCTCCAAGCGCATATTGAATGAGCCTCTTGTACTCATGCGCTACCTCTGCCTTTGTTCTTGCAAAGAAGTGCTCATTAAAATAATCGATGAGATATTGTTTGATAAACGACTGGAAGCCAAAAGCGACAACCTCGTTAATATCATCTAGTCGGCTTGTGCGAGCGGTCCACGTCGAATATACGAGCTCCGTTCCTTTTGGGTACTGATTTTTATGGCTCACCTTGTAAAAGTCACATAGCAGCGTAGCTGGATAAACGAATGTTTGCGTCATCTTATAGGCCCCCCATTGCGAATACGTGAATTTTGTCATGCTCTGCTTGATGAAGTATGGTATCGGTCGTATACACCTTATCAATAACATCAGTTTCTAATATTTTCCCTTTATAGATCGAATGCTCGCAGTGTCCTACCAGTAAATAAATATGCGTGGCTCCAAGTGCCTTCAGCTTCTCTGCGCTAAGCATAAACGTGCCGCCATACGAACAAAGATCATCAACAATGATGGCCTTAAAGCCCTCACGCGGGGTATGTCCAACGACATCCAAACTCTTGATTTGGCCGGTCTGAAAATCTCTTGCTTTGTAGCCTACCAGCTGCTGGTAGCCTTGAACCTTGCTGTAACGTTTCTGCGCCCCTGCATCTGGGAAAAAAAGATAGTCCTTCTCCGAATCAAAACCTACTTCGTTCGTGACTTGCTCAAGCAGCTGAATCGTAGGATATTTGCCGATACTGCGGTCGATCAGCGCAAGCGATACATCGGAATGCGGCTCGATAATCGTTACCGATTCAAAGTTCATGTTATTGATAAAGGCAGCTGTATATTTTAACGTAAAAGCAGAAGTACCTTCGACTCGATCCATTCGGCTGTACGGCAAATAATAAATGGTCAACGTACATTTAACGCGCCGATCATCGAGATAGCTCTTGATGAACATCAGCTTAACCAGATCGCCATCATTCTCATATTTCCATACGATCGTGTTGAATTCCGCCATATGCATTAGAATTTCATCGCCGTTTATGAGTGTCTCCCCATTCGGAAACTGTTTTAACCCAAGCTCTACTCCATTAAACTTCAGCATGACATCACTCTCCTCGTAAGCGTTCAGCTATAAATAGACAATCTTGGCTCTTCCTTTGTAAAAAGGTACAATTGCGCTGCTCGCTGCGAATATTGATTGGATTGCTTCGGATTTCCATTCGTATCCGTCGCCTCTTCAATAATCGTGCTGCGGCTTTTCGTTGAGGTCAATTTGCGAATGAAATTTTTCTCCTCAAAGTCAGGAACAACCGTTTTTATTACCTGATACAGCTCACTAAGCGTAAACTCCTCTGGCAGAAACTCCTTTGCTATCTTCGTAGTCAGCATTTTCTTGCGAATCTCTTGCAGCGCGTCGATCAAGATTTGCTTATGGTCAAACGCCAAATCCATTTGAAGCGCTTCTTCGACTGTAAACAATTGTACATCCGATGCATCTACAGCCGCAGCCCTTTGTTCAAGTGTACATTCGTTTACGAGCGCTAGAAAAGCATGCGAGATAATCCAGCCCCTTGGATCACGGCCAGGCGTGCTATACACGTTAAAATATTCAATATGCACGTCCTCAACCGCTGTCTCTTCTTGCAGCTCGCGTATAGCACAGTCATATACCGTCTCATTTTCCATCGTAAAGCCGCCTGGCAGCGCCCACTGCCCTTCAAAGGGCCATATGTTCCGCTTGATCAGCAGCACCTGCAGCTCCCTCGTAGGCAGCGCCTTCTTAGGCGTTTGCCTTTCAGTCGTTACGATCGTAAAGATGACGATATCTGCTGGCGCGCCATCAGGTGATCGGTAATGATCTGCTGCGTAATTGGATTCATTTTCGACCATTGCTGCTGCACTCCGATCCATATCATTTATTCGATTTGATATTATCATAATGACATTATTAAATCCCTTTGTCAACGGCTGCTGTGAAAAATAGRCAATTAGTCACGAATAAGTATATAAAAAAAGAAGCGGCTGCACGCCGCTCCTGTTATATTATTTCGTTTCTATAGCATCAGCAGGGTAGACGAGTCCAATCTGCTTTCTTGCCTCATCCATAATCTCCAGCGTCACGAGTGAATTTGCAAACGTGTTAATGGATGACTCCGTACGTCCAGCTTTAATCAGCTCGATAAATTCCTTCGCTTCATAGTACATCGACTTGCTATTTGAAGGCTGCGAAATATCTTCGCTTGTTCCGTTGCGGTATTGGATTTCAACCTTCCCTATTTCACTGATCTTATCGATTACGATACTGCCGTTCTCCCCTTGAATCTCCGATGGCAGCGATGAATGTGTAATTTTGGAATACATGATGACCGCATCCATGCTCTCATACTGAAGAACGATGCTTCCTTCCCCATCCACGCCAGAATCCAGCATGACACCAGTCGCTTTAATCACATCCGGCTTGCCAAATAAGGCTACAAGCGGGTAGACGCAATAAATGCCAAGATCCATAAGCGCTCCGTTTGAGAATACAGGATTAAAAGCATTAAGCACCGTACCCGCCTTATAGGCATCGTACCTAGACGAATACTGGCAATAGCTCGCAAAATAACGCCGTATCGTTCCAAGCTTGTCGATGTTGTCTTGAACAGCCTTAAACCCTGGCAGCATCGTCGACTTTAACGCCTCCATGAGCAGCACGCCGTTTTCCTTCGCAGCCGCAATCATCTGGCGCAGCTCATGCGCATTCGAAGCGATCGGCTTCTCGCAGAGCACATGAATGCCATGTTTCATACAAGCAATCGCATGAGCGGCATGAAATGAGTTTGGACTAGCAATGTATACCGCATCAATTTGTCCACTTGCCGCCATCTCTTCGATATCCGTAAATGTAGCAGCAATACTATGTTTCTCCGCAAATGTACTCGCTGTTTCTATCGAACGCGAATAGACAGCAGCTAGTTTGAAATCTTCAACCTCGCTCGCCGCAGAAATAAATGACTCTGTAATCCAGTTTGTACCGATAACGCCGAATCTGATCATAATCGTCTCTCCTTGAGTAATAATTTTATTGGCTAATCGCTTATTATATTTTTATGAAATGAGGAAAATCTTCTTCTGTTTATTATAGCCATGCCAAGGACTGCCTGTCCAAATGATTCAGCTGCATTTTGACATTTTGTATAATCTGTATTAACATCTCTAATACAAATGATACTTTATTGCTAGGGGTGATCCGATGATTATGACGCTCGACTACAACAGTGATATACCGATCTACGTCCAGCTCCGCAACCAAATTGTCATCGGAATTGGCGTAGGCGGACTCAATTATGGGGAGAAATTGCCAACGGTAAGACAGCTCGCTGATGATTTAGGGGTAAATGCCATGACCGTGAACAAAGCCTATGCCCTTCTCAAAAACGAGGGATACATTTCTATTGATCGCCGTCATGGGGCCAAGGTACGCACCGAATGGAGCAAGCAACCCGATTTTAGCCAAAAGCTGGAGTATGAATTAAAGCTTGTTATTTCTGAGGCTAGTCTTAAAGGTATCGAGCAAGAACAATTTATGCACATTTGCTCGAACATCTTTAAAGCCGCAATGAGCAAAAATCATCCCCTGCCAGAATAGGAGACCTTTCATGAACAATATTATTTTAATCGTTCCAGCAGCTATTGCCTACATCACTATTCTTGTTATTTTTTTGAAGCAAGCCTTACCAAGCAATCATATATTGTTTGGCGTTACGTTTCCTGCACATGCCTTCGAGGATGCAGAAATGAAGCAGCTTCAAGAAAAATATAAAAAATCATATTTTGTGTATGCTGGCATTACGTTAATAACCTTAGTGCCTTTTTTCCTGCTCGATAAATACTTTTCACTGGCCTTTACTTACATGCTGCTTTGGTTTGCAATTTTTTTGTATACATCCAAACTTCCTTTCAACAAAATCCATCATAAAGCCGCTGCTCTCAAACGGGATAAACAATGGTTTGTCGGAGAAAAACGAGTGATCCGTATCGATACCAAAGTAACGCAGCTCAAAAAATCGATGCTTGTTTCTCCCTATTGGTTCCTAATTCCTGCTCTTTTATCTGTCGTCCCAATTATCGTTTCCTTGTTTAACAGCGACGTTCTCTTAAAAATGACTGGGATTGCCTCACTCGCGATGACAGCGATCTTATTCGTCATTTACACTGCCTTTGGCAAAATGAAGACGAAGGTATACAGCAAAAACCACGACATCAACGCCGCTATTAACCGCGCAGCACGTCGTTATTGGTCCATGCTTTGGCCTAGCCTTGCTGTTTTTGAGAGCATTAATGCTTTTGTTGCTTATATGATTTTAACACAGGGGAGCTCGCTGAGCTTTACGCAGTGGATGATTGGTATTGTCATGGTATCCCTCTTGCCGCTGTGCAGCATCTTTTTTGTACATAACAAGATACAGGCGGTTGAAGAAAGCCTTGCCGAAACAGACGGCCAAAGTATTGTTGCCGATGACGACCACTACTGGATTAATGGCTCTACTTACTACAACCCGGATGATCAAACGATCATGGTTCCTAAACGTGTTGGAATTGGAACAACGGTCAATATGGCAACCCGAGCCGGAAAATGGATTCAATACGGCGGCATCGTGCTGGTCCTTGTGATCGTCATTCCTTTGACTGCTTTTATTGTGCAATCTGACAATACGGCTCCTACTCTAACTATTAAAGAGGACGGCATCGTGTCCATCGATTACCCTTTATATGATTACAGCTTTAATTTAAGTGACGTTAAGGGAATTACGCTTGAAGAAACGCTCCCAAGCGGATTTAGAACAAATGGCACAGCGACAGCGGAATATGCCCGTGGCAACTTTTCCTTAGAGAAGCTGGGTGCTGCCAAGCTATATGTATTTAAAAACTCACCGCCGTACATTACCATGCAGCTTGACGGCTTAACCGTTATTTTTAATGAGAAAGACGCCGCCAGAACGAAGGAGCTTTTCGAACAACTAACAGCTAGTAAGCTTTAATGCTCATACGGTACTCAACTGCTGTTATGTTCGTGCTATTAAAACGCGTCTCCACCATACACGAATTGATCTAGAGATGCTAAAGACTGCTCGTTCAGAGGCGTGGAGTTGTCAAAATAAAGCACTGAGGATGCTGAAATGTTCCATTTCAGCTCTCTCCTCACTAAAGACGGACTAAACTCGCTCCAGTTGTCCAGCTTATACTGATCGAGTATAGATCCCCTTTGCACAATTCGTTCATAATGCACCTTATCGTCACGGAGATAAACGAATATGACCTTTACCTCAACGTCTGATAAAGAGGCCCCGATTGCGAAGAGCTCCTGCTCAATCCAGTCCGGGGTCTCTGTTTCTTTCGTAAAGGGCCCGATTACAAATATATCGCCGTCATTAGCAATATTCTCAAGTGCAGTATCCATCGTAATGCGATAGCCTAAATCGCGGCACAGTTTCTTATAGAGACTTGAATCCCGGTCATTCGGATCAAGTCCTGCCTGCGTCATGAGCGCAACAGCTGCCGGCCTAAGCACCGTATCCATATCAATAATGGCCACACTGCGCCTCTTCGCCAGCGCTTTCGCTAATGTCGTCTTGCCTGCTCCTGCACCGCCTACAAAAAATACTAATTTGCGCATGGCGAACCCCTCATCATTATTAATGTCTTATTCATAACAAAAAAACACCCTGCATTGCAAGGTGTTTTGGATGTGTAAAATTGGAGCGGAAGACGGGAATCGAACCCGCGACCCTCGCCTTGGCAAGGCGATGCTCTACCGCTGAGCCACTTCCGCATATAAATGGCTGGGGATTCAGGGATCGAACCTGAGAATGACGGAGTCAAAG